>CANIFC010000455.1 GCA_947466695.1 Oxalobacteraceae bacterium | reverse complement strand
TCATGGTATTTGGCACGCAGTGGTACATCCTGTTTAATGTGGTCGCCGGCGCTGCCGCCATTCCTAATGAGTTACGTCTGGCGGCTGATAATCTGGGATTGAAGGGCTGGCTAAAATGGAAGCGAGTGTACTTACCTGCTGTTTTCCCAAGCTACGTAACCGGTGCCATTACGGCGAGCGGCGGGTCCTGGAATGCCAGTATTGTTGCTGAATACGTCACCTGGGGTAAGACAACGCTGATTGCCGACGGTCTGGGAAGTTATATCAAACAGATGACAGAGCTGGGCGATTTTCACCGTATCGCGCTCGGAATTGCCGTCATGTGCGTGTACGTGATGCTACTCAATCGCTTCTTCTGGCGCAAACTCTATTCGCTGGCTGAGGATCGCAGTAGCTGAGATGGATTCGACCGTAAAATACAGGCTGTTTTAATGCACTGACCTGGACAGACTACATTGACAAGCTGGAGAAATAACGATGGGCCAATATTTGATAGAACTCCATCAGGTTGCCAAATCTTTCAAGGCAGCGGATGGAAAAGCGCGGACGGTACTGGAAAAACTTGATTTCAAGTTGGCGCAGAGTGAAATTGTCGCCTTGCTGGGTAAGTCAGGCTCGGGTAAGTCAACATTATTGCGTATTATCGCTGGATTGATTCCGGCTGACAGCGGTAAGCTGGCTTATCGGGACAAGCCTATTTACGGGCCGGTAGCAGGCATTGCCATGGTCTTTCAGTCGTTTGCGTTGTTTCCCTGGCTGACTGTGCAGCAAAATGTCGAACTCGGGCTTGAGGCGCAGGGTGTCGCCACACAGGAGCGCAAGGCAAGAGCTGATGCGCTGCTTGAACTGATTGGTCTCGCCGGTTTTGGCGGCGCCTTGCCGCGTGAGCTATCGGGCGGCATGAAGCAGCGTGTCGGGATTGCCCGGGCGTTGGTCACCAACCCGGACGTCCTTTTGATGGATGAGGCATTTTCGGCCTTGGATGTACTCACCGGTGAAACGTTGCGTAACGACATGCTGGAATTATGGGATGGTGACCGGATTCCAACCAAGGGTATCCTGATTGTTTCCCATAACATTGAGGAAGCCGTGATGATGGCGGACCGCATCATTATCATGGCGAGTGACCCCGGTTGTATCCGCTGCGAAGTGAAGATCGATTTGCCCCGTCCGCGAGATGTCGACTCGCCGGTAGTGCGTGCGCTGATTGATGAGGTGTATGGTTTGATGACGATGCGTACGCCGCAAGAAGCGAGCACTGGTGTCGCGCTTTCAAGACATGTCGGTTACCGCTTGCCTGAAACAGATGTCAGCCGCATTGAGGCCGTTCTCGATTTACTGGCTGACGCCCCCTTCAACGGGCGGGCAGACTTGCCGCAAATGGCCGAAGAGTCTGAGCTCACCGATGAAGAGTTGTTTCCCACTTATGAGGCGCTGAGTTTGCTGGGATTGGCCATGATCGAAAAAGGCGATATTTTGCTGACCGCGCTAGGACGACAATACGCCGGTGCTGACCAAGCCGTGCGGCAAGAGCTGTTCGGCCAGCAATTGCTGGCGCATGTTCCTCTGGCGGCGCACATCCGCCGCAAGCTCGAACAGGATAGTAATGGTAGTTTGCCAGAGCAGCCATTCATTGAGCTGCTGGAGGAATTTTTGAAGGCGGACGAAGCAAAACGTGTGCTTGAAATTGCGGTAGAGTGGGGACGCTACGGTGAAGTGTATAAATATGATTACCATACCGGGCGTATGACGTTGCCGGAACCGGCCAGGGAAGATTAGAATATCGGGCGGGATGCGAGTGTGACGATAAGGTGATCCCGGTGACGGGATGAGGGTACTTTGAAAGGCAGTAGCATGCAAATCAAAAAATGGGCATTACTGTGCGCTGGCATACTAAGCGCCTGCTCGACACAAGATTCGGGTGTGACCAGCACGAATAGTACGAATAGTACGAATAGCCGAGACGGACGCGCGAATGGTCTGGTTGAAAAAGCAGTGGCACCACTATCGGCATCTCCATCGACCTCACTCTCACTCACTGCCTATCAACGCGAGTTGGCCTTGCGTATCTCACAGCTGAGTGCAGACAAAGTTTATCCTGAGCGGCCACAGGCAATGTTGCGTTCGGTGATCGTCTTGAAATATTCGATTGACGCTGATGGCAAGTTGCTACGCCGCGAAATTGTCAGAAGTAACCGCGATAAAATGACGGAAACGACCGCGCTCGCCAGCATCAGCAGCGCAGCACCATTTCCCCGGCCTAAAGCGAGCTTACTTCGTCACGGTAAGCTGGAAATAATGGAAACGTGGTTATTCAATAAGGATGGCCGCTTTCAGTTGCGCTCAATTGCCTTACCGCAGATGAGCGGATAAAAAACGCTGATTGCTGATTCTTGAGTCTTGATTTCTAATCTTGATGGCATCAGCAGAAATCTCTGCTGCTACTTTCCAGCTGACCTAGCAGATGTGACAGGTCTACAACGCGTTTTGCGACCAGATGACGAACCTCACCTTCGCATTGCCAGATTCCATAGACGCCCAGCAATCTCGCACCGAGTACTTCCTTGCGCTGCTGCTCGACCAGCGATGGCCAGACAATCACGTTAACCGGACCACTTTCGTCCTCAATCGTGATGAACATGACACCATTGGCGGTGCCGGGGCGCTGACGGCCCGTCACTATTCCGCAGCCGCGTGCGAACTGGCCATTCTGAAAAGTATTGAGCAGTTCTGCCGGTAAAAAACGCAAGGCCAATAAGCGCTGGCGCAGCAGTGCCAGTGGATGGCGGCCCAGGGTAAGACCTGCGCTGCGATAGTCGCTGACGATCTCTTGCCCTTCACCGGGCGGCGCGAGTTGCGGTGCTTCCTCTTCAAGTGTGACAGGATGCAGCAAACCCTTGTCCGGAATAGCGGCAACGGCTTGCCATAATGCCTGCCGGCGGTGTCCTGCCAGTAATACCAGCGCATTGCCGGCGGCCAAGACTTCCATGTCATGCCGGTTTAATTGGG
>CANIFC010000454.1 GCA_947466695.1 Oxalobacteraceae bacterium | reverse complement strand
GGCGGTGAGACTGGCGCCCATGTTCAGATTCGTACTGATTTTTCCCTGCGCCGCCAATTCAAAGCCGGTGTGAATGGCATCACCATCACTGACGTACGTTCCATTACCGTTAATATATTCGAGTGGTTTTTTGATCCGGAAAGCTGCTGCCGACACATTCAATGTGTCACTCAGTTCTGCCTTGACACCTAATTCAACCTGGCTGGATTTTTCCGGGTTCAGCATAACATTGACGTTGTTTGTACCTAATGGCGCGATCCCGCCGTGTTCCAGACCTTCGGTAAAGGCGCCGTAGACCGACCAGCGACTGTCCGGCTTGAGCACGAGGGCAAGGTTAGGTAGCAGATAGCTGTTTTGATAGCCGGGGTTGTCGGCTTGGCTGCGCTCGATGTTCAAGTGGCGCAGGCCGAGATGCAGTTTGAGCGACTCATTGATACTAACGATGTCCTGGACAAAGGCGGACCACTCCTTGTCGGTGCGGCGCAAATAAACTGGTCCGGTCTTATTGGCCGACTGTGCGGTCACCAGCGGTACAAAAACATTGCTGACACCAACAAAATCGTACACATAATCGCCGTAATAGTCGCGCCGTTCCGAGTTCGACAGACCTGCTGCAAACGCATGCCGGATGTTGCCGGTAGCAAATTTACCATTGAGCACCAGCTGGGTCGCGGTCAGTGATTTTGATTCATTCACGCTCTGGTAGTCATAGACATCATAGCCACCATCGGCGCAGTAGCCCGGATAGAGCGAGGCGGCAGTGCAGCCATAAGGAAATGCGGTGTAATCGTCACGCTTGAATTCATGCTTGTTGGCGGCAACCGAGACGCTCCAGTCTGCATTGAACTGGTAGGCAAAGCGCAGTCCTACGTTACTACTGCGCGTGTCTACCGGTTGGGCCCAGGGCTGGTTGTTGAGCATCATATCTGCACTGATACCCCGTGGCAGATCGGTGCCGTTAAACAGCTGGAACCCGGGGGCGGTCAGCTGTGATTTATGCTGGTAGTCCAGATCGAGTTGCAAAAGGGCTTGTGGCGTGATGTGCCAGTCGAAAGCTCCTGATACGAACTGACGCTCGCCGTCTGCGCCCTTGATGTAGGAGCGCAGGCGCTCGCCGGCCACATTGATCCGGTAGCCAAATTGCCGGTCGTCGGACATGCCGCCCAAGTCGGCTGCAACGTAGGCAGTGCCACGTTCACTGAGCTCGGTCGTTACCGAACGCACGGCTACAGGCCCGGGTCGTTTGGTGATGTAGTTGATGATTCCGCCTGGCGTCGCAAAGCCAGACTGAAACCCGCTAATCCCCTTGACAACTTCGATGCGCTCTTTATTTTCCAGCGGGATTGAAGCGTCACCGGGAATGGCAAAGCCGTCCTTCCGGTAGCCGGAAGAATTATCCAGCGCAAAACCGCGTATCGAGAATTGTTCGGCATAACCGACGGCGTTGTAGGCGTCGTTCACGCTGGCATCGAATTTCATGGCATCGCTGGTCTGGCGGATACGCAAGTCCTGCATCTGTGACTGATCAAAGACCGTCACTGAAACCGGGGTGTCGAGCAAGGGTGTTTCGATAAAGCCACCGGCTTTCGTGCTGGCAACTTTATTGTTGTCCATTTTTACGCCTGTAATAGTGACCACCTGCGGCGCTTGCCCGGCACTTTGTGCGAAGGCGGAGTGTGTCAGGACAAATGCCTGCGCGATGGCTAAGGCAATGAGGGTGCGATGTTGCTTTTGTTGGGACATGGTTTGCTCTTTTCAGTACGGTGCGGCTGATAACGACAGCGCACAGCGTGGGAGCAAACAAAGGGAATCAGAGCTTTGCGCTTCCCTTCGCTGGCATTATCCAGATCAGGTAGGAAGGGACTCTCTCACCCAAAACAGCGAAAACGGCGTTAGTGCAAATAACTGTCGTTTTTTATCCGTTTCAGGACCCCTAGCGAGGTCGCTAATGTAGCATGAATCTACCGCCTATATCGCCGTACGGGCAATTTTACAACGGAGTCATTGAAGTACATCCCTCGCTCCTGGTCTCTTGATTGTCCACCCGGCACTTCTGCTGAGATTGAACCACAAGAGACAGTTATCATGAGTGATATGGCCAATATGGCCGATATGGACGACATGGCCGCCATTGCCGGTCAAACTGAAGGCGCAGTCTCTGACCGGTTCAAGTCCAGAGAAAAATTATTGCGTGATTGAAAAGCTGACCGGATGATTGCCAAATTCAGGCCGGGCACAAACCTCTGTCAACGGGGTTCCTGATGCCGGGTAGCAGGGTGGTCTTAGGGTAGTGGCGGGGCCGCAACTTGAAAACACGCTGAGCTGATGCCACTACCTGCCGGAAAGGAAGAATCAAAATTATCGGGCGATATCCAAGGTTTGAATGCGGGCGCTGAGACCGTCAGGCCAGCTTTTCCCTTCGAAAAGTATGTCGCAAGCCTTCGAGCGAATACAGTGCCAGCGCTATCCAGATAGTCACGAAGCCGGCCAGCCGGTCACCGCTAAACGATTCATTGAAAATATAAACCCCTAAAATCAATTGTAATGAAGGGGCAATATATTGCATGAGTCCTAAGGTTGCCAGAGGAATGCGACGTGCCGCGGCGGCAAATAGTAGCAGGGGTATGGCGGTAATCGGGCCAGCGGCAACTAACAGCCAGCGCGTGGAGGTGCCAGATTCAATAAACGCACTCTGGCCTTGAAAACTGAGCCACATCAGATAGCCAAAGGCAAACGGAAAGAGTAAAAGGGTTTCCAGCGATAATCCTTCCAGCGGCCCAAGTGCGGCCGTTTTGCGCAGCAAGCCATAGATGCCAAAGGTGAGTGCCAGCGATATGCCGATCCAGGGAGGATGTCCGGTCTGCCAGGCCAGCCAGGCTACGCCGCTGGCGGCGATCGCGACAGACAGCCACTGGTAGGGGCGCAAACGTTCATGCAGCAGCGCAAAGCCTAACAGCACACTGACCAGTGGTGTCATGAAATAGCCCAGGCTGGCATCAATGACCATGCC
>CANIFC010000453.1 GCA_947466695.1 Oxalobacteraceae bacterium | reverse complement strand
TCCTGAATAATCTTGCCATTGCCACGTACCGGGCCATCAAGCCGCTGCAGGTTGCAGTTAACCACGATGATCAGGTTATCAAGTTGTTCGCGTCCGGCCATACCGATCGCGCCCATCGATTCAGGCTCATCCATTTCGCCATCACCGCAAAATGCCCATACCTTGCGGTTTGCGGTATCAGCGATGCCACGTGCGTGCAGGTACTTCAGGAAACGTGCCTGATAGATCGCCATCAGCGGACCCAGGCCCATGGAGACGGTCGGGAACTGCCAGAAATCAGGCATCAGTTTCGGATGCGGATAGGATGACAATCCCTTACCATCGACTTCACGGCGAAAGTGCAACAATTGCTCTTCTGTCAGGCGGCCTTCCAGAAAAGCGCGGGCATAAACGCCGGGTGAGGAGTGGCCCTGGATATACAGCAAATCGCCACCGTGGTCTTCCGTCGGCGCGTGCCAGAAATGGTTAAAACCAATTCCCAGCATATTGGCCAGCGAAGCGAAACTTGACAGGTGGCCGCCCAGATCGCCATCGAGGCGATTGGCCTTGACCACCATGGCCATCGCATTCCAGCGCATCATGGAACGTAATTTTTCCTCGATTTCCAGATTACCGGGACAATGCGCACCTTCGTCGGCAGGAATGGTATTGATGTAGGGTGTATTACTTGAAAACGGGATGTTCGAACCACGGCGGCGGGCGAGCTCAACCATGCGTTCCATCAGGTAATGCGCCCGTTCCGGGCCTTCGTTTTCAATAACCGACTCGAGAGCCGCTAACCATTCATTGGTTTCAACGACATCAGGATCGTTGACGGCTTGCGCTAAAACTTGATCTATTGGGGACGACATGAAGAATCTCCTCTTTCCTGTTTGGGGGTACGCTTTTCACATGGCGCATAAGTACATGACGGCAAAGCTAACTTGAATTTGGTAGGTAATTTTACTAACATGAGAATTTTAACAGCACTTCACCAATTTTCAAATAGCGGTGTTCAATATCATAATGTGGAATTTACGTTGCAGCGCAAAATTTTATCGAAGCGTTCACTGGAAGCCTTTGTTTGTCTTGGTTATCCTTGATTTTGCGCTGCAACATCACCATTGCCTTTAAGTAAAATTTGTATGGAAATACGTATGAAAAATGCGGCAAATTCAACATCAAATTGTAATTTATAGGCTTTAAAAGCGATCCTCTTGCGCAATATCATCGAACGAATACCGTAGAACTGCAAAAAAAGAAAACAAGGCTTACTATTCTAATCTGGTCAACCGGACTGATTTTTCAGAAAATCCGGATAGACCAAAAAAACTAAAATCCCATGCCTCTGTCGTTGTCCCGAAATAAGTAAAGGGAGGGATAGCGGATCGACGGAAAAACCGTGATTGAGCTGGCCTCATTGTCCTCATGAGCGAGGCATCCTTTATAATCATTACCAATTTTTCCTCTTTCTCTTTCAATAAGCCATCATGACAGCCCAAATTATCAGCGGAACCGAACTCTCTCAACAAATTCGTGCCGATGTCGCGCGCCGTGCCGCCATACTGACAGCGCAAGGCAAGCAACCTGGCCTGGCCGTTATCCTGGTCGGTGAAAGTCCGGCATCGCAGGTGTATGTCCGCAACAAGGTCAAGGCGTGTGAAGATTGTGGTTTTTACTCGGTACTGGAGAAATATGACGCAGACCTGAGTGAAAGCGCCCTGCTCGCGCATATCGAGCGCTTGAACCGTGATCCAAAAATCAACGGCCTGCTGGTGCAGTTGCCTTTGCCTGCGCATATCGATGCCAATAAAGTGATTGAAGCAATCGCCGCTGAAAAAGATGTCGATGGCTTTCATGTCAGTAACGCAGGTCTGCTGATGACTGGCAAACCATTGTTTCGCCCTTGCACGCCTTACGGTGTCATGAAAATGCTGGAGTCGATTCAGTGCGAGATCCGTGGTGCCAACGCGGTCGTGGTCGGCGCTTCTAATATCGTCGGCAAGCCACAGGCGATGCTGCTCTTGCAAGCAGGGGCAACCGTCACCATCTGTAATTCCAAGACACGTGACCTTGGTTACCATACCCGCAATGCAGATATTCTGGTCGTTGCTACAGGCAGGCGCAATATCGTCACTGCCGATATGGTCAAGCCGGGCGCAGTAGTCATTGATGTCGGCATGAACCGCGACGATGAAGGCAAATTATGTGGCGATGTCGACTTCGTTCCAGTCAAGGAGGTCGCCGGCTACATTACCCCGGTTCCTGGCGGCGTGGGCCCGATGACCATCACCATGCTATTGGTTAACACTATTGAAGCTACTGAAAGAAATTAAAATGACACAACAAAATTCATCCAATCCTCTACTCGATTTTAGCGACCTGCCCCATTTTGATACGATAAAGCCCGAGCATGTCACACCGGCCATCGAACTCTTGCTGGAAGAAAATCGTGCCGTCGTTGCGCAGCTTGAGCAAAGTGCAGAACCAGTAAGTTGGGAGAATTTTGTTGAGCCGCTGGAAAACGCGACAGAACAACTGGGACGCGCCTGGGGTGTTATCGGTCATCTCAATGCCGTCGTGGATACGCCGGAACTCCGCGCCGTCTACAACGAGAATCAGCCCAAGCTCACCGAGTTCTGGACTAGCCTGGGACAAAACCTGGCATTGTTTGACAAATACAAGGCCTTACATGCCAATGAAAATTTTTCCAGCCTCTCACCAGCGCGAAAAATGATCATCAACAACGCCATCCGCGACTTTCGAATGAGCGGAGCGGAACTGGCTGACGATCAAAAAATACGTTACGCCGAGATCCAGGAAAAACACGCCGCACTGTCCACCAAGTTCTCTGAAAATGTCCTTGATGCTACCAATGACTATGGCTTGTTCATCGAAGATAAAGAACAACTGTCCGGCTTACCGGAGGATGTCTTGCATGCCGCACAAAATGCAGCAAAAGCCGACGACAAACCAGGATACAAGTTCACCCTGCATTTCCCGTCCTATTTTCCGGTCCTGCAATACGCGGATAACCGCTCTT
>CANIFC010000452.1 GCA_947466695.1 Oxalobacteraceae bacterium | reverse complement strand
TTTTCTCCTTTCCCTCCACTATGCTCCCAGAATACATTCTCACACTTTCATGTCCTGATCAACGCGGTATCGTGCATAACGTTTCTGGTTTTTTAGCTAATCACGGCTGCAATATTCTTGACTCTGCCCAGTTTGGAGACGCGCAATCGCAGTTGTTTTTCATGCGGGTGCACTTCGCACTTGAAGAGAGCACGATCAGCGATGAAGTTTTGCGAGCTGACTTTGCCAGTATGGGGGCCGACCTGCAGATGGACTGGCAATTGCATGATGCGCGTCACAAGCCGCGTATGGTGTTGATGGTGTCGAAGATCGGCCATTGCCTCAATGATTTGTTATTTCGTTTCAAGAGCGGCTTGCTGCCCGTTGAGATCAAGGCAATTATCTCTAATCATACGGATTTCTATCAACTGGCGGCGAGCTACAACATACCGTTTCACCATCTGCCTCTGGCTGCAGGCGCTTCAGCAGAAATGAAGCGATTGCAAGAACAAAAAGTACTCGAAATCATTGAGTCCAACCAAGTCGAGCTGGTCGTTTTGGCTCGCTACATGCAGATCCTGTCGCCAGAGATGTGTACTGCGCTGGCGGGACGTGCGATTAATATTCATCATTCGTTCCTTCCGAGTTTCAAGGGAGCAAAACCGTATTATCAGGCCCATGAACGCGGCGTCAAGCTCATTGGAGCTACTGCCCATTTCGTCACTGGCAATCTCGATGAAGGCCCCATTATCGAGCAAGATGTTGAACGCGTTGACCATTCAATGGATCCCGAAACCTTGACGGCCATTGGCCGCGATGTGGAATGTGTCGTTTTGGCGCGGGCGGTCAGGTGCTTTGTCGAGCATCGAATACTTCTTAACGCGCACAAGACCGTGGTGTTCAAATAATGGCGCTTAAATCAACGATCTACAAAGCTGAACTCAATATTTCCGACATGGATCGCGGTTATTATGCTGATCACAGCCTGACGATCGCCCGGCATCCTTCCGAAACTGACGAGCGCATGATGATCCGGGTACTCGCTTTTGCGATTCATGCCAGTGAACGCCTGAGTTTTGGGAAGGGTATTTCAGATACGGAAGAGCCTGATTTCTGGTTAAAGGATTACACTGATGCGATCCAGTTGTGGGGCGAGGTAGGGCAGCCGGAAGACCGTCGTTTGCTTAAGGCGTGTGGCCGGTCCGATCAGGTTGTGGTCTACAGTTTTGCCCATGCCAGTAGCATCTGGTGGAAACAAATTAATAGCCGGCTCGATCGTGCTAAAAATCTTCAAGTGAAGAACGTACCCTCGGCGACAAGTCAGGCGCTGGCAAAACTGGCGCAACGCAATATGCAGCTGCAATGCACCATTCAGGATGGCCAGATCTGGTTGTCAGGCGGCGACGAATCGGTACAGGTTGATCTCGAAACTTTCAAAGACTTCGGCTAACTACATTTAGAAAAAAACGCTCTTCTGAAGTTTGCAGGAAAGCGTTTTTTGCCTGGATGGCAGATCTTTAAACCGCGCCACCGCTGGCATCATAGAGTCCTTCAAACAGGATAGAGCTCAGGTAGCGCTCACCTGGTTCGGGTAACACCACGACGATTATTTTTCCTGCGTGTTCCGGTAAATTAGCAATTCTGACCGCCACAGCCACTGCAGCCCTACACGAGATTTCGCAGAGAATACCTTCTTCTCCCGCCATTCTTTGGGCAAACAAAATGGCATCTTTGTTACTCACCTGCTCAATTTGATCGATGAGTGACATGTCGACTACATCCGGAATAAAGCTGGTACCAATTCCTTGAATTTTGTGTGGTCCAGGCTGAAGTGCCAAGCCTGCGCGTTTCTGTGTCATTACCGGACTGCTGCCGGGTTCAACCGCTACCGGTAATATGTTTTTGGTTCTAGTCTGCTTAAGGTAGCGCGAGACGCCGGTGAGTGTGCCGCCGGTATCAACGCCTGCAACAAATATATCCACACCACCCTCGGTGTTGTCCCAAATTTCTGGTCCGGTGCTTGTTTCGTGAATGGCGGGATTAGCTGATTTTTTTAAATTGTTGCAGCAAGACGTAACGCGCCGGATCGCTGGCCAGGATCGCTTCTGCTTTGGCGATCGCTCCGTTTTATGCCTTTGGCACCTTCTACCCGTAAGAGCCTTGTCGGTAGGGCCAACCCGGACATCCTCCTTTTTTCAGGTGGTCTTCGACGGAAATTTCAAGGTCAATCGAATACCACAATGATGGAGCTTATCTGGACATCGCAGATTGTCATGATGGGCTAACTTTACACAAATTCAAAATAAATTATGCGTATATCAATATGAGAAAATATTAAAAATCGCAAAAAGCATTCAAGTAATGTACGGATATATTTGATGGATAGAAGTAACTGGTTACCGTCAGATCTCAATATGATAAATGTAGAAATGCTTAAAAGTCGTAAATACCCGGGCATCGGGTGTTAAGCACCGGATAAGCATAAGGAAATTGAAAAGTTCGCCAATATTAATGGCGTAGAAAAAGCTTATTTACTCGTAGCGGATGCAGTAGATTCAGCGGCTGGCAAGTTTGATGGCAGTGCCGGTGGTGTCGGGCTTGATTCTTCCTGTGTTTCAGTCATATTGCCGGTTTCGCCTTGCATGTCAACTTTATCACCAGCTTTAAAAATAATGAATAATGCAAGAGAGGCAAAAAGAATGAAACCGACGGCTATTTTCCACATGATATTGTCCTTGAATTTAATAAAGAGTTTTATTTTAATATTGGCTGGCTGGCTGGCCGGCAGCGAAAAGGAATCTCGCTTGGATATCTAAGATAGACCCAGAGTCTTACAGCTTGCTTGCAGAAGGGCCGAAGCATTATAAAAAGTGCAGCTTCATCAAAAATTATTTCTTCATATGATCAGAATCGAGTGTGACTTATACTTGAGGCAAAGTTGTTGGATAGGGTGTAATCAAATAATTACTAAAATAGTTATTTTAAAGAAACTTTCATTGATGATCCAGATCAACTAGCTCGTTGTTCTTTTTCTTGAAATTTCA
>CANIFC010000451.1 GCA_947466695.1 Oxalobacteraceae bacterium | reverse complement strand
TGCTCTCGATCGCCTCCGGGCACGCGACTACTGCAACTGGCATCAGGGAGGCCATGGAGATCGAAATACGGGACAAAACATCATTTTTTGCGGCATCAAATGCACGCTGAATTGCCCATTCATAACTGTATTTGTCCGCTCCGCCATGACTTTTAAAGACCAGTCCGCGCAAGCCAAGCAGACTTCCACCATTATAGTTTGACGGATTCATGGTTCGCGAGATTGACTTGAGTGCCCCGCGCGCGATAAACGCGCCCAACAGATTCAACGGACCACTCTTGAAAGCTTTGGTCAGCGTACTTTTGACAAAACGCCCCATACCCTCCGCCGCCTTGAGAGTCACATTACCAACAAAGCCATCGCAAACGACAATATCCGTTGTCCCTTTGAATATATCATTTCCCTCAACATTGCCATAAAAATTGAGTAAACCTTTTTCATGATCAATACGCAATAATTCAGCCGTTTTCTTGACAACATCATTACCTTTAATGTCCTCTACACCGACATTGAGCAAACCTATGCTGGGTCTGGCCTTTCCTTCCAGCGCGGCCACCAGCGCCGAACCCATAATGGCAAATTGATGCAGATGCAATGGCTCGCAATCGACATTGGCGCCAAGATCGAGCATGTAAGTTGGTAAGTTTTTCTCATTAGGCAAGATACTGCAGATCGCAGGACGATCGACGCCGGGCATCGTCTTGAGTACGTAACGCGACACGGCCATCAAAGCACCGGTATTACCAGCGGAAACACATGCTTGCGCTTTGCCATCCTTCACCAGGGTCACGGCAACACGCATAGAAGAATCTTTTTTCCGGCGCAAGGCGACCTCAATCGGATCGTCCATCGTCACCACCTCGGTCGCATTGACGACCGACATCCTGGGATGGTTAAGAGCGTGATTTTTTTTGAGCTCGGCCTGAATGATCGCTTCGGGACCAACTAGCAAAAACTCGGCATCAGGTTCGCGATAAACAAACGATACCGCAGCGGCTACGGTGACTGCAGGGCCATGATCGCCGCCCATGCAGTCAATTGAAATTTTTATTGTCATGTAATGATACTAAACATCATCTCGAAACGACCATTTTATCAAAATTGAGGGTAGCAAAACGGCACAATTACGCACTCAAATTAAAAACACCTGTTTCAAGCACTCTGAAACGGCAAAAAGTAGCTTGTCGCTATACAGAAATTTAAGATAAAAAAAAGCGGCGTCAAGTACGAGACTCGTTACGCCGCTTCGTCACCAAAAATAATATTACTCGTCGTTCTTGGTCTTTAATACTTTACGGCCACGATAGAAGCCATTTGGGCTAATGTGGTGACGCAGATGTGTTTCACCAGTTGTTGGCTCGATACCCAACTGTGGTGTAACCAGAAAATCGTGTGAACGGTGCATGCCGCGCTTCGATGGTGATTTTTTATTTTGCTGAACAGCCATGATAACTCCTAATACTTTAAAGAATGTTTCTAAAATTTAACACATCTGATTAAACGCGCATTTTTATGATGCTACGCCTATCAAAAATCCCTAACAATACTTCGACCTGAGTGTCTTTTCAGAATAATGCCACTAGGTACGCCCATTTATCTTCTTCAGCACAGCGAATGGAGATTCCTTCTTACTCGCTTCTGCTTCAATCGCTGCCACTGGCGAGACTAATGAGTCTGACGAATCAACTACTACATCAGGGCATACTGCATGCTTGGGCGATTGGGGTATTGCCAGCAACGCCTCATCTTCAATCAAATCCTTGATGTCAAATGTTTTGCTGCCTAATACTACATCAATCTCGTCATCATCAATGAGTGCCTCAATTTCATCGGCGTGCTCATCGTTTTTGGCGAGAATTAATTCTGATACTGAATCTATATGAAAAGTAAAGTTACCGAGACAGCGCTGGCACATCAGCTGCACTTCACCCGTTACTTTAAGGATGAGGTGCGGATGACCGACCTTGCTAGTTCCGCCTTCAAGCGACCAACCCAGTACGCCTTCAGCGCTTGCACACTCGGCTGACAAACGGGGAAGATCTGAAATGGAGATGCTGCCATCGCGCCGCTCTTTGAGCTGGCTAAACGAAAACGCGTCAATCACAAAAGCTTGCATAGGATATTTTCGACCCAGAAAACCTGCGATAATAACAGAATTGCAGCTTACGAGTCAAAGACTTGCCGCATTAATTCATACCAACTTCCTGATGCTTGCAATAATACTACATAAAAATGCCTTCTAAAATCAATTTTCCCCGTCTTATTTTAGCGTCAAGCTCGACTTACCGGCGCGAACTATTATCTAGGCTACAAATGCCTTTTGAATCGATTGCGCCCGATATCGATGAAACTACACTGCCCAGAGAGTTACCTGAACAGACTGCATTGCGCCTGGCTCTCGCAAAGGCGGCAGAAATCGCCCGTACACATTTCAATTGCATCATCATCGGGTCCGATCAGGTGGCGACGCTCGATGGCGCCCAAATAGGCAAACCTGGAACACACGAAGCGGCCCTACGACAGCTCCAGAAAATGCGGGGAAAACAAGTCGTCTTCCACACCGCCTTATGCCTGATGGATTGCAGAGAGCAAAGGGATGTCCCATTTGTACAATTACAAAATGTACAGACACTGGTCCATTTTCGCGATCTAAACGACGCTGAACTCGATCGTTATTTACGCATAGAACAGCCTTATGACTGCGCCGGCAGTGCGAAAAACGAAGGTTTAGGGATCGCCATCCTTGAAAAAATCACGAGTGACGATCCGACAGCACTCACCGGCCTGCCGCTCATCGCATTAACCACCATGTTACGCACTATTGACGTGCCATTTTTTTAATTAATTGATTAATTAAAAAATAAAAGTAAATACACTTTTCAGTATGAGCGCTGACTGTGCCTCATTGCCTCCACAGCCAGCGATATACGCGCCATTTGCGAAACCCAACAATCTTAACCGCATTAATAAAATTCTATGCCAGGTACACTTTATCTTATTCCCAACACCTTGGGACAAACAGAGGATC
>CANIFC010000450.1 GCA_947466695.1 Oxalobacteraceae bacterium | reverse complement strand
GCTTTGCCACGATTGAGCAAATACCAAGTCTTACCTTGATACGTGCTGTCGTTATGAATATAACGCAGCACGTCACCACACCCGATGTGAATCATTCATTATCCAGACCGGATGGTTGAGGGTCATCAGACGACAAAAAGTCATCACGATACCGATATCAATACCAATACCAATACCGACACCGCTCTACAAGTCCCTTAAAACGAGTGACATTGATCCGTGGCAGCACATCCACTATTTTGCAGCACCAGATTTTTCTAAAAAATACGTTTGCAAATCCTCGTGCAATCCTTCGTCAATCATTTGTCCGACAATATTTCTCAACTCGCTCTTTTTGGCGACACCAAAAACAAAAAGACGATAGACGTCGGATAATTTTAAATTGGCGGGATTAGTAGCGAGGATCCAATGATCGCCACCGACATCGGCCTTTTTCCACCATTTTTGCGTCAATGATGGCCGAAATTCAGGCATAGTTCTCGCAACCCAACCCACCTCCAGCATTTGCTCCAGCAAACCTTCTATTTCATCGAGACCAAAGCGGGTCTGGATACGAATGCTGGCAACATCCACCGCTGCGCTCACGCTATCACTTCTGGCATGTACCAGTATTTTTAAAACGGCGACCGCATCCTCAAAAGCGCTGCCAGGTGAAGGCACATACCACCAGCGCTCAAATTTAACGATCGGCAAGGACGCCGCAATGACGGCGCCAATCAGTGTAATTAGCCAAGATAAATAGATCCAGATCAAAAAAATCGGTACCGCTGCCAACGCGCCATAAACCGCAGTGTAGGTCGGAAAACGCATGACAAAAATGGCAAAAAGACGTTTTGAAATCTCAAAGGCAACGGCGGCAAACAAGCCCCCCCAAGCCGCGTCGCGCCAATCTACCGTGCGGTTTGGTACGGACAGATACAGCAAGGAAAAAGCCCCTGTAGTAAAAAAAACCGAAACAAATGTATAAAAAACATCCCCAAGAAATGGTACTGAGCCAACGACTCCGCTGGTGGCGGAGAACAGGTAAGAGGTAACAGAGAGGGATACACCGATCAATAGCGGCCCCAGGGTGACGATTGCCCAGTACACTAAAATACGTTGAAACAAGGGACGACTGCGTTTAACGTACCAGATCTGATTAAATGACCGGTCAATCATCGACATGGTGGCCACTGCAGTGACAATCAATGCGACACCGCCGAATGCCGACAGTCTTGTTGCCTTGGTGGCAAACTGGGTCAGGTAACCAAGTACAGTTGCAGAAATGCCCTTGGGCATCAGGCTTTGGACGAAATAGGCTTCAAGTGACAACCTGAAGCTGTTAAACAAGGGAAAAGCGGTAAACAACGACAATGCGATAGTCAATATTGGTACCAATGCCAAGACAGTCGTAAATGTCAGGCTGCCTGCAACTTGCGGCAAGCGCCCTTCCTTGAGCCGCCCGAGCCCAAACCAGAACAAATTATTTATTTGTGACCAGGCAAAACCGCCTGAAAAAATCTTTATCAATTTATTATCAAAACTTCACATTTTATTTAACGGCACATTGTAATGGAGATCACTGCCGAAAAAGTCCGCTTCACCTTTTTTTCGTGGTAAATATACATAGACCGTCATCACCATATTGAAAAAATAGGAACTCGCTTTACTAATAAAAAAATATGTCTGGAAATAAATCGCTTCGGGATATTTTCATTGCGCCCACTTCAGGTGTAAATCGATGAAAACCACCCTATAATAGGGACTATGAAAATGCCAACAACTACCCTTCTTGTCCTGTATTACTCACGCCATGGCAACACCAAGCGTCTCGCCGAATATATTGCACAAGGAATCGAAAGCGTCCCAGGCTGCGACGCCAGACTACGCACCGTTCCCAATGTTTCCAGCGTAGCCCAGGCAACCGAATCAGACATTCCACCGCAAGGCGCACCTTATGTCGAACTTTCCGACCTGGAAGAATGTGCCGGACTGGCCTTAGGCTCACCGACACGTTTTGGCAATATGGCAGCTTCGATGAAATATTTTTGGGATGGTACCGCGACCCATTGGCTGTCAGGAACCTTGGTTGGAAAACCCGCCTGTGTATTTACCTCGACCGGCAGCCTGCACGGCGGGCAAGAGTCGACGCTGCTATCGATGATGCTGCCACTGATGCATCATGGCATGCTGTTGCTGGGGATACCTTACGTTAATCCGGAACTGATGACGACCGCTACCGGCGGCTCTCCTTATGGTGCAAGCCACTGGTCAGGTGTTGACGGCAACAATACCATCTCCGAGGACAGTAAAAAACTTGCCATTGCACTAGGCCGTCGATTAGCTGAAACTTCACGTCAACTACAGAAACCATGAACGAATCGAAACAAGACGCCCTCTACTGGGTAGCGTGCACGAGTTTAATCGGATTAATTGTTCTTCTGATCTTATGGGAAACGGTGCTTGCGCCTCTGCGCCCGGGTGGTTCATGGATGGTTATCAAGGTAATCCCCCTATTATTTCCCTTGCCCGGTATTCTCAAACGTCAAATTTATACCTTACAGTGGTCCTCCATGTTCATACTTATTTATTTTACTGAAGGCGTAGTACGGGCACGCAGTGATATCCTGCCCCTGTCAAACATGCTGGCCTTGATTGAAATTTTCCTTTCTGTCGTATTTTTCATGAGCAGCATTACTTACCTTCGCCCACATAAAAGAGCTGCAAAAGCGCGCAATAACGAAACTGTCAACAAAACTGAATAAATTTTCACTTCATCATGAATCATTTTCTTGATAGCTGTAAGCAGTTGATCGGTGCCGACCAGGTAGTGACTGACAAGGCTCAGATGCAGCCTTTTGTCACTGACTGGCGTCAACGTGAAATCGGCAACGCTCTGGCAGTGTTAAAACCAGGCACGAGCGAAGAGGTGGCAGCACTGGTGAGCTTATGCGCCCTGCATACCGTGTGCATCGTGCCACAAGGCGGCAATACAGGCTTGGTGCTTGGCAGCATTCCGGATCAGAGCGGCGATGCTGTCGTTCTCTCCTTAAAGC
>CANIFC010000449.1 GCA_947466695.1 Oxalobacteraceae bacterium | reverse complement strand
TTCGACATTGCTTTCCATACTGATACTTTTTCATTTCCGTGCAAGCTGCTGAGGCAATCGAGTTGCGTGTTCAAGATTTCGGGATTGCGCACAAAATGGGCGTAATCCTCCATTAATAATTCGACACGCTGTTCCAGCGAGAGATGTAATGCGAGGCATGGTGACGCGCGCATACTTTCAATAATTCCATCTGGCACCCGTAAGTTGCCCACCTTTTTGCTCTCGGACTCGACATAGATGGTGCGACTGAAATCGGCGCTAGAGAGATTTTGCCAAATTCTGCTCTCAAACATTTTCTGTGATGGCTGTGGTTGGCTGGGTAAATGCCCAAGCACTGAACCGCGATGCTCGGCCAACTGCTCAAGATCAAGAACCTGTTCACCCAATGCCGCCAGTGTTTGTAATAAACGACTTTTCCCGCTGCCGGTCGTACCACAGATTACCTGCCATTTCACCTGCGGAGCCAGAACCGGTAATGCGGCGTTAACGTGTTGTCGGTAGTTCTTGTAACCACCGTCAAGCTGGACAACAGGCCAGCCTATTTTTGCCAGAATATGCGCCATGGAGCCACTGCGGTTACCACCACGCCAGCAATAGACCAAGGGTTTCCAATCCCTGGGTTTATCAATGAAATACTTTTCGATATGAGTTGATATATTTTTTGCGACTAAGACGGCGCCTATTTTTTTGGCTTCAAAAGCATTGACCTGTTTATACATCGTACCAACGAGGATACGTTCCTGATCATTGAGGACCGGGCAATTGATGGCTCCAGGAATATGATCTTCGGCAAATTCTGAGGGACTGCGTACATCAATGATTGATTCAAACTCTGCTAGACGTGGTAAAAGGTCTGGAAAATTGGCTAATTCTGGATATTTCATTTCTTCTTATTTCTTGAGTAATGTTTCGAGCTGAGGCCAGACGTTGTTGAGAATGGCCGGATGCGCCTCTGCCAGTAAATGGAGCCGGTCTGGTTGAAACAGTTCCGGTTTGTCTGCGACACCTTCAAGCAGGAACGGAACTAATGAGGATTTTGTATCTTTAGCTACCCGCGGATAAATTGCGTAGAAACTTTCAGTATACGAACGACCATAATTAGGCGGAATCTGCATGCCGACCAGAAGTACTTTTGCCTTGGTTTTTTGAGAGATGCGGATCATCTCTAAAAAATTCTTTTCAGATGCACTCAAGGCTAGGCCGCGAAGGGCATCATTGGCGCCGAGTTCAATAACAACGATATCAGGCTGATGCTTTTTTAATAGTGCTCCTAGGCGACTTTTACCACCGCTGGTAGTTTCGCCGCTGATGCTGGCATTAATGACATCAGCAGGTATTTTTTCTTGCTGTAAGCGTTGTTCAAGCAGGGCAACCCAACCGGTTCCGCGTGCAAGACCATATTCGGCAGATAAGCTGTCGCCAAGCACGAGCACCGTTTTTGATGCAGAATAGGAAGCATTACTCATAAAAGCGATAATACTGAGTAAGAGTATTTTTCTAATAAGCAAGAAAGATTTCGGATTGAACATCAGGAACATTTTTTCTTTAAATTTTTGATTAACGATAAACATATTAAAAGTATGAGCCTTTTTAAGGAATTTGTAATGCCAGCTATTTCCGTAACGCACTTATCTAAGCGAGTTTCTGACGCCACTGGTGAATTGGTTATTTTGAATGACATTGATTTTACCGTGCAAGCCGGGGAAACGCTCGCTATTGTAGGCGCGTCTGGCTCAGGAAAATCAACCTTGCTTGGAATTTTGGCTGGCCTCGATGTACCAAGCGAAGGAAAAGTTGAGTTGCAAGGGGTCGATATTTTTGCCTTAAATGAAGATGGAAGGGCAATCTTCAGAAAAGATCACCTAGGTTTCGTTTTTCAGTCTTTTCAGTTATTAACGCATTTAAATGCCTTGGAAAACGTGATGCTGCCTCTTGAATTACGTGGCGATAAAAAAGCCCGTGAACTTGCCGAAGAAATGTTAGCACGTGTTGGCTTATCTAGTCGCTTGCAGCATTATCCAAAGTATCTCTCGGGCGGTGAGCAACAGCGTGTCGCCCTGGCCAGGGCTTTTGTGACCGAGCCGCCACTCCTGTTTGCCGACGAACCCACCGGAAGCCTCGATAACAGCACTGGCGAAGCGGTGATGCAACTCATGTTCAAACTCAACCGTGAGCGCGGTTCTACACTCGTACTGGTAACCCACGATCTTTCTATCGCGGCGCGCTGCGGTAGAACGCTGACCATTGCCGGTGGTCACTTACAGCAGGATTAATTTAACTGGAATAGTTGAGCGGGGCTTAACAGGTGAGTTCTATAGGCGGCAGGTGCATAAAACTGTCCATTCTGAAAAAACTTTTTTCACCAGACTGATTCTGTATATGGTATTTACTCCTTCGGTTAGGTAAGTCGTACTTTACTGTAGTCCGGATGCCTGGCACGGTCGGCATCTTGGCTGCAGTAGGATTTACCGGTTTTCTGGTGAGTTCGGCGGGGTAGTTGGAGGTGCCTTAATTGCTAACGATTGGATCGCTTCCAGTCCACTTTGGAAGGCGTTTTCGATAGGTTGCATCATATAAGGCAAAATCAGGCTGAGCATTAAAAAGCCGACTCCGATCGTAATGGGAAAGCCAATACCAAACAGGTTAAGTTGTGGCGCCGCGCGGGTGAGAATCCCCAGCGCTATGTTTGCAATCAGAAGTGCGGCAACAACGGGCAGCGAAAGTTGTACGCCGATGATGAAAATCTGCTCACCCCAAATTGCCAGTTTCTGGAAGCTAAAACCCATCGACAGGGAGGTCGAGATCGGGATGGTGTTAAAACTTTCAATCAATGTCGCAAAAAGTGACAAGTGAACGTTTAATGATAAAAATAATAAGGTTGAAACCAACACCAGAATCTGGCTGATTGCCGACGTCCGGCCTTGTGTTTGCGGGTCAAAAAAGGTGGCGAATCCCAGACCCATCGTGAGCCCCATAATTTCACCTGCCATCTCGATTCCGGCAAACACCACGCGTATCATGAAGCCCATCGCCAGACCAATGACTAGTTGTTGCA
>CANIFC010000448.1 GCA_947466695.1 Oxalobacteraceae bacterium | reverse complement strand
ACCCACGAAACTTTCCTAACCCCGTATTATAATGATTTTTACGCTAATAGAATAGCCATAGATTCGTTTTTATCCCGAATATAGAGATATATTTTCATTAGAGGACTTTTTTTGACCATTCTCTCTAGTAATTGAAGAATTGTTTAATTAATTACACTTAATATGGCAATAATCAAATAGTCATATTTATTAATCATTATTTTTTGCCACCTAATTCTAGCCATCCATCTTCATACCAGATACAAAAAGCCTCAAGGACATCTCCCGAGGCCGATGCGATTTCATTGCTATCGAGATATCTTTGATTTGCCAGAGTACTTAGACTGAGCTTATCTTCTTTGTTGACCTCAAAAGATTCTCCATTGATAAAAATGTGCTTCCCCTTGTAAAGCATCTGGGTCTTCAATGCCAGTGATACGCCTTTTTTTTGTGCAGACTGTATGAAAAGTTTCAGAGACAAGGTTTTTTTAGGTGAAGTAAAAAAGACACTGGATTTTGGCTCGGTCAGATGCTCGCCTAAAAAAATTGCCATATCGTCTTTGGTAAAGACGATTTTCGCTAGTTGTTCCGACACCGTGTTGAGCATTTCTGCACTTATTTCAGCCGGGTATACGCTTGCTTTCAGGTCCGGATCAACATAGCGACCGGGTAAATCAATGGTGTCCGACATAAACTGGAGAAATGATTCACCCATTTCCTGAAATGACGGCGCGCGGAAACCAATTGAATACGTCATGCACTCACCAATAGCGATGCCTTCGTGGGCGTAATGTGGTGGCAGATAAAGCATGTCGCCCGGTTCCAGAATAAACTCTTGTTCTGGTTGAAAATCACGCAAGATTTTGAGCGGCATGCCTTCGATGATGCCCAGATCCTTTTGTGCACCAATACGCCAGCGCCGTTGGCCGTGCGCCTGCAGCAAAAAGACATCGTACGAATCGAAATGTGGTCCGACCCCACCGCCATCTGTGGCGTAACTGATCATCAGGTCATCGAGGCGTGCATCGGGAATAAAGCGAAATTGCCGGAGTAGCGCGTCCGTAGCGCGATGATGCAGATTGACACCTTGAACCAAGAGTGTCCAGTCTTTTGGTTCCTCTAATGGTAGTTGCGCAAGCGGACCGTTTTTCATTTCCCAATGCTGCTTGAAAAAACTGATCAACCGGGATTCGACATCATCTTTGCCCGCCAGCGCAAAAAGTTCCTCTGCACTCAGCAGGGGACTGAAATCAGGAATTGCCTGACGAATCAACAAGGGTTTTTTTTGCCAGTATTCGGTAAAAAACTGGTCTGGCGAAATGTCGCCCAGAAGTGGTAAGGGTATAGATAATTTTTTCATGTGACTATTATAGGCGTGGGGATGGAGTGCAAACTGTATAATCTGTCAGCGCATAAAATTTTAAGGAGTTAGCATGAAGATTATTAAAAATACCGTTGTAACGGTCCTGTACAAATTGTCAGATGCTCAAGATAATCTGATTGAAGATGGTGTGGAACCTATGGTGTATCTGCATGGCGGTTACGAAAATACGTTACCAAAAATTGAAGAAGCCCTTGAAGGCAAAGAAGCCGGCTACAACGTGACGATTCAGGTTGAGCCAGCGGATGCCTTCGGCGACTACGATGCCGCTCTGGTCAAAGTGGAGCCGCGCGACCGTTTGCCGACACCGCTGGAAGTTGGCATGCAGTTTGAAGGCATGCCTGATGGCGAAGGCGACGACGAAGAAGACGGCTTGCTTTTTACGGTAACCGATATTGCTGATGATAAAGTCGTGCTTGACGGCAATCATCCATTGGCAGGAATTTCACTGCGTTTTACGCTTAACGTGACTGAAGTACGCGCGGCCAGTGATGAAGAATTAGCACATGGTCATGTTCATGGCGCCCATGGTCATCATGAAGAGCATAACGAAGAAGATGATGATGCCGGTAATGAATATCGCAGTCATCCAATTCATTAAGTCGATGACCTGATAAGTCAGAGGATACAAAAAAAGCCGCAGGATATGTGTCCTGCGGCTTTTTTATGGAAATTAGTTTTTAAAGAAAAACTCCTGCGCGTTGTAGATTTCTCTCTCTTTGCGCTAATTGGTACTGTCTTCAAAAAGATTTTTAATAATGGATGGCGAACGTGAGCGGTGCGCCTCCTATTTTTAAAAAGTCATTTGTCCGCGGGGTAAATCTCGATGTTTAGACCGTCTCCATGAGATTTTTCAACCGGTACAAAGCCTCAAGCGCCTCCCGTGGGGTCAGGGAATCGGGGTCGATCGCCGCAAGGGCATCGAACAGGGGCGTTTCCTGAACCTTGATTTCCATGACTGGTTCGTCCGGTTCTATGTTGTTGATCTGGCTTGAGAACAAATCAAACTGTGGCGTACTTTGCAGTGAATGCGCTTCAAGCCCCGTCAGATGCTTGCGGGCTGCGCGTATGACTGCTGCCGGGATTCCTGCCAGTTGCGCCACTTGCAAGCCGTAACTTTGGGATGCAGGACCTGCTTGCACGGCATGTAGAAAGACGATTTTTTCCTTATGTTCAATAGCTGACAGATGCACGTTTTCAGCACTGGGATGCAAGTCAGGAAGTTGCGTCAGCTCAAAATAGTGGGTGGCAAAGAGCGTGTAACTTTTCGATGTCTGGATTAAATGACGGGCAATTGCCCAGGCCAGTGCAAGACCGTCAAAGGTTGAGGTTCCCCGGCCGACTTCATCCATCAGTACCAGCGACTGCTCGGTGGCGCCGTTAAGAATCGCTGCAGATTCCGTCATTTCCACCATGAAAGTCGAACGTCCACCGGCCAGATCGTCTGCTGCGCCGATCCGTGTGAAGATACGGTCAATCGGGCCGATAGTCGCTTGCGCTGCCGGTACGTAACTTCCGATATAAGCCAGCAGCGTAATGAGGGCAACCTGGCGCATAAAGGTCGATTTACCACCCATATTCGGACCAGTAATGAGCAGCAACTTGCGCTCGCTGGATAATTGGCAGTCGTTGGCAATGAATCGCTCGATCTGATTTTCAACGACCGGGTGGCGCCCTTGCTCAATATGGAGCATGGGCTCTGCGATCAGTTGT
>CANIFC010000447.1 GCA_947466695.1 Oxalobacteraceae bacterium | reverse complement strand
GGCATCAATTACTGCTGGTCGGCGTCTTGAATGCCCTCATCTGGGGCGGTGAATCCTGGTTTGAATATTTGCTCTCGCTGAAATGGCGCACGCTGGCACAAAATTTACAGCATGACTTACGCCTGGACACCTACGGCCACGTACAAAAACTCGACATGGCCTATTTTGAAAATCAGCGTACCGGTAACCTGATGGCCATACTCAGTGAAGACATCAATCAGATGGAGCGCTTCCTCAACGGCGGCGCCAACCAGATCATCCAGGTCGTCTGCTCTTCGATCATGGTGAGCGCGGTCTTCTTTGCCTTGCAACCGTCACTGGCAGTCATTGCACTGCTACCGGTGCCGGCGATTTTAATTGGCGCCTTCTGGTTTCAGAAACGACTGGCGCCGCGCTATGCCGGAGTGCGCGAAGCCGCTGGCGACGTGAGCGCCCGGCTCAATAATAATTTACTCGGACTGGCCACCATCAAGGCGTTTGCCACTGAAAATTTTGAAGCGCGCCATATTGCACAAGCCAGTGACGCCTATCGCACCGCAAATGGCAGGGCCATTGCTGTGAGCGCTGCCATTACACCCATTATTCGCATGGCGATACTGGCCGGTTTTACTGCGACGCTGGTCTATGGCGGCTGGCTGGTACTGCATGACGAACTTGCCGTTGGCGCCTATTCTGTCCTGGTCTTCCTGACACAACGCCTGCTGTGGCCTCTGACCAGCCTGGCGGACGTTGCCGACATGTACCAGCGCTCCATGGCCTCCATCGAACGGGTGATGAACCTGCTGCATACACCGGTCAAGATTACCTACGAAGGGCAAGCGCTCGATAGCAAGACAGTGAAAGGCGAACTGCGTTTTGACAATGTCACATTTTCTTATGCCGACAGTCCTACCCTGGAGAAAATTAATATCTGCATTCCCGCTGGCAAGACCGTTGCCTTTGTAGGCTCAACCGGTTCGGGCAAGTCAACCCTGGTTAAACTGCTGCTGCGCTTTTATAGCGTTCAGTCGGGCAGCATCTTGCTCGATGGCCAGTCGATTGACGAACTCAAGCTGCAGGATTTGCGCCGCGCAATCGGTTACGTGGCACAAGACAGCTTTCTCACCGACGGCAGCATCGCTGACAATATTGCCTATGGCCTCGAGGGTGCCAGCGACGAAGCGATTGCCGAAGCGGCCCGGGCGGCCGAAGCGACCGAATTTATCGAAAAACTTCCTTTGGGCTTCGCCACCCGCATCGGCGAGCGCGGACAAAAACTCTCCGGCGGACAGCGCCAGCGTCTCGCCTTGGCCAGAGCCATTCTCAAGAATCCACCGATACTCATTCTCGATGAGGCAACCAGTGCCGTTGACAATGAAACGGAAGCGGCAATCCAGCGTAGTCTTGATGTTGTCAGCCGCGACCGCACGACGATCATCATCGCGCACCGGCTTTCCACCGTGCGGCAGGCAGACTGCATCCACCTCATGACTGCCGGCAAGATCATCGAAAGCGGCACCCATGAAGAACTGCTCGCGCTCAATGGCGGCTACCGCGCACTGTGGCGACTGCAAACCGGCGAGCGTGCATAAACCGCTCAAGAAGAAACGAGAAAAGTAAAGAAGTGAGCATTCCGGTGAAAGCATGATGTACTTTCAGCGGAAGCTGAACAGATTGCCAGTACAGCGCAACACAACACACATAATCCGCTAGATAGACTCTGCCAGCGCCAGCGCACTAAGGAAGGCATTTTCTACCCGCCCGCCATCCTCAAGCCCGGCCGAAAACCAGTCACCACAGGCGCCGATACGTTTTTTCGGATCCCACAGAAATGCTTCCGGCAACGGCTGATTTGCCTTGGCAAAACGCCAGCGGTGCGCCACTGCGTGAATTGGCTGAACCGGCGAGCCGGTCGCTTCATGAAACGCCTTGGATAATTTATCCCGCACCCGCTCAGGATCATCCTCCAGATGCTCCTGACTCCAGGCCTCGGTTGCATGACACACCCAGCGCTCGCCGGCGCGGTGATCAGGCTTGGATGTATCGCGTGAAATCCAGCCCAGACGATGGTGCGTGACCCACGCCCCGTCGAAAGGCAGGTTAAGTGGCGTCTGAAATGCCAGCATCAGGGTCCAGCATGGTTCCATGCTCACCTTGGCGGCCTGCTTGGCAAAGTCAGATTGTGGCGCTAACAATGGGGCCGCCTGTACTGACGGCGTAGCTACAATCACGGCATCAAACGGCCCCGCCGATGCCGCAACCGGAACCAGGTCGGATTTAACCGAAAGCAACCATTGTTTTTCGTAAGGAACGATGGCCACAACTTGTTGTTCCGTGCGTACATCCAGACCGTGCGCCAGTTGCTTGCCTAATGCACTCATGCCAGGAACGGGAACATAGCGTTTTTTCGTGCGCCCGGCGGGAGAACTGATTCCCCCCTCAAGACTCACCAGCTTGCTTTCCCAGGGCACGACCCAGCCAACTTTGCGCCAGTCCGTGATTTCTTTTTTAAAGCGTTCCGTGGTGGCCGTAAAATATTGCGCACCATGATCAAAACCACCCAATTCGGTACGCCGGGTACTCATGCGACCACTAACACCACCACTTTTTTCATACACGGTGACGTGATGTCCCTGCGACTGCAACTGACGTGCTGCGGTCAATCCGGCGATTCCAGCTCCTACTATCGCGATTTGCATGGTAACTATCCTTCCAGGGTTAATCTTATAAAAACAAAAACGCCCGCAAGTGCAACACTTCGGGCGTCGTGGTTGGATCAGGGCATGATCCGCATTATTGTTCGCTTTCGTCAGCAGGCCAGTCGCGAATATAAGCCTTCAACATTTTATTTTCGAAACTTTGCGCTTCCAATACCGCTCTTGCAACATCGTAAAAAGAAATGATACCCAGTAAAACTTTCGCATCCATCACAGGCAGATAACGAGAGTGTTTTTCCAGCATCATGCGGCGCACTTCATTGACATCGGTTTCAGGTGTCACCGTCAGTGGATGGTCATCCATGTATTTGCGCACCGTACCTGCACCCAGTGATCCGTCATTCGTATCGAGTGCACGGATGACTTCACGAACCGTCAGC
>CANIFC010000446.1 GCA_947466695.1 Oxalobacteraceae bacterium | reverse complement strand
CTGGCACGGGTAGAGGAAGCTGGTCTGATTGTTTCCGCCCGGACACCGACTGAAGACCTGTGCGAAATCATGGAATTGCCGCGTGCGGTGCATCCCTGGTATCTCGGTGTGCAATACCATCCAGAATTCAAGTCAACACCGCGCGACGGACATCCGTTGTTCATCTCCTTTGCCAAGGCAGCCATTGCCTACAAAAAAGCCAAAGAGGCGAAAGCATGAAGCTCTGTGGTTTTGACATAGGGCTTGATCAGCCGTTCTTTCTGATCGCCGGACCTTGCGTGATCGAATCGCACCAGATGGCGATGGACACTGCCGGTGCCCTGAAAGAAATGACAGCCGCGCTTGGTATTCCCTTCATTTACAAATCCTCGTTTGACAAGGCGAACCGTTCATCCGGTACCTCGTTTCGCGGCCTGGGTATGGAAAAAGGTCTGGAAATTTTGGCGGACGTCAAGAAGCAGCTCAATGTGCCGGTACTCACCGATATCCATTCCATTGACGAGATCAGTGCAGTGGCGGCAGTCGTTGATGTGCTGCAGACACCGGCTTTCCTGTGTCGTCAAACGGACTTCATTGAGGCCTGCGCGCGCTCCGGCAAACCAGTCAATATCAAGAAAGGTCAGTTTCTCGCGCCGCATGACATGATTCATGTGATCGCCAAGGCGCGTGCGGCTGCCAAGGCCGCCGGTCTGGACGAAGATCTGTTCATGGCCTGTGAACGCGGCGTTTCTTTCGGCTACAACAATCTGGTGTCGGATATGCGTTCTCTGGCGATCATGCGTGAGACCAATTGTCCTGTCGTCTTTGATGCAACGCACTCGGTGCAGTTGCCCGGTGGTCAGGGCGCCTCGTCAGGTGGTCAGCGTGAATTCGTGCCGGTGCTGGCGCGTGCGGCTATTGCAGTTGGTATTTCCGGTATTTTCATGGAAACGCATCCAAATCCCGCGCTCGCCATGTCAGATGGTCCCAATGCAGTTCCACTGGGACGCATGAAAGAATTGCTCTCTACCCTGATTGATCTTGATCGCGTAGTCAAGAAAAATGGCTTTCTGGAATCGAGCTTTACGGATTAATGCTGCAAGTGATGGTTTTTAAGATCACTGAGTTCAATCACAATCTGGCCCTATTTTTGGCCAGATTCAGTCGGAGTCATCCACTGTAATAATAAATAATTCGTTTGCAGGTGTATTTATCTGGCTGCGCCCGCTGGAATGTGTTTTCTTGTTCGCGGTGCCAGCTTCTACTTGCGTGTTGTTAGCCTACCAAGCTGGAATTGAATGCAAGCCTGCCATTTTTCAATGTGCAGGTAAGTATCTGACACAATAAAGTTTATAATAAAACAATTTTAAAAGCGATCCTAATCGTTTGCACTGGAAAAGTAGTATCAGGCACGTGTGAATATGTAATGGCAAGTAATGGTAAGCAATAGTAAGTAATAGTTAATAGTAACTAGTAACTAGTAACTAGTATGTAATAAAAATAATTTATCTGGTTCGCAATATTGATCATTTTAGGAGAATTGTATGAGTGCTATCGTTGATATTATCGGTCGTGAAATTATGGATTCGCGCGGTAATCCGACCGTTGAGTGTGATGTCTTGCTCGAATCTGGCGTCATGGGCCGCGCTTCCGTACCGTCCGGCGCATCAACCGGTTCACGTGAGGCAATTGAGTTGCGTGACGGTGATAAATCACGTTTCCTCGGCAAGGGTGTCCTCAAGGCATGTGAACATATCAATACTGAAATCGCAGAAGCCATCATGGGTCTCGACGCAAACGAACAGGCATTCCTCGATCGTACCCTCATTGATCTCGATGGTACGGAAAACAAGGCGCGACTCGGTGCCAACGCCATGTTGGCAGTGTCGATGGCAGTAGCGAAAGCGGCAGCTGAAGAAGCTGGCTTGCCCTTGTATCGTTATTTCGGCGGTTCTGGCGCAATGCAGATGCCGGTACCGATGATGAACGTCATCAATGCTGGCGCCCATGCCGATAATAATCTCGATATTCAGGAATTCATGATTATTCCGGTGGGCGCTCCGTCGTTCCGCGAAGCGATCCGTTACGGTGCTGAAGTTTTCCATGCATTGAAAAAAATCCTGCAAGACAAAGGCCTGACGACCGCCGTAGGCGATGAAGGCGGTTTTGCACCTTCAGTCGAGAGTCATGAGTCAGCGATCAAACTTATTATTCAGGCGATCGAAGCTGCCGGTTACGAGCCAGGTACGCAAATTGCGCTCGGTCTCGATTGCGCTGCCAGCGAATTTTACAAAGAAGGTAAATATGTTCTTGCCGGTGAGGGCATGAGCCTGTCGGCAACAGAATTTACCAATCTGCTGTCAACCTGGGTTGATAAATATCCGATTATTTCCATCGAAGACGCCATGGCGGAAAACGATTGGGAAGGCTGGGCGATTCTTACCAATGCCTTGGGTAAAAAAGTGCAGTTGGTAGGCGACGATCTGTTTGTCACCAATACCAAAATCTTGAAAGAAGGCATACAAAAAGGGATTGCCAATTCTATCCTCATCAAGATCAATCAGATCGGTACCCTGACTGAAACTTTTGCAGCGATTGAAATGGCGAAACGTGCCGGTTATACGGCCGTGATTTCGCATCGTTCGGGTGAAACTGAAGACAGCACTATTGCTGACATTGCGGTTGGTATGAATGCGCTGCAAATCAAGACCGGTTCCATGTCCCGCTCTGACCGTATGGCGAAATACAACCAATTGTTGCGTATTGAAGAAGATTTGGGTGAAGTCGCGAGTTATCCAGGTCGTGATGCATTTTATAATCTAAAATAACAATTGTTACGCTCACAAAGGGGAACTGGGTTCCCCTTTTTTTTAAATTCATTTTGCTTTCCGGCATCCTTGCCGCAGCACTGAATCCCTACTAGATCTTTTTTTGAATTCATGCGTTTAATTACCCTTGCATTTGCCGTGCTGTTACTGCTGATTCAATACCCACTCTGGCTGGGTAAAGGTGGCTGGCTGCGCGTGTGGGAATTTGATAGGGAAGTGGCGCAAATCAAGCTCAAGAATGAAGAGCTTAAGGCCCGTAACAGCAAGCTTGAATCAGAAGTGCTCGATTTG
>CANIFC010000445.1 GCA_947466695.1 Oxalobacteraceae bacterium | reverse complement strand
ATCAATATCAGTGGCAATGATATTAACCGGAGGCGACAAGCTTCCGAATGCCTCGCACAGTGCAATCGCAATGGAATAAGGTTCCTCACCTGTTGAACTCGCTGAGCACCATATGTTGATTGTATCTTTTCGATTTTTAACATGCTCAGCTAGAATCGGGAAATGGTGCTCTTCACGAAAAAATGAAGTCAGATTGGTAGTGAGCGCGTTTGTAAAAGCCTCCCACTCAGTTCCCGAAGGTTCCTTTTCGAGATTATCAAGATAGACCGAAAACGAATGGATGCCTATTGCCCTTAAACGCCGGGCAAGCCTGCTGTACACCATCTCTTGCTTGCTGTCAGCCAGAGAAATTCCCGCCTTTTTATAAATAAGATCTCTGACACGATTAAAATCTTTATTATCAAAAATAAACTCTTTAGTGGTTTCCGTGGCACTTCTATCTACGGACTTGATCATCAAATTTCCCTTAAATTCAGATATTTATCGACGCATGATTACCATATTTGTACAGCGTTTCCGAATGTGAACCGGGCAACTCACTCATGACGACTATCAGTGCAAAAGTATTTTTTTATTAATATTAAAGATCCTGCCTTCAAAAAGATTCTCAATGGCATTGATTATGCAGTGAAACTGATAGTTGATTAGTATTTCCTGTTTTAAAATGCCGAAAAAAATACTTAAATTGTTACCAGATTAAAAAATAAATTCAGGCTTACACATTTATTTTTTTAAGAAATCAATTCAATCATCAAGTGTATTTACATATTCTAGACTTACCAAAAGACTTTAGTTTAGCCAATAACATCTTCAATTAGCGAATAGTAGCTAATTGAAGATGTTATAAAAATGTTGTGAAATTGCCTGCAGCAATACTTTTTCTATCCATTCGCCAAAAGAGTGTATCTGACCGGCAAGTTGGGAGAAGTTCTCTGGATAACATGACTTTGCCGTTGATCAGCCAACTTAAATACACTCACTGCCTGAACCAAAGCAAGCGCCTTTTGTTCCATACTTTCTGCCGCCGCTGCCGCCTGCTCCACCGAGGCTGCATTTTTCTGAGTCATCTCATCCATTTGCGTAATCGCTATGTTGACTTGTTCTATCCCTTCGCTCTGCTCCTGACTAGCCGCAGTGATTTCGCTCATGATGTCAGCGCCGTGCTGAACACCGTTAACAATCTCGCCCATCGTCGTCCCAACCTCTTCCACTAACCGGCTGCCATGATCGACCTTATCGACCGAGTCACCAATAAGCATTTTTATTTCCTTGGCGGCATTCGCGCTACGCTGCGCGAGATTACGCACCTCTGCAGCAGCAACTGCAAATCCACGACCTTGTTCTCCCGCCCGTGCCGCTTCTACCGCAGCGTTGAGCGCTAAAATATTTATCTGAAAAGCTATCCCGTCTATCACGCTGATGATATCCACAATATTTCTCGAGCTGTCCTGAATCGAGCCCATCGTCGTAACGACCTGAACAACCACTTCGCCACCTATCACCGCCACACTAGTCGCAAAGACAACGAGTCGATTAGCTTGTCGTGCATTATCCATATTTTTCCGGACCGTTGACGTAAGCTCTTCCATTGAGCCGGCCGTTTCTTCCAATGAACTCGCTTGTGGCTCTGTTCTGTCGGATAAATCGGCATTTCCAGAGGCAATTTCTCTGGATGCTAAGGTGATCGTTTCGGTTCCCGTCCGTAATTGTCCGACAGTACTTGCCAGGTTGTCATTCATTATTTTCAGCGCACATAAAAGCGATGAAACTTCGTCATTACCGATAACCGGAACTTTCGTGGATAGATTACCACTGGCAACTAACTCAGCGACTTCAAGCGCTTCAGATAAAGGCGCAGTGATACTTCTCGTGATAATCCAGACAAAAAAATTGCGACCAACAAAACAACGAGCAGCACAAACGAAAGTAAAACATCCATTTTTCCTCTCGCTACAACCGAAGAGTCAAATATGTGTCGCGATGTTGTTTCCTGAAAGCTAACGAGCTTATTGATTTCACGGATTAACTTTACATGCAAAGGATTAATCGTTTTGAAAATAATTGCTACTGCACCTTTGCCATTAAATGCCAGGGCCTGCCCAACCGCATCTTTAAGAGGCTGATCAATTTCCCGATTAATTCTTGCTACTTCCGCTAAAATTTTTTTTTGCTGTTCACCGCCCCCCGGACGAGAAAGCTGCCCTAACGCATCATCGTAAATTTTAAGTTGGTTGTTAACATTTAAGTTCTCTTTTTGCATCTTACTTACTTCCGACTACAAGCCAATATTACGCATTGCAATACCGCCCTCAAGCAAGGCACTTTTCGTTGAATTAGCCAGACCCTGTTTTTGATTTGCCAGACTCAGCCCCTCCATCGCGGAGCTTATATTTCTTTCAGCGAAAATATTTGCAAATACAACAGTTCACACTAGCCCTGCCAGAACAATCCCAAACCCACAGCCTAATCTGGTACCAATCTTAAAATGACGTAAATTGATGAACGACATCTCATTCTTTTATTTTTGGAATTTTAATTTTATTATTATTATTATTTACTGAACAATACTCATGATTAAGCTTGGTCAACCAAGCCCATTTCAGCACTTGACATTAACTTCACAATATCAACCAAAATCAACATGCGCTCTTCCAAGGTTCCGAGACCTATTAAAAAATCTCCGTTGAAAGTAGTTCCCATTTCTGGTGCAGGCCTTACCTGTTCAGGTAATAAGGTCATCACATCTGAAACACTGTCAACTACCATACCAACAACCCGACCATCAATATTAAGAACGATAACAACGGTAAACTGATCATAAGTCGGAGTGCCAAGATTGAACTTAATTCGCATATCCACAATCGGAACAATAATTCCCCTCAGGTTAATAACCCCTTTCAAAAATTCTGGTGCATTAGCAATCCGGGTAACGGCCTCATAACCGCGTATTTCCTGAACCTTGAGAATATCGATACCGTATTCTTCCTGACCTAAAGTAAATGCAAGGAATTCTTGCACTACGGGCTCTCCATTGATTGCATCTGCTTGCTTAGCGCTACTTAATTCTTGCGTGGCTTGTGACATACAATTTCCCTTATTGATTT
>CANIFC010000444.1 GCA_947466695.1 Oxalobacteraceae bacterium | reverse complement strand
TTCCAGCCATTTACCAGATTTGGCCGATTGGTGGATTGGCAAAGTGGTAGGGCACCAGCTTGTCAGGCGCTATGTAAAGCGCTGGCAATTTTTTTTATCAGTGTATCGCGGTCAATCGGTTTGACGACAAAATTGACGGCGCCCGCTTTGAGGCTGTCGATGACGGAAGCACCCTCGCTGTTGCCGGTGACCATGATGATGGGTATTTTGGCAAATTGCGGTATCGCCTTGATCCGGCGCGTGGTTTCGATACCATCCATATCGGGCATCATGATGTCCATGAGTATCAGGTCTGGCTGAATTTTGCGCAAGATATTCAAGGCCATGACGCCACTGCTGGCAAACTCAAGACGATAATGCGCGACCGCAGCCAACTGGCGCACAATCTTATGCTGAAATTCATCGTCATCAATGACCAGGATGACAGGATGAATACTCTCTGCCATCGTATTCAAGGCCTGAGCCGTATCGATGTAGGGCGCAAATTGCCTCGCAAGTTCGGTGGTCCACTGAGTGACCGGCCGCAGTGATTGCATCACCGTCTGAAGATGCGGCTGAATCGCATTTTTCTTTATATTATTGATCTCCTGCCGGAGTTCTGCAAGGTAGCCTGACCTGGCAACGTCCCTGGCTCCTTCCTTGGCTAGTGTGTCGGTCATTGCGTCGAGTGCGGCGTCAATTTGCTGTTCTGCCCGTTGCATATCCCGGCTGACTGCTTCCACACGCTGGTTCCCCATGACGATCTGTTGATCAAGCATGCCGGACATTTTGTCGAGACGGCGCGCCTGGGATGCAAACGAGGCCGCGGACGGCGTCTCTACGCTGGCGGCGGCAAGATCGCGTAGCGCCAGATGCACTGACATCAGCAGGCGAGGGGCATCCGGCGTCATTGGCCAGAACAGGACGTAATCGTCAAAATGCTCCTTTTTACAAGCTTGATAGACAGTGCTGACTTCAGTTTTGCTGCACAGGATAACCGTGCGGTGGGGCTGAAGCTGAATATTGACGTTCCGCCGGTAAAGACCCAGGTAGTAACGTTCGGCCTTTTCCAGCGTATGGAAAGCGAGCACCAGGACATCCGGTGATCGCTGCTCAAAATCGCTGACGGCCAGTTCCGGATCGGTCGAGGTAAATACCTTATCAAATTCAGCTGCAAGCATTTTTTTTGCGATGGTGGCGTCGCTGATGTTATCCGAGGCAATCAAAATTTTTGCGCTCATTTCGCGTGACGTACTTTTGCTGTTGCCATGATTCATGGCTGAACGACCGGCGTGGGCGGCATTCGCTGCGTCCAGTCTGCCAGCCATTGGGGCAGATCTGTGGCTGGCATGGGGCTGCCGATAAAGTATCCCTGGGCCTGCTCGCATTGACTGTTTCTGACCATCTTCCAGTCTTCGATATCTTCCACACCTTCGGCCACGACAGCCATGCCTAATTGCTGGCCCAAGGCAAGACTGGCGTGGTAAATTGCCCGCGCCGTATCGTCATGCCGCGCGCCGCGTACGAAACTCTGGTCTATCTTGAGTTCATCAAAAGGGATGTCGCGTAATTGTGCCAGGGATGAATGGCCTGTACCAAAATCGTCAATGGACAAGCGAAATCGTTTCAGGCGTAACCGGGTGAGTACTTCCAAGGGGATGCGCTGATCGAGCATCAGCCGGCTTTCAGTCACTTCGAGCATGATATCGAGTGGAGAGACCCCTGCGGTTACCGCCTCCTGATAGACGAAATCGGCAAAGGTCAAGGAAGTGAGGTTATTCATCGAGACATTAATGGCGATATGCAGATGGAGACCGGCGGTTAACCACTTTTTGGCCTGCACAAGAGCGTTCCTGATGACTACCTCACTGAGTGCGTCAATCAGGCCATGTTCTTCAGCGAGGCCAATGAACTGATCAGGAAATACGAGGCCGTCTACCGGATGCTGCCAGCGTACCAGTGTTTCAACACCAATCAGCATAGCCGTGGTGACAGACACTTTGGGCTGATAATAATTAATCAGTTCTCCATTAGCGATAGCGGCATGCAGTTCGCCGACACGATATGTTTTTTTTGCGACTTCCGGCTGGGACTGTAGCAGGAACGACTTATCGATCATGGCAGATAGCTGCTCCATGGTAACGGGCTTGTTCAGATGTCCGAGCGCATTGATGTTGTGTGCCCTGACGAGTTTTTCTGCTGTTTGCAAGATACGCTCATCTTCGCCGCTAATCAAAATCAGGGTTCCTGCATAGTTGAGTGCAACGAGCTTACGGACGAACTCCATGCCATCCATGTCGGGCATATTCAAGTCCAGCAGTATCAGTGTCGACTGGCCGCTGTTGAGGGCCACCCACTCAAGTGCTGCCAAGCCATTATCGTAGGTAATGACCGACTTAAAACCAAGTCGCTTCAGCATGTGTGCTACCAGCTTGAGCATGAAAGTCTCATCGTCCAGCACCATGACGTTGACAGGAGTCTTATTTATCAAGATAGTCTTTCGTTATCGCACTGGAGTTTCGCGTACTGTTCCAGTGTTAAATGAAGAAAAGTATTCACAACGTTAATTTCTGTTTCAAACAGGGGTAATAGCGCGGCCAGAGCAAGGGTATTGAGCTCAGTGCCAGCCGTTTCTATCCTTGCGCAGAGCTCACCTAATGCCAGCGCACCGACGGCACGTGCGGAAGATTTGAGTTTATGCGCTTGCTCGCTGGTTCGTAAGATATTGCCGCTCGCGTAAGCAGCGCTTATTTTTCCGCCGATGGTTGTCATGCTGACGTTGAAATCGTGCATGAATTCGTGGATTAATTCCGCATCGTTTCCGATAAGATTGGCCAGGAGACTGAGGTCTACGCAGGGAGCCGTGGTTGGGCTTGCCGTCAGGTGGGCGCTATGTCCTGTCTGGGCTTGTGTCTCGGATAGGGCGAGAATTTGTGCCGGGGAGGTGTTGGGACGTTCTGGTATCCAGAGGCTTAAAATTTGTTTTAATTTTGTCAGTTGTAAAGGTTTGGTCAGATAGTCGTCCATGCCGCAGGCGCGACAGCGCTCTGCTTCGGCGGGCAAGGTATTGGCGCTGAGTGCCACAATTGGCATGCGGCGAGCGCCACTTTCCTGTGTCCGGATCGAGGTCGCC
>CANIFC010000443.1 GCA_947466695.1 Oxalobacteraceae bacterium | reverse complement strand
CTGTTCACTAAGACAAAGATACACCGTTGTAACCTGCCTATGTATCCCTGATACTTGATTCCTGTTTTAATTTCTACGCCTGAAATTGCGAAGGGCGCAATCCGTATCTTGCCAGTACCCCCTCATGTAACCGGCGCAGTTCTTCCACGATTAAGGCCCGCACTTTCTCTTGATCAGCTTTTTCGACAAGCGTAACAACATCCTTTTGAATAATAGTCAGAGGCGCTTGCTCTAGATGCAACACGATTTCACGAATGGTGACTTTAATGATGTCCCGGTAAGCGAGTCGATTGGGGTCTGGCTCTGCAAGGTCCTGCTTAATGGCAAGATATTCTTGGGTCGACCGTTCGTAAGCCCACACATATATATATCGCGCAATAATTTCACTCTGGTCAATTCATGCAGGCCTAGAACTGCTCTGCTGTAGGCCTGTTCTGGAACGTCTAAAAATGTTAGAGGACAAAGATTGGCGCGAAACAGGGGCAAATTGGTCACAAGCTGAGAGGTGCGCTTATTTATATCCGCGAATGCCTGTAAATAGGGTAAATACACCATCATAAAAAATGACTGCTCGAAAGGGTCAATAATTACACTGGCTTTTTCTAGTAGTAAATCGAGCGTCTCATTGATAAAGTGTATGTCTGAAACGGGGCGGTAGACACTTTTGCCAATGTCGACTGCATGTTGGTGAATTCGCCCTTCGTCGGTAGGATTGGGCAAGAGATTTTTGGACAAAGCGTTATGAAGACTCATCAAGGTATCGCGGTCAAAACGAGGGTGTAGGTATTTTGTGCAAACGAAACTTCGAATAAGCCCCCAATATCCGTTCTTTTACCTGCACGCACAGGCCAATTGCAAATGATGGCGCAGCTCATAGTTGCGACCAGAATTCATCGCCCCTTCCTTGGCCTGCAATTCCGAAATCACTAAGCGAGAGGCGCAAATTAAGTACTTGTGAACCTCCTTTTTGCCGCACCGCTTTACATCAGGCCCAATGGGTACCCAGCGCGTCGGCGATCCCACGTAGCGCCTCGGTGGCCCCCATGCGCAAACCAACATCCAACGCAGTTGTGACACCAGGTTCTTGCGGATTGATCCGAACCAGACGCCCGCCGTACGATTTGACGATACGCTCACTAAAATTACGCACTGAGGGAATCGCGATGCCAGCGCCCAGTTCAATGACGACCGGTTTGGCAACGGAAGTCAGCCACACATTCTGCTGTTCGGACTGCATCAGGGCGCGCGAATCACACCAGCCAGTGTCGTTAAACATCAAAATATTGGGTCGTGCCAAGCCGCCGCAATGCCGGCACTTTGGGGCAGGATTGCGCAGGCGACAGATATCCGCGGCCACATCGGGAATGAAGTCGCCGGCATCCCAGATTGATTCGGAACACGGTTTAAGACACTGCAGATGATGAATTGATCCATGACATTCATAAATGCGATTCTGATCAAAGCCGGCCTTCTGAAATTGTCCGTCCACATTGCTGGTGTACACGCGATAGCCATGCTGCATTTGCCCGCCCCAGCGGTGCAACGAGGCGAAACCGGCATGCGGCAATGTGCGCCGGTACAAATCGAGCCGATGGCCATAAAAACCCCACGCAAGTGACGGCTGTGAGTAAAAAATCGACGGAGTGGCAATGTCGCGAAAGTCCATGCCTGCGCCGTGTAGTGCCGGATACGCCTTCCAAAAACCATCATTGCCACGAAAATCAGGCAACCCCGAGTCGACGCCCATCCCCGCACCAGCCGCAACGATCAAACTGTCAGCTTGTGCGATCAATGCTGCGGCTTTCTGAAATAAAACCACCTCTGGTGTAGTCGACATATTTTCCATTTTTCTATTTGATGAGTTTTTTGAGCCTGAATTCTCTTGTCCGCTACCGCTTGTGATTTTTAATCAAGCAGCACCAAAACAACATTCCCAGGCAACTCTTTGCGTCATTTTCTGATAAGAATTTTTTTGTTTCATATTCATCTGACGGATTTCTTTGCTGATAGCCCGGTTTGATCTTTGGAAGCATTGCCGACTTTTAATATTGATAACAAAACTTTCGGTGTTGAGAATATTTACAAAAATGAAGGCGACTTCTTGGCACGCGTCATTTGGGTTGGCGTTACGAAGACTCTTGTGTGAAACGACATTGAGCATTCCTGTTGCATTACAGATTGCTAATTCCAAGGTAGAGCGACTCAGATCGCGTTGATCGACAACAGAAAAAATCAGGGTATTTTCTTGTGTGCATTTTTCACCGTAGGTTCCTACACAATGCTGCATCAAGCGCCCCTCTTGTATCAACTCTACTGCATTCGATAGTTCGGTAAATTGGTAGTTTTCAAGGACAAATGGTTCTTTCAACACCAAAGGCCATGCACTTCCGGTTGCTGCATCTTGGGCAGATAACTCGGTACCGTTCCTTTCAGCAATCGCATTTTCTAGTTCACTCTGAATTGCCTTGTGCCAATTACTTGAAAGTTTGACGATCTGGCGCAGCGTTTGCGTACGCAACCATTCATCAACAAAGACAGAGATGTGATTGGCGCTCTTACCATGACTGTCCGGATAGTCATAACAATGCCAGCGCATTGCCCCGCGCAAGGCATCCCAAAAATCGCTTACTTCGCCGCGATGCTGCTGCAGCCAGATATTGCCAGACACCAGACCTGAATTCATTTTTACCAACTGGCAGACGCGATGAAACAACATTTCTTGCGCCTGCGGCCGCGCAAACGCCTCTTGCAACGCTTCCTGCGGCGAAGCAAACCTAAGCATTTCATGTTGATCGCCATGAAATGGCAGCGTAAGCCGCACCAGCGCGACCAGGATCGACTCCAGAGTCGCCCAGTCATGTTCATCGTTCGGTCGACTTTCATGTCGCATCACCGCCAACAGTGCCAACATTTGCTCGGTGCGTTCTGGCGTAAAAAATGTACTGCAAAAGAGCGCGCGATGTTTGCTCCACTTGATAATGTGTCGATCAACTTTAAAGATCGCGGCAACATTGGTAAATAAAGGCTGGCCGCTGTCAATCAGCGTCGATAAAGATCTGGCCCAATAATGACGTTTTGCGCTCCATAGGTCAGGCATGGCTTCTGTGAGTGTAGAGAACTT
>CANIFC010000442.1 GCA_947466695.1 Oxalobacteraceae bacterium | reverse complement strand
GCCTGCGCCGCCAGTTCCTTGCCGGTACCGGTTTCACCCTGCAGCAGGACGGTTGCCGGGGAACGGGCAAACAGCATGATGGAGCGGCGCAGCGCTTGCATCGGCTCCGAATCGCCACGTAAGTCCTTGATGCCGTGGCGCGCGCGCAAGGCGTCTGAGGCCGGTTGTTGCCGTCCCCTGGACGCCTCCAGCCGGGTCAGGCGGGCGATTTCAATGGCGTCGTCAAAGGCCTGGCGGATGGAACCCGTTGAATACATGAAGATACCGGTCAGGCCGGCCTCCTCGGTCAGGTCGGTGATCAGGCCGGCGCCGACGATGGCCTTGATACCGGCGGCTTTGAGTTCCCTGATCTGTGTCTTGGCGTCCTCTTCGGTGACGTAGGTGCGCTGCTCCAGCCTGAAGCCAAACGTGGTCTTGAACTCGGTCAGTTCCGGAATTTCTTCCTGATAGGTAATGAGGCCGATCTCGGGCGTAACCCTGCGGGCCCGGGCCAGCGCTTGCATGATATCGAATCCGCTCGCCTTGGCAATGACCACGGGAACCGGCAGGCGGCTTTTGAGATAGGCGGCGTTGGAGCCGGCTGCAATGACGGCGTCGCAGCGTTCAGTGAGCAGGCGTTCACGGATGTACTGGGCCGCCTCTTCAAAGCCGAGGTTGATCGGTTCGATGTCGGCGCTGACGTCATATTCAACCATGATGTCGCGAAACAAGTCGAACAGGCGCGAGATCGAGACGGTCCAGATGACCGGTTTGTCGCCGGCGTCGCGTGTTGCAGGGGAGACGTGTTTCATTTTGAATGTTTCATGTTAAACGTTTCAGTGTTTCATATGAAACCTCATTATGAAACAAATTAAGCTGATCGGGCAATCGCTATTTTTAGCCAGGATCAATTAAGTCATTGATTTTTATGGGTTCTCTCTTTTAATCAGTCGGCTAGCGGCGTGCTGGCACGCTCATTGCAATAGTTATTGTTGGAATAAATATAGTCATTATAATTACAATGAGATAGCAATCAATTCAGTAATCAATACAGCAATCAGTACAGCGTCAAATGCAACATCCGTCATCCCCAGCGTGAACTTCACGTTAAACCCCGGTTAAATTGAGTGAAAGAGACAACATGAGCAGCTACTCCGCAGGTGCAGCCTTCCGCAAGGCAATGCAAGAAGAATCTCCGCTACAAGTGGTCGGCGCGATCAACGCCAATCATGCCTTGCTGGCCAAGCGCGCCGGTTTCAAGGCCATCTATCTGTCCGGTGGCGGTGTTGCGGCCGGTTCACTGGGCTTGCCTGACCTGGGTATTTCCAGCCTGGACGACGTCCTTACCGATGTGCGCCGTATCACCGACGTCTGCGATCTGCCTTTGCTGGTTGATGTCGATACCGGCTTTGGCTCTTCCGCATTCAATGTTGCCCGTACTGTCAAATCGATGATCAAGTTTGGCGCCGCAGCGTTGCACATTGAAGACCAGATCGGCGCCAAGCGTTGCGGCCATCGCCCGGGTAAGGAAATTGTCACCAAACAAGAGATGGTTGACCGTATCAAGGCAGCGGTCGACGCGCGTACGGACGACAATTTTGTCATCATGGCGCGTACCGATGCACTGGCTAACGAGGGTCTGGAAGCGGCCATCGAACGTTCACTGGCCTATGTGGAGGCTGGTGCCGACATGATTTTTCCTGAGGCTATTACCGAATTGTCGATGTACAAGCAATTTGCCACTGCTGTCCGGGTGCCTATCCTGGCCAATATCACGGAATTTGGCGCCACCCCCTTATTTACCGTTGAAGAACTGGCGGCAGTGGATGTCGGTCTGGTCTTGTATCCGCTCTCGGCCTTTCGCGCCATGAACAAGGCGGCAGAAAACGTCTACGGCGCAATTCGCCGTGACGGTACGCAAAAAAATGTGGTTGACACCATGCAGACCCGGATGGAACTCTATGACCGTATCAACTATCATGATTTCGAGCAAAAACTGGATGCCTTATTTTCCCAGCAAAAAAAATAACTGAAAATGCTCCGGCACCAGGTTAACTTTATCAAGATGATTAATTTCTGCAGCGCAGGCCAATGATGGCTGTGCTCTCAGGGATCGATAAAGCGAAAACTGGCGTAGCTGGCAAGATAATTCAGACAATACCAAATCACTTATTACGGAGAGCATCATGACTGCAGCAGTTCCTTTTAAAGCGAAAAAATCTGTCGCCCTGTCCGGCGTCACTGCCGGCAATACCGCCTTGTGTACGGTCGGCAAAACCGGCAACGACTTGCATTACCGCGGCTATGACATTCTGGACGTCGCCGACACCTGTGAATTTGAAGAGATCGCCCATTTGCTGGTACATGGCAAGTTGCCCAATGCCGCAGAACTCAATGCCTACAAGACCAAGCTGAAAAGCTTGCGCGGTTTGCCTGCCAATCTGAAAGCGGCGCTGGAAACCCTGCCAGCATCGGCGCATCCGATGGATGTCATGCGCACTGGCGTGTCGGTACTCGGTTGTACGTTGCCGGAAAAAGACGACCACAACATGCCGGGTGCACGCGACATCGCAGACCGCTTGATGGCCTCGCTCGGTTCCATGCTGCTGTACTGGTACCATTTCAGTCATAACGGCAAACGTATCGAGGTTGAGACCGATGACGAGTCGATCGGCGGCCATTTCCTGCATTTGCTGCACGGTAAAAAACCCGGTGCCTCATGGGAAAAAGCCATGCACACATCGCTGATTTTATATGCCGAGCATGAGTTCAATGCCTCGACCTTCGCGGCACGCGTCGTCGCCGGTACCGGTTCGGATATGCACTCCGCCATCACCGGCGGCATCGGCGCGCTGCGCGGCCCCAAGCACGGTGGCGCCAATGAAGTCGCGTTTGAAATCCAGAAACGTTACGACAATCCGGACGAAGCCGAAGCCGATATCAAGAAGCGTGTAGAGAACAAGGAAGTGGTTATCGGTTTTGGCCATCCGGTCTACACGATTGCCGATCCGCGCAACAAGGTCATCAAGGACGTGGCACGTAACCTGTCCATTGAAGCCGGTTCCACCAAGATGTTTGACATTGCAGAGCGTCTTGAAACGGTCATGTGGGATATCAAGAAAATGTTTCCTAACCTCGATTGGTTTTC
>CANIFC010000441.1 GCA_947466695.1 Oxalobacteraceae bacterium | reverse complement strand
GAACGTATCAACGTATCAACGTATCAATGATTTAATTACCAATGAAGCACCTTATTCGCCAACCACAATGAAGGAATACAGTATGTCCATGAAAAATAAAGTCGCTATTGTTACCGGGTCGGCCAGCGGTATCGGCAAGGAAATTGCCTTTGAATATGCGCGGGCCGGTGCCAGAGTGGTGATCGCTGATTTGTCTCTTGAGGCCGCTAAAGTCACTGCCGATGAAATTACCAAGGCAGGCGGTATCGCCATGGCGGTCGCCATGAATGTGATCGATGAAGCGCAGGTCGACAAGGGCGTGGCCGATGTGGTCGCCGCCTACGGTACGGTGGATGTGCTGGTCAGTAACGCCGGCATACAAATCATCGGTGCGATTGTCGACCTGAGCCTCGATAGCTGGCAAAAACTCACTGCGATTCATCTTGACGGTGCGTTCCTCACGACCCGTGCCTGCATGCGCGCCATGATTGCCAGCGGCAAAGGCGGATCGATTATTTACATGGGATCGGTCCACTCCCACGAGGCCTCACCCTTGAAAGCGCCGTATGTCACGGCCAAGCATGGCCTGATCGGTCTGGCAAAAGTGGTCGCGAAAGAGGGTGCCAAAAACAATATTCGCTCGAATGTCATTTGCCCGGGTTTTGTGCGCACACCGTTAGTGGAAAAACAGATCCCTGAACAAGCCAGGCAATTTGGTATCAGTGAAGAAGACGTCATCAAGACGGTCATGCTCAAAGACACCGTAGACGGCGAATTTACCACAGTCCAAGACGTGGCAAAAACGGCCTTGTTCCTGGCCTCGTTTGAATCCAATGCCTTGACCGGTCAGTCAATTACGGTCAGCCACGGCTGGCACATGCAGTAACATGCAAAAAACAATGATTTGGCAGCTGCGCTGAACGAATCGCTTACTTCCGGGGATAGACCGGTCAATGTACTGATGCCACCGTGTCAGTGACCGGTCTGTCTGAAATTTAACCGCTAGCGTCAGTAAAATTATTTCTGGCGCACCTTGACTGATGTCAGCCTTGTTGCTGACTTCGCTGCCTCCTTTTCTGCAAAAAAAGTTCCATGCTGACGAAAAATGCCGGGGTGATATGCAAGGTGAGCAGCTGCGAAAATACCAGCCCGCCGACCACGGCGATACCCAGCGGCTGACGTGTCGTCAAAAATAGGTATTGACAGGGTCAGCGCCAGCTACTGTGTGCTGCGTGGATCGCTATCGTTGCTGCGCCGATGCGTAGCCTGTGCGCTGCTTCAAGACCGGAGGTGCGGGCACCAAAATCATAGAGTATCCAGGTCAGGCTAGGGGAGAACGGGCGCGTTACGCCTGATGCAGCGGAAAAGCCGGTTGCGGCAGCATTACCAGCCGCAGCGCCGCGATCAGCAACCAGTGGAACTGCCACCGACACATACGGCCGCAGCGTCGAGCGGGCTAACGCAACATTGCCCAGATCTGCCAATGCGTTGGCCCAGGCGGCTTGTGTCGCCGGATTACTGCGTAAGGCGAGATCACTGAGCTCTGCCAGCGACGTATCGTGTCTATCGTCCGTATCACGCTTAGTGATCGTAGCAAATTGTGCAGGGGCAATGAGCTCATGCTGCAGTACCCCGGAACAGTAGCAGGTAACCAACTGCGGTCGCGATACCTAGAAAAGGCAGCGCAAAAAAATGAAACTGCAGCCAGGCTTTACGCTCACCCGCCATGCGCAGCGCAATCAGGTTTGCCATCGAGCCCAGCACGAGTCCAAAGCCACCGATGTTGACGCCGTAACTGATCACGCGCCAGTCAGCTGAATACTCAAGCAACGCAATCGCCGCAGGTACATTGCTCACTAGTTGCGAGAAAGCGATGGCGCTCAGGTATAGATGCCGGCTTTGCTCAAGTCCGAGTTCATGCATGCCAGCGCGAACGACCTCCAGACCTGCCACCAGGCGCAAGTCAATGAACATCAGCATGAAAACCAGCAGCAGCCCCCAGTCGAGCAGTGCCAGTACCGTCGGCCGAAGCCGGATAAATATCAGCAGCAGTGCACCGACAGCCCATCCTGCGACATGCCAGTTAGTGGCTAGCAGGAAAGGCAGGTAGAGCGCGAGCGATATTCCGAGCAGCTGACGGTCTATGGGTTCTTGTTGCTGTTCTTCGCCGCTCTTGAGCGGCCGCTTACCGAAGGCGCATGCAGTAACAATGAGGAGCAGTGCCATGAGTACGGCTACCAGTGGCAACATGTGCAGCACGAAAGCGCCAAATGACACATTTGACTGCTGCCAGAGAAAGATGTTTTGCGGGTTGCCTACGGGAGTCAGCGCCGAGCCTGCATTGACGGCAAGCGCTTCAAAGATAATCAGCCGTGTCGCCGGCATCTTTGTCATGCGGCAGATGCCCAGGGTCAGTGGCACCACCACAAACAGAGCGACATCGTTGGTCAGCAAGGTGGAAAGCAGGGCGGCCGTAATGACGAGGCACAAGGCGGTCGCGCGCTCAGTGGCCATCTGGCCAATCAGTTTGTGTCCTAGCCAATCGAGCGCTTTACTTAGTTCCAGTGCCTTGGTCAATATCAGCAAACCCGTCAGCGTAGCGATGGTTGGCCAGTCGACCAGGCCGGGGTAGTGCGTGATCTGGTCTGGAGCTATCAGGCTGAGCAGCAGCAAGAGGGCAAACAGAATCAGGAAAACTGCATCCTTGCGCAACCTATGCAACTGTCCCTGTAGCAGGTCTGGTATCGAATATTGAACTTCGTGCAAGCGCATACCGGTCATTATTTGCCTTAGCGGGAGGTTGGGGGCATTCTGATCTAAACCCGGTTGAACGGACATGAAGTGCCTTCGATTATGGTGTGCATGCAGTGTCAGACGCGTCCCTGATATTCTTCATGGCCTGCACCAAAAGAGGCGAATCAAAATGAAAGAGCCGGATTTCTATTGATTTCTATGGGCTACCAAGGGTTGCCGGAAATTACCTGAAGATTCATCGGATAGCGGGCTCTCTGGTAATAATTCTTCACTGATGTGGAACGCAGTACCAGGATATCGGGCGACATTCAATAATTAAGCAGTATTAAGGCCGTTAAAACGGTCTGTTAAAAAGCTTCAATTAGCGCCCGTCACCGCATATTTTTTTCGCGAGTAT
>CANIFC010000440.1 GCA_947466695.1 Oxalobacteraceae bacterium | reverse complement strand
CAGTCATCACCTCAGCCGATTCAATGGTCGCCTGTAACTTGCTGTCAAACCGTGATAAGTCTCCAACGACCTTTAAACGAATGCCATTGACATGCATCCTGACTACTTCCTTATCAAGAGCAGTAATGAACAATCGCATGAGGAGGGTCACCTCATCGGCAGGCCGTCGCCAGTTCTCGGAGCTAAAGGCGAACAAAGTCAAATATTTTACATCGCGCTTAACGCAAGCCTTCACTACATTGCGAACCGCTTCCACACCCTTGGCATGACCAGCAACACGAGGCAGAAACCGCTTGGTAGCCCAGCGACCATTGCCGTCCATGATGATGGCAATGTGCTGTGGAATCGTCCCAACCAACGGGATTTCTTTAGTCGAACTAATGTGAACCATGTATATCCAGAGATAAATGAAAGAATACAGTCGACTTGAATTTATACAGTCAGAACTTCTTTTTCTTTTTCTGCCAGCGACTTATCTACATCGGCTACAAACTTATCTGTCAGTTTTTGAATATCATCCTGCGCCCGGCGCTCATCATCTTCAGAACACGCCTTATCCTTAACCAATTTTTTTAAGGATTCATTGGCGTCACGACGAATATTACGGATTGCAATCTTGGCGTCTTCACCTTCCGTCTTTACCAGCTTGACCATTTCCTTACGGCGCTCTTCTGTCAATGCCGGGGTTGGTACACGGATCACATCCCCTTGTGTCGCTGGATTCAAGCCAAGGTCTGCGTCCCGGATCGCTTTTTCGATCGCGGTAATCATTTTCTTTTCCCAAGGCTGTACACCGATGGTACGCGCATCAATGAGAGTAACGTTTGCAACCTGCGTAATGTTGGTAGCGGATCCGTAATAATCAACCATCACATGGTCAAGTATTCCTATATGGGCACGCCCGGTACGGACCTTGGAAAGATCCATTTTAAGAGTTTCAAGAGACTTGTTCATTCTCTGCTCTGTATTACTTTTTACATCAATGATGGTCATACCATCCTCCTGTACTTATTGATACTGGCAAATAATAATTTTGTATTATCTACCTGTGTTATTTTAGCATTTAATTTTTGGCCAGATATGATTCATCGATACCATTTTATATGTCCAACTACGTACCAACAGGCTAAACGTGAACCAGCGTCCCCTCATCACCACCCATGATCAGATTACGCAAGGCACCCGGTTTGACAATCGAAAACACCTTGATCGGTAATTTCTGATCCCTGCAAAGGGCGAACGCTGTCGCATCCATGACCTGCAGATGACGAGAGATTGCCTCATCGAAGGAAATGGTTGAGTAGCGCGTTGCCGTTGGATCTTTCTTTGGATCTGCCGTATAGACACCATCGACTTTGGTCGCTTTTAAAACGATTTCCGCTCCAATTTCCGAACCGCGCAAGGCAGCGGCAGTATCAGTAGTAAAAAAAGGATTTCCCGTACCCGCAGCAAAGATGACGACCTTACCTTCTTCCAGATATTGCAAGGCCTTAGGACGGACGTAAGGCTCAACAACTTGTTCAATAGCAATTGCAGACATGACCCGGGCGACTATACCAGCCTGACGCATGGCATCACCCAAAGCAAGTGCATTCATTACCGTCGCCAGCATACCCATGTAATCAGCAGTCGCCCGGTCCATCCCCTGAGCACCTGGAGCAACACCACGAAAAATATTTCCACCGCCGATGACGATAGCGAGTTCAACGCCCATTTTGGAAATTTCAGCGACGTCGGCGACCATACGTTCAATCGTAGCCCGGTTGATACCGTATGAATCGTCTCCCATCAAGGCTTCACCTGAGAGCTTTAAAAGCACGCGCTTATAAGCAGGTTTGGTCACGGTAGACTCCTTAAAAAAATAAATGAAGATATTATTGAGAACACTCTGCAGAAAATATCTGGTAAAAAATCAAAAACAGAGTACTTTTAACAATAACCTAGGTAATGCGGTCATTAAATAGCAGTTTAAAAAAATGGGCCTTTCGGCCCGTTTTTTTATGCCTTATTACGCTTGTTTTGCTGCGGCAACCTGAGCTGCCACTTCCGCTGCAAAATCGTCCTGCTTCTTTTCGATACCTTCACCGACCACGTACATGGTGAATGATTTAATGGAGGCATCAACCGATTTCAACATTTGCTCAACAGTTTGCTTGTCATTTTTGACGAAAGTTTGATTTAACAAGGAAACTTCTTTCAAAAATTTCTGTACCGAGCCTTCGACAATCTTCGTCACGATATCAGCTGGCTTACCAGATTCGGCAGCTTTAAGTGTGGCGACCGAGCGTTCTTTTTCGATTAACTCAGCAGGCACTTGATCAGCAGAAAGAGAAACCGGTTTCATTGCAGCAATGTGCATTGCCACGTCTTTACCAACTTGCTCATCAGCCGCATCAAATTCAACAACAACACCAATACGTGTTCCGTGCAAATAGGAGGTCAATTTTGAGGCAGTTTCAAAACGCTGAAAACGGCGGATTGACATATTTTCACCAATTTTACCGATCAGGGCTGCGCGCACTGTTTCAACAGTCGAACCGCCAAGCGGTAAAGCAGCCAAAGCCGCTACGTCAGCGGGATTATGCTCTGCCACTAATTTTGCACATGCGTTGACAAAAGAAAGAAAATCATCATTCTTGGTAACGAAATCGGTTTCGCAGTTGACTTCGATTAACGCGCCGACATGACCAGATACGACCGAGGCGACGACGCCTTCTGCAGTAACACGGGAAGCCGCTTTCGATGCCTTACTACCCAATTTAACGCGCAAAATTTCCTCAGCGCGTTCCATATTACCTTCAGCTTCTGTTAATGCTTTTTTACATTCCATCATTGGCGCATCGGTCTTTGCGCGTAATTCACCTACCATCGCTGCTGTAATCGCGGCCATGTTTTTCTCCTAGTTCTGTTTCGTCACAAAGACGCAAACAATAAATTCTGTTTAAAAAAAGGGGCGAACGATTGTTTGCCCCTTTTACTTCGATTTTACCGAAACCAAACCGGCAAATATGAGACTTATTAAGCTTGTGCTACTTCAACAAACTCATCTGCACCGGGCTTGATCGCCTCAAGCACCTCATTAACCGCATTTGCGCGACCTTCCAAAATTGCATCTGCCACACCACGGGCGT
>CANIFC010000439.1 GCA_947466695.1 Oxalobacteraceae bacterium | reverse complement strand
TGTACGGGCGATTTGTCGCGTAACCGTAGAGTGGGGCTGGCGCTGGCGCAAGGAAAATCCCTCGCGACGATTGTTCAGGAGCTTGGACATGTTGCCGAGGGCGTGCGTTGCGCACAAACGGTCAAGTCGCTGGCAGCCAGCCTCGAGCTCGATATGCCAATCGCAGCTGCGGTCGCCGAAGTTTTGTTTGACGGCATCGCCGCAGATGAAATGATTCAGCAGCTGCTGGCGCGAGATGCCAAGCAGGAAGTGCTTTAATTATTTATGTTTATTTACTGCACACTTTTGGTGGCCGGTGCAATACCCGCTGTATCACGGACTCAGTGACATTCTTGTCCCGCAATAAGTCTGCTGCCCCGTTAACACCCAACGCGGGGACATAGCAAACACCAACGTCGACTAGCAAGCGGGTGAGTAAGTCTTGTCTTCTTGACGTACGCAGAGCCCGGTAGTTTTGCTGGCGGCCTTGCTGGCGCTTCTTTTTTTGAGTTTGGTTTCCTGCCACGATAAGCCCATTGATTGAGTTGGACATGTTGCAACAGAGTTTAATCCGGTTCGCCTCCGGAGGGGGTCTTTTTAAGGGCTAATTTTTGTGATTGCCTTACGGAAACGATCGACTTTTTGTGGCTCCCGGCACCGCTCAGCCTGGCTGCCAGCACGACTTGATTGCGTGGCTTGCTCAGGCTGGGAGCGAGGCGAAACACTAACTTCTGACGCGTACTCAGGGTTTTTTTTGCCACGGAGGCACTCCGCCATCAGTGATTAGTCATGAGTCAAGACTGAGATTACAAGACATAGCGCGACAAATCCTCGTCACTAGACAAGGCTTTGAGGCGGTGATCAACATAGGCGGCATCAATCACAATCGTTGTGCCGCTATTATTGTGAGCATCGAAAGAAATCTCTTCAAGGAGCTTTTCCATCACAGTATAAAGCCGGCGGGCGCCAATGTTTTCGGTGGTCTCGTTGACAGAGTAAGCGATGCCTGCAAGTCTTTGCACACCTTCAGGAGTGAAATCAATGTTGACGTCCTCGGTCGCAAGCAAGGCTTGATACTGGCGTGTCAGGCAAGCGTCGGTACCGGTCAGGATGCGTTCAAAATCGGCAATTGAAAGCGATCCGAGTTCCACACGAATTGGAAAGCGTCCTTGCAGTTCCGGAATCAGGTCAGACGGTTTGGCCAGATGAAAGGCGCCGGAGGCAATAAATAAAATATGATCGGTCTTGATCATGCCGTATTTGGTATTGACCGTCGTACCTTCAACCAGAGGAAGCAAATCTCTTTGTACCCCGGCACGAGAAATTTCCGCGCCGCCGCTTTCCGAGCGGGATGCAATCTTGTCGATTTCGTCTAAAAAGACGATGCCATTTTGCTCGACGTTATTGATCGCTTCCTGTTTTAACTCTTCTTCGTTAACGAGTTTGCCGGCCTCTTCTTCGATCAAAAGTTTCAACGCCTCCTTGATTTTCAGTTTGCGTGGTTTTTTCCGGGTATTGCCGATTCCAGAAAACATGGTCTTGATTTGCTCGGTCATCTCCTCCATTCCCGGAGGCGCCATGATTTCCATTTGCGGAGCGGCATCAAGCACATCGATTTCAATTTCCTTATCATCCAGCGCACCTTCACGCAGACGCTTGCGGAAGGTCTGGCGTGTTGCATTGCCAGTATTTTCAGTCGTCGTGATGGCAGTTCCCGTGCTCGATTCGGCATTCATTCCAGAGTCGCGTGGGGGTGGCAACAAGATATCAAGGATACGGTCTTCTGCAGCATCAACAGCGCGGCTCCGTACCTTGCGTGTGGCTGCCTCGCGGGTCTGTTTTACGCCAATATCCATCAGATCACGGATGATCGTGTCAACATCGCGCCCGACGTAACCGACTTCGGTAAATTTGGTTGCTTCAATCTTGATGAAGGGCGCATCTGCCAGTTTCGCGAGTCGACGCGCAATTTCAGTTTTTCCAACGCCGGTGGGTCCGATCATCAGGATGTTCTTGGGTGTAATTTCCTGCCGTAATGGATCAGGAACCTGCTGACGACGCCAGCGGTTACGCAGCGCAATAGCGACGGCGCGTTTAGCCTGATCCTGGCCAACGACATGTTTATCAAGTTCGGAAACGATTTCCTGAGGAGTCATGTTCATATTTTCTGGTCTCTATGATGTCTTGGAGTAGCAAGGTGCCTGATGGCGCTAATAGTTCTACTTATTCCAAAGTTTCTATGGTGTGAGATTGATTGGTATAAATACACAAGTCACCGGCAATCGTTAATGATTTCTTAACGATCTCAATCGGTGATAAATCGGTATTTTGAAATAGCGCAATTGCCGCAGATTGTGCAAAAGTGCCGCCGGATCCTATTGCCCCGATACCATCGTTTGGTTCGAGTACATCACCATTGCCGGTAATTACCAAGGTTGTTTCGCGGTCTGCAACGAGTAGCATGGCCTCAAGCTTGCGTAACATCCGGTCGGTACGCCAGTCTTTTGCCAACTCTACCGAGGCACGCATGAGGTGGCCCTGATGTTTCTCCAATTTCGCCTCAAAGCGTTCAATCAAGGTAAAGGCATCTGCGGTGCCCCCGGCAAAACCTGCCAAAACCTTGTTGTGATACAACTTACGTACTTTACGTGCGGTGCCTTTCATGACGATATTGCCCAGTGTGACCTGGCCGTCGCCACCGATGGCGACCAAATTGCCACGCCGGACAGTAAGGATGGTTGTGCCGTGAAATTGTTCCATGAAATCCCTCAATGATTTGTCTTGAATGCGCACTGGCAAGCATCAATTACAGACATTAATGCTCAGGCAGCTAAAAGAATCTTAAAAATTAAATATGCAATAAGAGGAGAGGTGGGGGTGCTTTATCCCAATTACAAGGCTCAGGACGGGAGATCTTAGTGCTTGCGCGGGAAAATAGCCGCGACGTTTTTCAGGCCCATCGCGTTAAACAGGCTCAAGACCAGATAATTGACTTCATGAAACTCGATGCTTGTATCTTTTTTTCCGGCCAGTGGAACCAATCCACTCAGCAGTTGCGCGGACGCACCGAATTCAACGCGTTCAAGGTGTGAGCAGTCAAGCAATACAATTCGGTGTAATTTCGCGTATTCGGCAATCTGGTTGATCAAGCCATCGGTCCGGCCTTCAATAATAACGG
>CANIFC010000438.1 GCA_947466695.1 Oxalobacteraceae bacterium | reverse complement strand
GCCGAAAAAGCATACGGCGAGGCAAAAAATGGCACGATCAAAAACGCCAGTGTCAGCACGATGGCGATGCCGATGCGATCCTGGCGGATGGGAAAAATCTGATTATCCTCAGCATAGCTGGGTTTGAACTGACCGGCTTCACGATAAAACATGGGGTTCCTTTGCGTTCATGGTGCTATTTTTTACGACGTTAGCTTGCAAGCTTTGCCTGCTGGCCAGAGCGGCGATCAATGTGGGCTTTCAGTCACATTCTCATCTCAGGGCGCAGCGAAGGTATCTCTTTGTGTCTGACCTTGCCCTCAAATCCTGCGGATGACTTTCTCGCCAAACAGGCCTTCCGGACGCACCAGCAGGAACAGCAAGGCAAGCACATACGGAAACCATCCTTCAATGCCGCCGCCGACCAGCGGGCCGATATAGACCTCCGCCAGTTTTTCTGATGCGCCGATAATGAGGCCCCCGACAATGGCACCCGGGACCGAGGTAAAACCGCCCAGGATCAATACTGGCAAGGCTTTGAGCGCGATGAAGGTCAGCGCGAATTGCACCCCATTCCTGGCACCCCACAGCAAACCGGCCACCAGCGCCACGAAGCCGGCTACAGCCCAGACGATGCCCCAGATCTGCTGCAGCGGAATCCCGACTGCCAGCGCAGCCTGATGGTCGTCTGCCACGGCACGCAGGGCGCGGCCGATCTTGGTCTTGGAAAATAGCAGCGCCAGCCCGGTCACCAGAATGGCGCAGATCAGGGCGGCGATGACATCAAACTGTGAAACGATGATGTTGTATTTTTCCAGCAGCCATTCAATAGGCACGTCGTCAATCGGCAGCGTCAGTTTGTGCGGCTGTGAACCCCACATCAGTTGCGCCAGACCCTCGATAAAAAAGGTCAGTCCGATGGTTGCCATAAACAGGGTGATTTCCGGCTGATTGACCAGCGGGCGCAACACCACCCGCTCGATGGCCAGACCCAGCGCCACCATCACCAGCATGGTCACGATAATTGCCGCCCACAGTGGCAGACCAAATTTTTCAGTCAGGCCGACACAGGTCAGCGCGGCAAAAAATACCATGGCACCCTGGGCGAAATTGAAAACCCCGGAGGCTTTATAGATCAGTACGAAACCCAGCGCCACCAGTGCATACATCACACCGGACAGCAAGCCACCGATCAGTACTTCAAAAAAGAAATTAATGTTCATTTTGCTCAAACCTTTTCTACACGTGTCAGTGGGCGACGCCCAGATAGGCATTGATGACTTCCTGATTGGCCAGTACTTCAGCCGGCGTACCGTCACCGATTTTCTTGCCGTAATCAAGCACCACCACCCGGTCCGAAATATCCATCACCACCGCCATGTCGTGCTCAATGAGTACGATGGTGGTGCCGAGCTGGTCGTTGACGTCAAGAATGAAGCGGCTCATATCCTGTTTTTCTTCCACGTTCATGCCGGCCATCGGTTCGTCCAGTAACAGGATTTCCGGCTCTGCCGCCAGCGCCCGGCCTAGCTCCACGCGTTTTTGCAAGCCATAAGACAAGCGGCCTACGGGTGTTTTGCGGATATGCTGAATCTCCAGAAAGTCGATGATTTCCTCGACTTTTTCGCGGTGGGCAATTTCTTCTTTTTGCGCCGGACCCCAGTACAGCGCCTGCATCAGAAAATTGCTTTTCATCTTCAGGTTGCGCCCGGTCATGATGTTGTCGAGCACGCTCATGCCCTTGAACAGGGCGATGTTCTGGAAGGTGCGCGCAATCCCGCTCTTGGCGGCCGCATAGGTGTCCATGTCTTTACGGTGGACGCCGCGGTAAATGATTTCACCTTGCTGTGGCCGGTAGACACCGTTGATGACATTGAGCATCGAGCTTTTGCCCGCACCGTTGGGGCCGATGATGGCGCGAATTTCATGTTCGCGGACGTTAAAGGAGATATTGGTCAGCGCCTTGACGCCGCCAAAAGACAAGGAGATACCTTGCAGATCCAAAATGATGTCGCCGATTTTTCGATTGTGTGTCATGGTTTTCCCTAGGCGGCGTACTTGACGGCATTGAAGGTCCTGACGTCGGCAATGCGCAGGTCGGCGGCAACCATTCCCTTGCGCCCATCTTCAAATTTCACCTGGGTCTCGATGTACTGCGCTTGTTTGCCGCTATAGAGAGCATCAATGAGCACCTTGTATTTTTCCTCGACAAAACGGCGCCGCACCTTGCGGGTACGGGTCAGTTCATCATCATCGGGATCAAGCTCCTTGTGCAGGATCAGGAAGCGGTGAATCTGGGTTCCCGCCATCAGTTCCTCTTCGGCCAGGCTGGCATTGACCTTTTCCAGACATTCTGCGATCAGGTCATAAGCCTCTTTCTTGGCTGCCAGGTCGGTGTAGCCCGAGTAGGCAATGCCACGCCGTTCGGCCCAGTTGCCCACCGCTTCCATATCGATATTGATGAAGGCGCAGACCATGTCGCGATCCTGGCCAAAGGCGACCGCTTCCTTGATGAACGGGAAGAATTTCAATTTGTTTTCGATGTAGTTGGGGGCGAATATATTGCCCTGCTTCATCTTGCCAACATCCGCTGCACGGTCAATGATTTTCAGGTGCCCTTCATGGTCAAAGATGCCGGCGTCACCGGTGTGGAAATAGCCATCGGCATCCATGACTTCGGCCGTGGCATCGGGCCGCTTGTAATATTCCTTGAGCAGGGCGCTGGACTTGACCAGCACTTCGCCGTTGCCGGAGAGCTTCACTTCGACGCCTGGCGCAGCCATGCCAACGCTGTCGAATTTAATATTGCCGTCCGGTTGCAGACAGACATAAGCGCACGTCTCGGTGGCGCCGTAGAGTTGTTTCAGGTTGATGCCGATCGAGCGGTAGAAACGGAACAGGTCAGGGCCAATGGCGGCACCGGCGGTATAGGCGATGCGTACCCGGCTTAGCCCCAGTACATTCTTGAGTGGCGCGAAGACCAGGAAATTACCGATGGCGTAACTCAGGCGGTCCAGTAATTTCACCGGTTTGCCGTCAAGGATGTCGGCACCGGTACGCCGTGCGACCTCCATGTAATGATGAAAAAGGCGGCGCTTGAGTGCACTGGCGTCTTCCATGCGGATCATGACGGTCGTGAGCATGTTTTCAAACACCCGCGGCGGGGCAAAATAGTAGGTC
>CANIFC010000437.1 GCA_947466695.1 Oxalobacteraceae bacterium | reverse complement strand
CATCTTTATATTTTTTAGCTTTCAACAATTCGCCGGCAGATTGAACCAATTTTCCAATTTCCGGACGCATCGCTTCTTGCGCATAAGCAGTGTTGGCGCCAATATTTGACAATTCTGGTACGGCCGCAAAGCCGATAGCTGCGACAAGCACAGCCAGACGTGACAAGCGAAGTTGCTTCATATTTTAATCTCTTAATCAATAAACTGAATAAATGTGAAAAACTCTGGGCCTACGCGTTCAGTGCCGCACAATACACATCGAACCTATCCTACGTAAAACCAGTCGCAATGAAAAAAGGCAGGGAATACCCTGCCAGTTTTCTTCCTGCTTCGAACACCCTGATAACTAATGCCACCAGTTCTAGTTCAAAAACTGCTCGTTACCGACCATTCCTATTTTAGTGACACCCAGACGCTGCGCTGCCGCCATGACTGCAGCCACTGATTTATAGGCAGCCAATTTGTCAGGACGAATATGGACTTCAGACTGATCCGGCATCGCGGCAATCACTTGCAACTTTGTTTCCAGTTCAGGGTGCGCTAACGCGACACCATTCCATAAAGTGGTCCCGTCAAAATCGATATCAATATTGACAACCACAGGCGGCTCAGTCGGCTTGGACGGCGTGTTGACCGGCATGTTGAGATTGATCGAGTGATTTTGAACAGGAATGGTAATGATCAGCATAATGATCAGTACCAGCATGACGTCAATTAGCGGCGTCATATTCATTTCCATCATCACTTCAGGTTCGCTCGAACTACTTGAGCTAGGAGCCATGCTCATGTGTTTTCCTTTTTAGTCTTTTGACGGAGGCTCAATAATGAAGCCAACCTTGGCAATTCCCGCACGTTGTACCGTGAGGATCGTCTTACCGACAAACTCGTAACGCGTGTTCTGGTCACCGCGGACATGCACTTCCGGTTGTGGTACCTGAACCGAGATAGCTTTCATCTTATCAAACAGCTCATCGGTACCTTTCAGCGCTTTACGGCTACCGTTCCAGAACATGTCACCCTCTTTATTGATCGTGAGAGTGATATTTTCCGGCTTGGTAATGTAAATCGTGTTGGTATCGGATGGTAGTTTAACTTTTACTGAATCTAAAACAACTGGTGACGTGATCAGGAAGATGATCAGCAAAACCAACATAATATCCACTAGAGGCGTGGTATTAATGGTGCTGTTAACTTCATCTTCGCCGTCACCATCATTTCCCATTGACATTGACATAATGGTTTCTCTTTGGTTATTTCCGACTTATATCCTTCCATTTCACTTGCACTGAGCGCAGTAGAATGGAAGGAGACAAACTGTCTTGCTGGCTAACTTTTTAAATTAGGCAACTTTTTTAGCAACGTTGGCAGCAGCCTTGCTCATGACGCCAGACAGGACAACGGAATGCAAGTCGGCGCCGAAGGCACGAACTTCTTCCATGCAGCTCTTGTTACGGCGAACCAGGAAGTTGTAACCCAGAACAGCAGGAACAGCCACACCCAGACCAATTGCCGTCATGATCAACGCTTCACCAACCGGACCGGCCACTTTATCGATAGATGCCTGGCCGGAAGCGCCGATTGCCGTCAGTGCATGGTAAATACCCATCACTGTACCGAACAAGCCGACGAACGGTGCAGTCGAACCGACTGTCGCCAGGAAAGCCAGACCATCTTGCAAGCGACTTTGTACTTTGTCAACTGAACGCTGGATTGACATACCAACCCATGCATTCAAGTCGATTTGCTCAAGCAAGGCGCCTTCATGGTGACTGCTTGAACTGGCAGCTGATTCAGCGATGAAACGGAATGGACTACCTTCTTTCAAACCGGCAATACCGGCTGCAATCGTGGACGCTTTCCAGAATTTGCTTGCTTCTTTAGCTTGGCCGGACAATTTAACCTGATCGATGATTTTCGTGATCAGGATGTACCAGCTACCCATCGACATGATGGCCATGATCAGCAAAGTACCTTGAGCGACGATATCACCACCTTTTAACAAGGCTTCCATACCGTAGGCATTGACTACCTCTTTCGCAGCCGAAGCTGGCGCAGCGTCAGCAACTGGTGGCAACACTGCGTCCGCCGGTGCTGCAGTGGCTGCAGTTGCAGCTGTATCAGTTGCCGGGACTGGATCGGCAGCGAAAGCCGGTACAGTCACCATGGCACCCAGAGAGAACATCATTGCCGCCAGGAATGCGCTCAAGGTAGATTTTGTGTTGATTTTCATGTGGATACTTCCTTAAAAAATGAATTGGAACTTAGTCGTTAATACGGATATGTTGAATAAAACGGTATGTCTTTTATTTTTGTGCTTGTTGGCTGTGTTTTAGTCAAGACTCCATACGTAGTTCACTTTCGTCCAGGTCTGCTGCGGCTTACCATCAACAGTACCTGGTTTGTGTTTGCATGCGCCCGACAACAAGTGGGAACGCACGGCATTATCTAAACCGCGAAAGCCACTGGACTTCTCAATTTTGACATCTGCCACAGAACCATCAACACCAATCAGGACTGCCAGCAATACGGTACCGGTTTCCTCGTTGCGTAGCGAAGCTCTCGGATAATCAGGCTTACAGCCCGCTTGTTTAAAGTCGACAACACCGGCAACTGTGACAGGACCAACGGCCTTGGCTTCTGGAACCGGTTGCTGCACACTGGTCGGCTTGACATTCGACTCTGGCTTGACGTTCGATACAGCGGCGATTGCATTGACCGGGGCAACCTGTTGTTGCACCTGAACTTCAGGTGGCGGAACAAACGGTGGCGGCGGCGCTTGCAATTTTGGCGGCGGCGGTGGTGGCAGATCAGGCGGAGGTGGTGGTGGCTTGACCTCTTCCACTATCTTGGTCTCAAGCGGTTTTTGTATCGCAGCCTTGATTTTTGCTGCACCGCCGTTAATCAGACCCCATACCAGTATCACGTGAAAAAATATAACAAGACCTATCCCGGTAAATTTCTTACCCGGTTCGACCTCGCGTCCTGAAAAATCCATACTTGCTCCCTCCAAAACCACAATGTTTTACTTACTAATATCAAACACGCGAAAATTTACACATGTCATACGCCTGAGATATGACCTCATATTCAGCCAAAAAGACCGTATCAAACAGAAAACATCTTTTTGCCTTTACACCTTATTGTTAAATCTCTCCCGCTG
>CANIFC010000436.1 GCA_947466695.1 Oxalobacteraceae bacterium | reverse complement strand
TTCTTTTTGTATGTTAGGCTTCTAAAAATGTGATCCACATCACATTTTACAATAATTAAAGCCGCGATAATCCAGTCCGACTGGCGCGTTTGCTACCTGCAGCTTGGCACTTTTGTGCTGATGGACCCTATAAGATGATATCTAAATTAAAACTTCCTAATAGCGAGATTATTGATGTCTTGCGCTCTTTCAAAAGTGCTTTCCGTACGGTTGGCGTTTTTAGCGCGATTATTAATTTATTGATGCTGGGGCCTTCTTTGTATATGTTGCAAGTCTATGACCGGGTTTTGCAGAGCCAAAACGGTATGACTTTGTTAATGCTGACGATGTTGATGCTAGGTGCTTATGCCTTGATGAGTGCGCTGGAATTTATTCGCAGCTTTGTCTTGATACGCGTTGGCGCCAAGCTGGACATGCAAATGAATAAACGCATCTATACCGCCGCATTTGAGCAAAATTTAAAGCGTGGCGGCGGCAATGCCGGGCAGGCTTTGCAAGATTTGACTCAGATACGCCAATTTTTAACAGGCAATGGTCTGTTTGCCTTTTTCGATGCACCTTGGTTTCCCCTTTATCTGGCAGTAATCTACATGTTTGACGTCTACCTCGGTCTATTTGCTACAGCCGCTGTGATCGTCATGGTTATTTTGGCTTACCTCAATGAAGTGGTGTCAAAAAAACCTCTGGCAGAAGCAAATGCGATGGCAATCGCTTCGAGTAATCTTGCGACTAATAATCTGCGCAATGCGGAAGTGATTGAAGCGATGGGGATGCTACCTAATCTGATGTCACGCTGGTTTAAGCTGCATGGCCGTTTTTTACAACTACAAGGTGAGGCGAGTGAAAAATCAGGCATGGTCACTGCCGTGAGTAAATTTGTGCGTGTCTCAGTACAATCTTTGGTACTCGGTTTTGGTGCGATGCTCGTGATTGACGGCAAAATGACACCCGGTATGATGATCGCTGGCTCTATTTTGTTGGGTAAAGCGACGGGGCCAATCGATCAATTGATTGGCGTATGGAAGCAATGGAGCGGCGTCAAAAGCTCCTATCAGCGTTTGAATGAATTATTGCAGAGTAACCCACCGCGTTTTGCTGGTATGGATTTGCCAAAACCTCAAGGTGCAGTTTCTGTCGAGGGCGTAACAGCAGCTCCTCCTGGCTCACCAGTGGCCGTTCTCAAGGGGTTGAGTTTTGCCCTGGCACCGGGTGATGTACTTGGCATTATCGGACCATCCGGCTCAGGTAAATCAACCCTGGCGCGTTTGTTAGTCGGCGTCTGGCCAGCAGCCGTGGGTAAAGTGCGCTTGGATGGTGCCGATATTTTCCAGTGGAATAAAGACCAGTTAGGGCCGCATATTGGTTACTTGCCGCAGGATATAGAATTGTTTGCCGGAACGGTTTCAGACAATATTGCGCGCTTCGGTGAAGTGGATTCAGAAAAAGTCATCACTGCAGCGAAACGTGCAGGTGTACACGAGATGATTTTGCATTTTCCACAAGGTTACGATACTCGTTTGGGCGATGGTGGTGCCGGCTTGTCTGGCGGCCAGAAACAGCGTATCGGTTTGGCCAGGGCCATGTATGACGATCCATCGGTATTGGTATTGGATGAGCCGAACTCTAATCTCGATGACATCGGTGAACAGGCCCTGGTGGTGGCAATCAATGATTTGCGCCAGCATGGTAAAACAATTGTGATGATTACACACCGCACTTCGGTGCTTGGAGTCACTAATAAATTACTACTTTTGCGTGATGGCGTAGCTCAAGCTTTTGGGCCACGGGACGAGGTATTGAACGCGTTGAATCAGGCGAATCAGCAACAGCAGCAAGCGCAGCAACAAGCACAGCAACAGGCAACCGCAGCGCAGCAAGCAGCAACTGCAGCAACAGTCGCTACTGCAGCTGCAGCTAGCCCGCCAGCAGCAACCGAGCCACCAGCGGATACACAAGCGCGCATAGAAGCTGCGGCTGATGAGCAATTAGTTGTCGCGACGGAAGAAAAATAATCATGAAAAATGTCATAGTCAGAAAAGATGCCGTCACGGATGTGGCAACGCATAACGTTGAAATAGTGGAAGTTAATACAGATTCCAGTCGCTACGCAAAGTTAGGTTGGGCAATTGTCCTGTTTGGCGTACTGGGGTTTTTACTTTGGGCCTCGTTCGCGCCCTTGGATAAAGGTGTTCCTTTAAGTGGGACTGTCGCAGTCTCCTCCAATAGAAAAGCGATTCAACATCAGACTGGCGGCACTGTCGACGAAATTTTGGTCAAGGACAGTGATGTCGTTAAGGCTGGCCAGATTCTGATAAAGATGAATGAAGTGGCAGCCAAAGCAAACGCAGAAATTTCTCGTGGGCAAATGTATACCGCGCAGGCAACTGAAGCGCGCTTGATCGCAGAACGTGAGGGGGCCAGTGCCATTCGTTTTCCTGACGAGTTTGAGCTCAACAAGAGTGACCCTCGTATTGCGAACAATATTTTATTGCAGCAACAATTATTTAGCGCACGTCGAGGCTCATTGAAAGATGAATTGGCTGCCGTAGATGAAAATATTGCCGGTTTAAAACTCCAGTTGGCTGGTCTGAAGGAGTCGATGATCAACAAGAAGCAGCAACAGCAGTTCTTGAAAGAGCAGTTGGACGGTATGCGCGATTTGGCAAAAGAAGGTTACATCGCCCGTAATCGCTTGCTTGATCTTGAGCGCACTTATTCACAGGTAAATGGTAGTGTCTCTGAAGATATTGGCAATATTGGTCGTGCGTCGCGCCAGATTGCAGAACTGGGATTGCGCAAGTCGCAACGTCAGCAAGATTATCAGAAGGAAGTGCGGACCCAGTTGTCTGACGTACAAAAAGAGGCTGAAGCCCAGCAAAATCGTTCCAGGCAGTTGGATTTTGATTTGACCAATACACTGGTCAAAGCACCAGTTGATGGCACTGTGGTCAACTTAAGCGTGTTTACCGAGGGCGCTGTGGTGCAAAGCGGATTTAAATTAATGGAGTTGGTCCCTACTGATGACGCACTCATCGTAGAAGGTAATTTACCGGTTAATTTGATTGACAAAGTACATAAGGGTTTGAAAGTAGAACTGATTTTTTCTGCGTTTAATACCAATACGACACCGCATATTCCAGGCATCATTACACAGGTTTCTG
>CANIFC010000435.1 GCA_947466695.1 Oxalobacteraceae bacterium | reverse complement strand
GGAATACCGGTAAATACAGATTTATCTTCTGACTTTCGTTTTGCGCGTAGGGACCAGCCGAAATAACCAATTTCCAGTACCCGGTCAGCGACTCCATGGCCATAAGAAAATACATGATCAGCATGGTTGTAAAGTAAGGCATGGATACCAAAATATTTTTTGGCAATGGCAACTGCGATGACAGATTCTATATCGTGGGGGTGTAAATGCAGAATGACTGTCTGGCACTTTGCCAACTCAAAGATAATCGCCTGAATTTTTCTCCTGCTATCGGGCTGCTTATCTAATTTCTTACACCCATATTGCGCGGTAGAAAGTTTTTTTAATGCATTAGGATCGGTTGATTCTGTGATTAAAACAGCTGATTCTTGCAGTGCCTTTGATCGTATTAACCGTTCAACAATTCGAGTGTGACCACCAGTCTCGTAGGCTTTTGTCAGAACGTGCAAGAAAGGATGACTTATTTTTATCTGATTATTAGTTTCAAACAGGGAGGCAAACTTTTCAATCAGCGCATTCTCTAGCTCTATTAATTCATAGCAGCCGGTACTGTTTTTCCATAATAACTCTCCCAGAACGCGTGCCATCTGAATGGCCTTGTCAAAATCATTTGCGTCATGTATCGCGGCGATCGATTTTTGAATGAATGTCGTGAGCATACTGAAATTAGCGATAAACCGTTTTATTTAAAATCATGGCAATAGTTATCCAGTAAATCAAATAGTTAATAAAAAACGCAATAACTGTTGCCTTGAGCCCAAATAGTGGTGTTAATGCATAAGTGATCAGTACTAGCGAAGCACTAAATATGAGTTCGGTAATAATGTATGACTTGGTCATGGCACGCGCCAACAACACAAAACCCAATACCCAACTGCCAATTTTAATCACGTCGCCAGCCAGCTGCCAAGCCAGTAAATCGAGCATGGGCAAAAATTCAGGTGTGAACAGCATTGTTATCAGCCACTCCCTTAGCAAGTATACTGTAACTGCCCCGATAATCGTAATAGGCAAAATGAAACGATAAACCTTCACAATCTCATTTCGCAATTGGAGCGCGTTATCAATTTCAGATAGCCGCGGTAAGTAATAGACAGTGAGCGTGGTGGTGATCAGCATTAGATACATGTCGCTGAGTTTCGTTACCGCTTGCCACAGACCCGCACTGTTCCAGCCAAACTCATTAACAAGATGATTTCGAATTAACAATTGTCCTAAAGGTACCACAATTGCAGTGACTAAGGCCATTAATGCATAGTTGGTAAGTTTTCGGGCGACCTCCATGTCCATTCGACCGAACAACATGTTCAGCCGAAACCAGTTGGTTCGCAGGCATAAGGTCAAGGTAATAAAAAAAACGATAGATTGATTGATCGATAGTGCAACCAAGGCGCCGTATAGTCCCCACACCCGGGCCAGAACCCAGGTCGCGAGCAGGGTCACGATGCTGGTTGCAATATTGGCTGTGATGTAGAGTGACACTGCCTTCTTGCCATTTAAAATCGCCATCAGTAAAGAATTTAATATAAAAAGCACCAGTGTTGCTGCCAGCCATAAAAAAATTCTACTTTGATGCTCGTCTTTGAGTACCGCAACTGCCAGTTGCTGGTGGAACAGGGCAATTAATACCGAGACCATTAACGCGCAGGTGACCGAAATCGTCCCCGCGGTTCGCCAGACGCTCTCTTGAGCGCTGGCATCAGCATGGTATTGTGCGGTGTATTTGGTCACTCCCGTATTGATCGCCCCACTGGCAAACGAGGTGAGCATGGTGACGGCGTTTTGAAACTGTCCTATTGCTGCATATCCTGCGGGTCCGACGTAAAGAGCGAGTAATTTATTAAGGCCCAACATCGCCAGCATGCGAACAGCAACGGCAATGGCATTTAAAAAACTGGTGTGAAGCAAGGACATGAATCAGGAATGAAACTGACGTACAGCATTGACTACAGCAGTCGCATTGTCAGATGATAAATAAGGATCGAGTGGCAAACTGATGATTTCAGCGTGAATTTTTTCAGCGGTGGGTAAGGAACCCTGATCTAGCTTGAGCTCTGCGTACGCGTCTTGCTGGTGCGGCGCTATCGGATAATGGATAACCGTACCAATCCCTTGCGATAACAGATATTGCTGTAGTTCATCACGTCTGGAACTTCTTACTACATATAGATGCCAGACCGGATCAGCCCAATCAGGGACAATGGGAAGTGCGAGCGAAGCAAGCCCTTGCAAGCCTTGTTGATAAATTGCAGCGATTAATTTTCGTTGCTGATTCCATTGATTCAGTTTTTGTAATTTCACTCGCAGAAAAGCTGCCTGTAATTCATCGAGTCGTGAATTAAACCCTTTCAATTCGTTGTGATATCTTACTTTCGATCCGTAGTTGCGCAGCATGCGTAGTTTTTCTGCCAGCGCGTCGTCGTTCGTAGTGATGGCACCGCCATCACCGAGTGCTCCCAGATTCTTGCCAGGATAAAAGCTATGTCCGGCAGCATCACCAAGACCTCCCGATAGCCTCCCTTTATACAGGGCGCCTTGTGACTGTGCAGCATCTTCAATTACTTTTAAACCATATTTCTCAGCAATGCTGTTGATCGCATCCATATCCGCAACCTGGCCGTAAAGATGAACGGCAATAATCGCCTTGGTTCTGGGCGTGATAGCGGCCTCAATGAGCTCGGGTGAAATATTGTAGGTTCGTAGGTCAGGTTCAACAGGAATTGGGGTGGCACCGGCATAAGAGACTGCAAGCCAGGTCGCAATAAAGGTATTGGAGGGAACGATCACTTCGTCGCCGGCACCGATGTCGTAGCCGCGCAATATCAAGTGCAGCGCGTCGAGACCATTACCTACACCGATGCAATGTGTAGTGTTGCAAAAACGTGCATATTCTTGCTCAAACAAGACAAGTTGATTGCCCTGAATAAACCAACCGCTATCAATGACTTCATTGAACGCTTGCGTCAACTCGGTTCGCAAGTGTTGATGTTGAACCTTTAAATCAAGAAATGGGATGTTCATTTTTGTTGATAATTTTTTATGGGTCTAGCTGGATTTCCTGCGACTGTAGAATTCTCAGCGACGTTCTTTGTCACCACGCTTCCTGCACCGATCATTGCGTTGGCACCTATTGTAATTCCAGGAAGAATCGTTGCGTTAGCCCCG
>CANIFC010000434.1 GCA_947466695.1 Oxalobacteraceae bacterium | reverse complement strand
CTCATCCTCATCATTCGCAGTAAAAAACATGCGTTGAGCAAGCCTGGATGCTAACGGTATTCGTAAGCCCTGATGCGACCGACTTTTTTGTCATCACACGCCATAAAAAACAAGCTTGAAACAGGAATTGAAGTTATGAATTTTTTAAAAAATATGAATATCGGAACCCGTCTCGGATTCGGTTTTGCAGTGATGTTTGCCCTCTCCATTCTTATTGCTGTCATTGGTATCGTGCAGCTGCAAGCTGTCGCAGATGAGACCGGGGAGATGATGGATCAGCCGCTCGCAAAAGAAAGGATGATCGCCGATTGGTATAGCAAGATAGACAGTGCAATACGCCGGACGACTGCGATCGCTAAAAGTAGTGATGATTCACTCAGTTCTTATTTTGCCGAAGAAGCTGCGGCTTCCACTAAGCGGGTCAATGGCCTGCTCGACCAGATTGAGCCTTTGCTGTTGACCGGCGAAGAGAAGCAAGTGTACGAAAAAATCGGCGCGCAGAGAAAAATTTATTACTCAGCGCGAAATAGTATCGCTGATTTAAAAAAAGAAGGCCAAGTTGAGGAAGCGGATCAGATTTTTCAAACAGTCTTTGTCCCTGCCGCTAATCTTTACCAAAATCTTGTTCAGGAACTGCTGGACATGCAGCGGAAAGCGATTGATGGGGCCGCTGTAAATATTGAAACAGCCGCCGCGACCAGCCGTCATTTTTTGGTTGGAATTGCCATTTTTGTTCTTGTTTTTGGTGTGTTGTGTGCCTGGTGGCTAACCAGCGGAATTACCCGGCCTTTGCAGCGCGCAGTTGATGCGGCGCGTCGGGTTGCTGATGGCGATCTTTCCGGTGCAATCGTTGTTGATTCTACGGATGAACCCGGGCAGCTGCTGCATGCCTTAAATGAGATGAATCACAATCTTGCTCACATTGTCAGCAACGTTCGTAGCGGCACGGACAGTATCGCTACTGCGGCAAGTCAGATAGCGGCGGGCAATATGGATTTGTCGTCACGTACAGAAGAACAAGCGAGCTCGCTCGAACAAACCGCAGCCTCAATGGAGGAACTGACGTCAACAGTAAAGCAAAATGCCGATAACGCACGACAGGCCAATCAGTTGGCAATGTCTGCTTCTGAGGTCGCTCGCAAGGGCGGTATCGTAGTCTCGCAGGTCGTCGAAACGATGGTTTCAATCAATGATTCATCGAAAAGAATCGTCGATATTATCAGCGTGATTGACGGTATCGCATTCCAGACCAATATTCTTGCACTCAATGCGGCGGTTGAGGCGGCGCGTGCCGGTGAGCAAGGACGCGGCTTTGCGGTCGTTGCAACGGAAGTGCGTAATCTGGCTCAGCGCAGTGCAGCAGCAGCAAGGGAAATCAAGAGTTTGATTGGCGATTCGGTCGATAAAGTTGCCATCGGCAGTAAGCTCGTCGATGAAGCCGGTAGCACAATGGCCGAAGTGGTTACTAGTGTAAGGCGCGTGACCGATATCATGAGTGAAATTACTGCAGCCAGCCAGGAGCAGAGTGCCGGAATCGAACAGGTAAATCTGGCGATCGCCCAGATGGATGAAGTCACTCAGCAAAATGCTGCATTGGTGGAAGAGGCCGCCGCTGCCGCCGAGAGCCTGCAGAATCAGGCTGAAGCGCTGTCGCAGGTGGTTGGATCATTTCAGCTCAGTGAGTACCATCATGTTGCCGTACAAGAGATGCCAGGTGCTGTTATGATCCGGAACTCTCCAGTGCTCCGGACCGTAGCGCCGGCACGAAGAATAGGGGCCGGAATTACGTCTGTCTGAGGATGCTTTGATTCAGGTCTTGCCCAGCAGAGTTGGGTGCCGGAACGTCTGATTGGATCGCTTTTGGCGCTGGACAAAGCAGGATCCCCCGAGCTTGCGCATTACAATCCCGCATGACAGTAGCCATAGTGATTGCAAAAAAAGAAAAGGTTCGGTAGACGCGACGTGACAGGAAGTATCGAGATGTGGCCTCAGTGTATTATCATAAGGTTTCTTTAACATCAGAAAGTTATTTCAATGAAGTCAGGATTCGTTTCTATTGCACTTGTACTGGGCGGTTTCATCATCAGCCCGATGCTTCAGGCCCAAGACAGCAGTGCGTCCAACACGACAGGTACGGCACAGACGCCCAGTATGCCAACCATGCTTTTTGCACCACAAAATGTTAGTTCGCTTATTAAAACCGATACACAAGTTGGCACCGGCGATGAGGCAAGATATGGCTCTAATGTGGAAGTTCATTACACCGGGTGGCTATATAACCCGAGAGTTGAAAATTTGCATGGTGCTAAATTTGATAGTTCACTCGATGCCGGTAAACCATTTGTTTTTATGCTCGGAGCCAGGCAAGTGGTGAAAGGATGGGATCTTGGGGTGATGGGCATGAAGGTCGGCGGGAAACGTACTCTCGTTATTCCGAGTTATTTAGGCTATAGCACTAACGGATCAGGATCGATCCCACCGAATGCCCATCTTGTTTTTGATATCGAACTATTAAGCGTTAAGTAGTATTGTTGCTTCTGATAATAGAATACTGGCATGAGAGCATGCACTATTGACGTTATCATGCCATCTTGAATGTTCGAAACCTTTTGTTGCGTCCAGAGAGCAAAAATTTCAGCCAGATTATCTTGCTCATTGCTTGCATCTGGCAAGCTGGATCAATTAGTTGGCTTGGCTTGACTTATCTGGTTGGCCGCTGACGCTGCCGGTTATCGAACCCTTGCGAGCGACATTCTGGCAGCCTGAGATCATGAAACGTTCGACCAGCGGCCACGTAATATATGAGGAAATATCAGGCGTCTTCATCGTCGTCGAATTCTTCCGCCAGATTTTTCCAGCCATGGCGTCCGGCGAAGTCACAAAACTCTTCGCTCGCCTCCAGCACCACCAGGTTCTTATCCTGTAATGCAGGGTCGCTGTGTTCGAAATCTGGCCCAACGTAACCGAGCGTGTGCAAGCGCGCCATGACCTGACTAACGAAAATTTTGTCCGTATATAGACTATTTTCGCTAGCGGCCGTTAAATCGACATACACGTCGATCATTCCATAGCCCTCGTCAAAAATACGTATCGCCTTGACCCCATGTTCGGTGCCAGATGAGTCTTTGGCCTTAAAAGGGCCACTTAGTTGAATGTCGGTATCTGTAGTCAT
>CANIFC010000433.1 GCA_947466695.1 Oxalobacteraceae bacterium | reverse complement strand
TACGGAGATTTTCCGTTTGCTGGCTCAAGGTATGAATTTTGTCGATCCTTGTTTTAAAGAAACTGATGATCAGATCGCTGCCAAGGCCTTTCAGCAGCTTGACGAACGTGCCATTCATTTTGACTGGGCTTCCTTGAAAAAAACCGGATGGGCCAAGTTACGCGTATCAGATGCGCCATTTGCCCATGGAGGATTCGCTACCAAATCTGGAAAATGTGAATTTTTTAGTGAAACAATGCGAGACGACGGGTTGGATCCCCTGCCTGGGTATACCGCACCTTATGAATCGGTAATCAGTAATCCGATTTTGGCAGCAAAATTCCCACTCGCGATGATTTCGCCACCGGCACGCAATTTTCTTAATTCGAGCTTTGTCAATGTGCAAAGCCTGCGTGACACCGAGGGAGAGCCACACCTCGATATGCATCCGCATGATGCGAGTGAGCGTCAAATCTCCAATGGTGACAAAGTACGAATTTTTAACGACAGGGGTTCCTTCGTTGCGTTAGCGCGCGTTACGGATAAGGCCCGCACCGGCTTGGTCGTCGGATTATCAATCTGGTGGAAGAAATTTGCTTCAGATAATAAAAATGCGAATGAAGTGACAAGTCAGAGATTGACCGATATGGGTCGCGGTCCCACTTTTTACGACGTCTTGGTACAGGTAGAAAAGTTTAATAAATAAAAAGTAATGGCACAATACAGCACTGGGAGAGAATATTTATCTCGGTGCATGTCAGGATAAGAAAAAAATTAAATAATAAATGGCTTTTTCAGTAGAGGATGCACTCCACTTGTGTGCAAAAAGCTTGCCTTGTTTAATCTTAGTCGTTAGCATCAAAGCATCGCGTATTGCACGGTTATAAATACGCAGAGTGGTGATGGGCAATAAACACGTTATAGAAATGCCTAAATTAAAATAAATATTAGAGACAAGGATAAATAAATGGATAAGTTTTGGCTAAAGTCGTACCCGCCTGGTGTTCCTTCCGAGATTAATGTTCAGCAATATCAGTCTCTGGTCGAGTTACTGGAAGAGTCGTTTATCAAATATGCGGCAAGAAATGCGTATGTCTGTATGGACAAGTTTTTGACTTATGGGGAGCTAGACAACTTATCCAAAAAAGTGGGCGCCTGGTTGCAAAACAAGGGTCTGAAAAAAGGTGCACGCGTCGCCATCATGATGCCTAACGTCTTGCAATATCCGGTGGTGATGGCAGCGATTTTGCGAGCTGGTTTTGTCGTGGTCAACGTCAATCCTTTATACACTCCACGAGAACTGCAGCATCAACTCAAGGACTCTGGTGCCGAGGCTATTTTCATTTTGGAAAATTTTGCCACCACCTTAGAACAAGTGCTGATTAAAACAGATATCAAGCATATCGCGGTAGCGACGATGGGGGATATGCTGGGTGGTGTAAAGGGGGCAATCGTCAATTTCGTTGTTCGGAATGTGAAAAAAATGGTTCCGGCGTTTTCTTTACCGGGTGCCATCCGTTTTAAACAGCTTATTGCAGATTCTGCCAGATTGTCGTTTAAACCAGTAACCCTGGGCCATGACGATATCGCCTTCCTGCAGTACACCGGTGGTACAACCGGTGTTTCCAAGGGGGCGACGTTGAGCCATAAAAACGTTGTTGCCAATGTATTGCAAAATGATGCGTGGCTAATGCCGGGTATGAATGAGCAGGGCTCGACCGAGCAAAAAATCATTGTATGTGCGTTACCGCTTTATCATATTTTCGCACTGACAGTGTGCAGCTTGCTGGGCACTCGTATTGGTGCGCTTAATCTGTTGATTCCCAACCCACGCGATATGCCGGGCTTCATCAAGGAACTTGCCAAGTACAAAATAAATATTTTCCCAGCGGTGAATACTTTATATAACGGCTTGTTAAATAATCCTGATTTTGCCAAACTCGATTTTTCAGGGTACGAGATTTGTAGCGGCGGAGGTATGGCGGTACAAAAGGCAGTAGCGGATAAATGGCTGAAGACAACCGGATGCGCGATCGCTGAAGGTTATGGCTTGTCTGAAACGTCACCGGTAGCAACGGCTAATCCTGCGAACACGAAAGAGTTTTCAGGCACGATCGGATTACCTATTCCTTCCACTGAAATCATCATCCTCGATGATGAAGGTAATCGTCTGCCACTTGGCCAGCCTGGAGAAATTGCAATTCGAGGTCCTCAGGTCATGACCGGTTACTGGAATCTGCCTGAGGAAACCGCTAATGTGATGACACCAGATGGTTTCTTTAAATCCGGTGATATCGGAATTATGGATTTCCGCGGTTACACCACGATTGTTGATCGCAAAAAAGACATGATTCTGGTTTCTGGTTTCAATGTGTACCCTAATGAAATCGAAGGTGTCGTCGCCATGCATCCCGGTGTATTGGAGTGCGCTTGCATTGGTGTCCCGGATGCGCATTCTGGTGAGGCGGTAAAATTATTTGTGGTGCGAAGGGATCCGGCATTAACGGTGGAACAGTTGATGGATTATTGCAAGGAGCAATTTACCGCCTACAAAAAACCTAAATACATCGAATTTCGTGCCGATTTACCTAAGACAAATGTTGGTAAAATATTACGTCGTGAATTGCGTGATGAAAAAAAGTCTGCATAGTAAATATCGAATGAAGTCCGGACCTTGCTGTAGAAATTAAAGATTAGCGAGTTTTGATAGAGAAAAATGTTAAATGTTAAATGCTAAATATTAAATATTAAATGTTGAAAAAATTGACATGAGATATAAATAAGATGCAGAAAAATATAAAAAGGAAGGCTGCTTTGCCTTCCTTTTTTAATTAACAGCATCATATTTAACAATAGCCTGTACGCATGAAAGAATACGTCTACAGAAAGATTGGCCGTAATAAGGGAAATATATGGATAAATTTTGGCTCAAGTCATACCCGCAAGACGTTCCTGCGGAAATTGACGTTACACAATATACCTCGCTAGTGCAATTGATGGAAGAATCGTTTCAACAATACGCAAAGCGAAATGCCTATGTATGCATGGATAAATTCATCACGTATGCTGAGCTGGATGTATTGTCGAGAAAAATTGCAGCCTGGCTACAGAGCAAAGGGCTGAAAAAAGGTGCACGGGTAGCAATCATGATGCCTAATGTCTTGCAATATCCCGTCGTTATTGCCGCAGTCTTACGTGCC
>CANIFC010000432.1 GCA_947466695.1 Oxalobacteraceae bacterium | reverse complement strand
TCGAAAAATATGGCACAACAGTGGAACAATCCGAAGAAAGCCGTATCAACATGACCAAGACCGGCGCAGACGTCGGGTTCGAGTTTCACTTTGACGACGACATGCGCATGCACAACACCTTCAACGTGCATCAACTATTGCACTGGGCCGACCAGCTCGGGCACATGCACGCCCTGAAGCTTGCCCTCTTCACAGCGCACTTCACGAACCGCCGGAATCTCTCCGACATCGCCGTGCTGGCGGACGTGGCCGCAGAGGTCGGGCTGGAACGGCACGAAGCCCTGCTCGTTCTTGAAGATCAGCGCTTTGCCGCAGACGTCCGCGATGCAGAACAATACTGGCAGGACCAGGGCATCCGCGGTGTGCCAGCGATCGTCTTTAACAATCGCCACCTTGTCTCCGGCGCACAAGGAGTCGAAAACTACACGCGCATTCTGGAGCAGTTGGCAACAGCGCAGGACTAAGCAAACGCTCAACAATAACGAATACCGGGCGCGAGCGGTGGCACAGCATGCGTGCTTCAGCCGCACCCGGCATTTATCCTCCTTCAAGCGGCACCCGGACCACGGGTCCGCTCCACTCATCAAATCATCAAAGAAAGAGATCAGGATCATGTCTGATACAAAAAAATACGAACCACCTAAAGTCTGGACTTGGGACGCTGAAAATGGCGGAGCATGGGCCAAGATTAACCGTCCCATCGCCGGTTCCACCCACGAGGCGACGCTGCCGCGCGGAAAACACCCCTTGCAGCTGTATTCGCTAGCTACCCCTAACGGCCAGAAGGTGACGATTATGCTCGAAGAGCTGCTGGCTCTGGGTGAAGTGGGTGCAGAATATGACGCCCATCTGATCCGGATCAACGAGGGGGATCAGTTCTCGACGGGATTCGTCGAAGTCAATCCCAACTCAAAAATTCCGGCGCTCTTCGATGCAGGAAGCGGCAGCCGCGTCTTTGAAAGCGGTGCGATCCTGTTCTATCTGGCCGAGAAATTCGGGCGTTTCCTGCCAAAAGAAACCGGACCGCGCACCGAGGTAATGAACTGGCTCTTCTGGCTGCAGGGCTCGGCACCCTATCTGGGTGGTGGGTTCGGACATTTTTATGCCTACGCACCCGAGAAATTCGAATATCCGATCGACCGGTTTACCATGGAAGTAAAACGCCAGATGGACCTGCTGGACCGCGAACTGTCCGAGCACCGGTATCTGGGCGGCGACGAGTACTCCATTGCCGATATGGCGACCTGGCCCTGGTATGGCACTCTTGTACTCGGCCAAATCTACGGCGCGGGCGAGTTTCTTCAGGTCGACAGCTACAAGAACCTGCACCGCTGGGCCGAAGAGATCCTCGCACGCCCCGCTGTTCAGCGCGGTCGCAAGGTGAACCGCACCTGGGGCGAGCTATCAGAGCAGCTGCACGAACGCCATGATGCCTCGGATTTTGAGCTGAAAACCCAAGATAAACTGACGCCGCGAAGCGCGGCTTAAGGCCTATTTCATTTTTTCAGCGTTTTGTATTGAACGATGTCACGATGATGTGATTACTCGGCATTCTATCTTCGGCTCCAAAGCCTCCCGGCAAGCCCCTACCGGAACTAAAAAATACTGTACTCGTGGCTAGCTAGTGAAAAGCGCGAATACAGCACGGGCTTCACCAATGTCTTTTCATTCGGAAAACTTCACTCGAAGCCCCTGGAAAAGACGGTACTTTGACTGCGCAGAGTTGCGTTTAACTCTGCGCAACTCAATTCAATTGAATTGAATTGCGGATTCAACTCCAAAACTTCACGGCCACTTCTGACCGGTATCAAAAATAATGTGTTCACTACGAGTGAACGGCTCGAATACAATACTGTCTTTACCAATTTTTTCTTCGTGCAAAAACATCGCGCGAAGCTCATCGGGAAGACTGTCCTTTAATTGCTTGGAGCTGAGATCTGTGCGTTTTTTTGCATCCGATAATTCGCCCATACCTTGAAGGATATTGTGCAGCGCCTGAACTTTCAGCTGAAGTAAGTTGCCAGCGCAGTCATAGTCACATCGAACTCCCCGGCAACAAATTCAACCGGCATCTGGAAGACCTGACAAGTACTTACCAGCGTTAACAGAGGACCGTTTGAAAGAACCTAAGTCATTGAAAAATATACCTAACATGTCATTTCCCATCGTAACAGATAAACATACACCTATGATGCAGCAGTATTTACGCATTAAAGCCGACCATCCTGACACGCTGCTGTTTTACCGGATGGGTGATTTTTACGAGCTTTTTTTTGGCGATGCTGAAAAAGTGTCGCGCCTGCTGGGCATTACGTTAACGCAGCGTGGCACCTCCAATGGTGAACCGATAAAAATGGCGGGCATTCCGTTTCATTCTATCGAGCCGTATCTGGCAAAGTTAGTCAAAGTCGGTGAGTCGGCGGCTATTTGTGAACAGATCGGTGATCCGGCGACCAGCAAAGGACCGGTTGAGCGCAAGGTCATGCGCGTGAATACGCCAGGCACACTGACCGATACCGACCTATTACCGGCAAAATCAGAACGCCCGCTACTGTCACTGTGCCTGCTGCAGCATCGTAAAACGGTCACTGTCGGGCTGGCCTGGTTATCACTGGCAAGTGGCGCGCTGCGGCTGATGGAATTTAGCACCGATGAAAAAGCCTTGTCGAACCGCTTGCTGCAGGAACTGGAACGCATCTCTCCTGCGGAAGTCTTGCTCTCTATTGGCACGTTGCTGCTTGATCAGCAATACGGGCAATTTCCGGGTAAATTTGCAGAAGTTCCCGATTGGCACTTTGACGTCAAGCAAGGTCAAAAAGCGTTACAAGACCAGATGGGCACGTCTTCCCTGAGCGGCTTTGGCGTTGACAATTTATCCGCTGCGCTGGGCGCTGCCGGAGCTTTGCTGCGGTATGCCGAATCAACCCAGGGCCGGGGCTTGAAGCACGTCAATAATCTGGCGCTGGAAACAGAAAACGAATTCATCGGGCTCGATACGGCAACCCGGCGCAACCTTGAGCTGACAGAAACCTTGCGGGGACAGGAATCCCCCACGCTTTTTTCATTGCTCGACCATTGCCGCACTTCGATGGGCTCACGCCTGCTGCGCCACTGGCTACATCATGCCCGTCGTGACCAGTCGATTGCGCGTTCGCGGCATGACGCCATCAAGGCCCTGATCATGTC
>CANIFC010000431.1 GCA_947466695.1 Oxalobacteraceae bacterium | reverse complement strand
CACAGTGCCCATGCCGATATGGCAGCTGACATGCTGATGCTAGGTGCGGGCAAATTGAGCCGTGCTGACATCAATGCCAAGCTCGACCAACTCAAAACAAAACTCGATATCTCCGGCAAGGGCCAAAGCGTAAATATTCGCTTTAATACCACCCGCCAGAACCTGCCAGAGGTGCTCACTTTAATCGGCGAAATATTACGAAAGCCTACTTTTCCGGCATCAGAATTTGAACAACTACGCACCGCCAACCTGACGCAAATTGAAGCTGGCCGAAATGAACCAAGCAATGTCGGCAGTCGCGAACTCGAACGTGAATTCAATCAGTTTAAAAAAGGCGATATCCGTTATAGAAACAGCGACGACGAATCTGTTGCAGCCTACAAAGCAGCGACATTAAATGAGGTAAAGCATTTTTATGACACCATGTATGGTGCCAACAATGGCGCACTCGCTCTGGTGGGTGACTTCAACGCAAAGGATATCGAAGCGCAAGTTAATACCTTGTTTGGCAATTGGTCCAGTCACGCAAAATTTGTGCGCCTCGCCAATCCGGCACCAGAGCCAAAAGCACTCAGCCGAAAAATAGAAACAGCGGACAAGGCCAATGCATTTTATCTGGCGCAATTGCCTTTGAAAATGCAGGACACCTCACCAGACTATGCCGCATTAAGCATCGTTGAAAAAGTGCTCGGCGGCGGAACAGAATCCAGATTAATGGCGCGTCTGCGTCAAAAAGATGGCCTCAGTTATGGCGTAGGTAGCCAATTCTCTGCCTCCAGCTTTGAACCGCACGCTAATTTCACCTTGTATGCGATGTATGCGCCACAGAATCTGGATAAATTAAAACAAGGATTTCAGGAAGAATTAGAAAAATTTGTCCTTGATGGCATGAGCGAACAGGAATTGAGTGACGCCAAAAAAAGTTTGATGCAAGAACGCCAAAACGCCCGCGCTCAGGATGCGATTCTGGCGGGGGCTCTTGTCAACAACTTCAAGGCAAACCGCACGTTTGCGCGTAACGCTGAGCTGGATGCGCAGATCCAAAATATGAAGCTTGATCAAGTCAATGCGGCAATCAAAAAATATCTTGAGCCATCCAAATTTCTACACGTGTATGCCGGCGATTTTGCTGGTGCAGCAAAGAAAGCTGCCGCGATACGAAAATAAACACAGAGATTCAAGTAAAAAAAACGGCACGATATTTTCGTGCCGTTTTTCCATCTATTGTTCTTGAAAATTGTTACTGTCATTCTGTTGCGTTCAACATCGGTCTTAGTGCGCCACTGTTTATGATGAAAGCGGAGCGGCGATAAGCTTGTTTCGTCCGCTATCTTTGGCACGATACAAGGCGTCATCCGCTAGTTTGAGCGTCAGCGCTGGCTCAGCTCTTCGAGCGTGCTCGGCCACACCGATAGAAATAGTTACTTTTAAATTAATACCAATCTCGGGGAATGTCAGACTTTCAATTTGCTGCCTAACCCGCTCGGCAATAATCATTGCACCTTCCATCGGGGTATTAATCAAGGCAATTACAAATTCTTCACCACCAAAGCGGCCAAAAAAATCGGTGGCGCGTAAGCTTTTGGATGCGGTCGTAGCAACTCTGCGCAAGACCTCATCACCCGCCAAATGGCCGTAGGTATCGTTGACGTTCTTAAAAAAATCAATATCAACCATGCAGACGCTAAATACTGAACCATAACGCGTACAGCGTTGCGCCTCTTCGGTAATGCGTTCCATCAGATAGCGACGGTTATACACACCGGTTAATTCATCCCGAATCGCCATATCACTGATGCGTTGCAAGGCGATTTCCAGCTCTGCGTTTTGCTTTGCCAGCGCCTGATTTTTTTCATCTACTACACGCCGCAGGTTGCCAATAAATCCGGCAAGAAAACTAAATTGCATCAGCGTCACAGCAAATGCTAGCCACTGCAAAATCTCCAATTTCAGATTAATCACGTTGGCAGAGTATTGGGTCAATAAAAAAATGAGCAACGCATATCCAAGGAGGATAACCACCGCTAAATAAATGAATTCCCGAACTTTGAAGCGGAACATGCCGAACGCGAACAGGGTCACACCCAACAATAAGAACGTACCGCGCGCCTCTCCGGCAAAAAACATGGTGAACAGCCCAAGCACTGCGGGAGTAAGCATTTGAATGGCGGTCAGACTTGGATCCTTAAATCTTTTATTTACTCCGCTACGTATCAGAAAATAAACGACAAAAACAAACAAAATATCCAGGCTCAGATACAGAGCAACAGCGTGAGTACTTAAATAAGCAAAAATCCAACAAAGTAGAACAAACACGATGTTCATCAGATGCACGGCAGTACCGATGAAAAAACGCCTTAAGCGAATTTCCTGTTTAGGATCACCAAGTGGAAAAATTGCTAACCCTGCGATTTTCATTCAATACCGTCTCTATTCGTTCAATTAAACACTTGATCCATATTAGGCACGACAGATACAAAGACTGATGCCGGGCAATATCATTTCAGGCTCAAGTGTATCCGTAAGCAATCAGCAATTCAATCGAGCGGAACCAAACAGTTTTTGGAGTTTGGCACCAGCTCATCATATGCTGAGCTTAATCAAGTACAAAATGCAAAATCCGGCAGATGAATGCCGGATTGAATTGAAACATTTTTATCGATGCGCAAGGTAATACAATTGTTACTTTTTGCAAACTCCAGCGTTAATCACCTGCCCGTACGCTGCCTATACCCTCCACTGATTTGCTGACAGAACGTGGATTCCCGTAATAGTTAAGCGAACCGATGCCTTGCACTGAAGCCTTGAGCCGGTCGCTGGCATACACTTTTACCGAACCTACGCCTTCGACGCTGACATCGGCGACTTCAGCGATCAAGCCCTTGGTATCGACCATGCCAACACCTTGTACCTTCAGTTTGAGCATTTGGATTTTTCCATTGACGCTTAACATCCCCACGCCTTCGTAATCAACTTCAAATCTTTGTCCGTTGACGTTATTAATGGTGGTAGCACCTACACCTTCCATTTTAAATTTGTTCAACTCAGGAATAGAGACTATCACTTGTGTAGTATCAGAAATTTTGATGGAATTTTTTTCGCGATATGACACCATCAGCTCATCGCCAACGACTTCTGTCACTACCCTGGCGACAAATTTCTCATCCCCTTTAATAACAATAGACTGTG
>CANIFC010000430.1 GCA_947466695.1 Oxalobacteraceae bacterium | reverse complement strand
GGACAGCGCCATGCAGCTGTAGCAGAAAAGGCACCATCTTAAACTATGTGAATATTTGTCTGGACGGACGGGTCCACTTTACGCATTCTCATAATCATTAAGGATTCCAAGGTTAGTACAAATTTCCGTATGAATTTTTACGGTATATGGTGCAAGAGTCATACAACTCAATCCGTTTACTTCTTTGCCGAAATTATGATACATCCCTACCCCGTATTTGAAGTTATTATGTTGAGGAAATCCGAAAATCATTATCGCTTCTCAGCTCATTTTATTTCGTTGTTAAACAATTCTTTAACAGCTTAAGATTCAGAAACAATCTCAAAAAACCTCTCCTTACTATCAGCCTTAGCAAACTGCACTTTCTCTCCAAGCGCTTCAAAATGCTTAGTTCCGCAATCAATCTTGCCTTGCTCAATCGGGCGTAAATCTCCTGAGAGCAAACTGCCTTTTGTCTCGACTACGAAGAATAATTTTTCTTCGCCATCTAGTTCAACTAACACAGCCCAATCTGGGTTATAGCTGCCCAAAGGCGTATCTATCTTGAACCAATTTGGTAGCTTGGCGTAGACGCGGATATCGTTGCTGGTTTCGAATGCTGTTGCAAATTTTTCTTCTACATCCGAGTCATACACGACGTGGTCGTAGACTGATTTTTTACTCACCAGCATGTTTTTATCTAGGTAGCCGCGTAGCTCCTTGTCTTGAAACATTTCTTGTGCGTAGTAATGTTGTTCGCCGATTTTTCTATATTTAATTCCATCGACGATGAACAAGCGCATTTGCTGTCTGATGATTGCAGTTGCGCCTTCGATGAATTTTTGTGGGTTGGCTTTGAAGCTTTCCAGGCGTCCAGAATCGCGCAAGATTTTTACTACTGAGCGCCGCGTCAGATTCGTCGCTTCCTGCAAATAGCCGACTACATCCGGCAGAACATAGTCGCGCAAGTCGTTAGTATATTGTTGATCTTCAATTTCATTGACTGCGACGCCACCACGATCAATATCGAGTGTAGCTAGGGTTTTTACGTATTTACTCTTACCAACGACTAGATTTTTCTTAATCTCTTCGGCGCATTTTTGTACCAATTTATCCGAATCAAAATCGACACGGTACACCGTCTGATGTTTGATTTTGTTCCATAAAGCTTTGAAGTCTTCACCAAGAAAGACTTGTTTATTCAGCTTAACTGGCTGGCCTTTACTTGCATCCTTAATGTCCAAACCACCTGCCACTTTTTTAAGAATGGCTTTGATCTGCACGGCCTGATTTTGCACGCTATAAGGCAAATCAAGCTTATCTGTTTTTAAAGCAATTTTAAGGGCATCTTGTACCTTGCCTTTGGCATCGATATAACCCATTTCTTTGAGGTGATTCCAGAGTGATTCTGATTCTGTTGCACCGAGGTAGGCATGTTGGCCGTTCACTGTTTCGGTCACAATATTGGCAAACAAATGGTCTTCCACTATGCCAAATTTAATGCCCTCGTCTTCTTCAATTTCCCTTTGTAGCTTAGCGACAAATTCCAGATATGACTCATTGGCCATCACGGTTAAGGTATTGACCTCAAAGCCATGAATACGCTCACCCTCTTGGTTAACAGCCAGACGTAGTCCACGACCAATTTCTTGGCGTTTTTTCATAACTGAAGCGGTTTCGTTCAAGGTACAAATCTGAAATACGTTCGGGTTATCCCAACCTTCACGCAAGGCAGAGTGCGAGAAAATAAATCGCAGTGGCGTATCGAAGCTGAGCAATTTTTCTTTCTCAGTCATGATCAAGTCGTAGGCACTATCATCAGCGGCTGTCTTGCCTTCGCCGCTAGAATCTTTCAATACCTCGACAGTCTTACCGCCAATTTTCTTTTTGTCGCGCGCAAAGTAACCATCGTGCACTTGTGCAGCCAAGGTTTTAAAATCTATCTCACCAAAGAGTGATTTGTACTTTGGTTTGCTTGCTAATTTGGTATATTCCTCTTCAAACCATTGTGCATACTTACCAGGTAGTGGATTACCCCCAACGTCGTACTGGCGGTAATTGGCGACCTTATCAATAAAGAACAGGCTCAATACCTTAATACCCTGTGGGTTCAGGAAAAGTTCTTTTTCCAGATGCGCCTCTATCGTCATGCGTACTTGTAAGCGCTTGGTGCTGTCTGCGTCTCCAGCGCCGATGTCATCGCCTAAACGGATCACATCAGGCTTGCTAGTGAAATCAATGTACTCATTACCGACTTCACAATACACATCGCTGACCACATAGCCATCATAGATATCGCGTTTGGTCACTTCCAGCAAATCAGTACCAGATTTCACTTTTTTCTTCTCGCGGCTTATCTTGCCACCCTTCATCACATCCAGCTCTAGCTGTGCTGAGTGATCTTTAATATCGACTTTCAGCAACTTGATATAGGCTTGATTATGTGCATCAACCACGGCCAGCGATGCGACCTCAATCTGTTTGACCAGTTGATTTTGGTAAGCATCGATGGCATCGAGTTTATACAAAGGATGATGCTTGTCTTTATGCGTGGCGGAAAATCGAAAGCTGCACAGCGGGTTCAGTGATTTAATCGCCTCTTTTGACTTGGCCGTGTTATCAACACTTTGCGGCTCATCAATAATCAGAATTGGTTGTGTGGCGCGGATGAACTCAATTGGCCTCATGCCGTTCAACCTATCATCTGGGCGATGGATTAAGGTTGCTTTTGATTCTTCATCGGGATTATCAAAACCCTTACGGAAGGCATCGATATTGATGACCATAATTTGCAAGTAATCATTCGTAGCGAAGCTACGTACTTGCTCGCGTTTGCCAGAGTCATACAAAAAATAGTCGTAACGCAAACCGGCAAATTCTGGCAACTCATTCTTGAAATGCTGCTCGGTCATCTTCAGCGTTTTCATGACACCGGCACGTATTGCGACGGAGGGCACGACGATGATAAATTTGCTAAAACCATAGCGCTGATGCATCTCAAAAATGGATCGTAAATACACATAGGTCTTACCCGTGCCCGTTTCCATCTCAATTGTAAAATCGCGGCTAGGAGTCTGCGCGGCAGAAAATTAATTTAATTTGTTTAAATCTTGTAAACGGATTGATTCGAGTAAACGTTATAAGTAAATGACGACAAGCTACCTCCCCTACGAACCGCAACAGCAAATGCTGTTGCCCCATGCGCTGCAAGAATG
>CANIFC010000429.1 GCA_947466695.1 Oxalobacteraceae bacterium | reverse complement strand
TGCCAGCGGAACGCGCAAGGGGTGATTTAATTGCGTATAGGATGTAAAGGAAGAATTCATTATTGACTTGGCTATTGTTGGAATACTTGGCACGATGGCACAAAAACATGATGACTCGAACAGCGCCAGCGGCATCGAAAATCACTCCGGATACCGCACGCTTAAGATGGTCAGCTCATCAAGACCCAGCGGCGTCTTCAGGCTCACGGTGTCGCCTTCACTGGCCTTGATCAGCGCTCTGGCAACGGGTGACACCCAGCTGATCTTGCCCTTGAGCGGATCAAATTCATCAACCCCGACGATGGTTACCGTCACCTCGGCGCCCAGATGGTTTTCATAGGTCACGGTAGCGCCAAAAAAAATTTGCCTGGCGCCGTGGTGGATGCTCGGGTCAACGATCTCGGCGACGTCAAGGCGCTTACTTAAAAAGCGCAGGCGCCGGTCAATTTCCCTCAAACGCCGTTTACCGTAAATATAATCCCCATTTTCTGAACGATCTCCGTTCGATGCTGCCCAATGGACGATACTGACCACTTCGGGCCGGTCGACATCGATCAGGCGCAAAAACTCTGTCTTCATCGTCAGATGGCCTTGCGGCGTGATGTAGTTTTTTGTACCCGCAGGAATTTGCGCGGCGGAAATCTCATCGATCTCGTCCTGTTCGTCCTGCTCAGCCTCTGTTGAAATCGATTTATTCATGCGCTTATTGTACGGAATAAATCAAATTAAATGCTGACGATGTACCAAAACGACACCTTCCCTTATAGAATACGCAATTGGGTCAGGTGTAAAGTCTTGTCACTTTCTATTTAAGGTATGTGCATGTCTGAAAAAGCAAAAATTAAGCTACTGATAGTCGACGATCACGCGGTCGTCCGGGAAGGGTTAAAACAGATCTTCAGCACCACCCACGATATCGTCATTGCCGGTGAAGCCGCCACCGGGCTGGAGGCGATCAGGCTGTCGCGCCAGCTCAACTGCAACATGGTGCTGCTGGAGGTTGCACTACCAGACCGAAATGGCATCGAAGTGCTCAAGCAAATGAAAGACGAATTACCCGCGATCTCGGTCGTCATGTTTTCGCATTTTCCTGAAGACCAATACGCCGTGCGCGCGCATAAAGCCGGCGCTTCGGGCTATATCACCAAGCGTTACAGCCCGGCAGACATCATCGCCGCCGTCCGGCAGGTTGCCACCGGACTAAAATATATCAGCCCTACGCTGGCGCAGGAACTGGCAAATAATCTCGGTAAGGAACACGAAGGGGAACTGCATAAAACCTTGTCCGACCGTGAGTTTCAAACATTGACCATGATCGCCTCGGGAAAATCGGTCAGCGATATCGCCAAAGAGCTTTCACTTTCAGTCAAAACAATCAGTGAATACCGCGCCCGGCTATTGTTTAAAATGAAATTACGACACAATGCCGAAGTAACACACTATGCGATTAAAAACCAATTAGTAGAGTAACTGAAATAACAAAAATAACTGCAATAACGGAATTAACGGGAACCACAGGAATAACAAGAGCATCTACCGAGAAATCGACGAGCGCATCACTTCACCGCGCTAAAAAAGCGTGATTCACCGCGATGCCTTTCCCCATTGGATGCAAGTCAGGAACACCCTATGCCAAACAAGCACAACAGCTCCCCGTTTAAAACACCCACTGACATCGCCAGGGAAACCTTTCGCCGTCTGGCCATTGAGCGCATCGCACCAACGCCCGAAGCCTACAGCCGGCTGTATCAGGAAATTTCAGGTGTCAGCGACAAAGAGCTGGACAAATCTCAGGCACCGGTACAATCGGCTCAGTCGGCGCAATTACCATCGATTAAGTCATCCGAAGCAGAAAAATTGCTTGCCAGCTTCGCTGAAAGCCTGCAGCAATCTTCCGGTGATTTTGCCAATGTGGGCCACCGCTTCAGCCGCGCGCTCAAGACCAGTGACTGGAACGATTTCAGAGGCGCCATTGCTGAGCTTACCGGCATGATTCTTAACCCGCCATCAGCGCCATCAGCACTATCAGCCACGCCGGTCAGAAACACGCTTAGCCTGATTGATGATCTCAAACCAGCTTCGAGCTTCACAATGGGGCTCACTAATGACAACGGCGCGCAGGCTCCGGGCTACCGGGAAAACATCCTCAAGGATCTGCTGTACCGCATCCTGACGCTCGCCCTCACCTCCTTATTAAAATCCGCGCCGGATCTTGCCACGGAATCCGAAGCAATCGGGCGCACCGTCAAAGAAGCGGACAACGAAGACAGTCTCACTGCTATTGGTAGCCGCATCAAGCAACTGTGCTTCCAGATCGAGCTTAAAAGTGGTGACAGCGCAGAGCAGCAAGAGCTCTTGTTGCGTTTATTTGGCTTGCTGCTGGAAAACGTCCGTGAATTACTCGATGAAGACAACTGGCTGATCGGCCAGATTGGCGCGATCCAGAACCTTATTTCCGGCCCCATCGACCACCGCGCCCTGCAAGAGGTGACACGCAGCCTGCGCGACGTCATCTATAAACAGGGCGTATTAAAGCACCGGCTGGCAGAATCAAAAACCTCGGTCAAAAACATGATGGCCGCTTTCATCGACCGGCTTGACGTCATGGCCGCCAGCACCGACAACTACCACCGAAAAATAGACGATTACGCCAAAAGGATCAGCCAGACGCAAGACAGCGGCGAGGTGATCGTGCTCGTTGCTGCCATTCTGGAAGAAACGCGAACCGTGCAATCAGAAACCATCCGCTCGCACGGCATCATGCTGGCGGCGCAGACCGAGGTAAAAGAATCGGAAGTGCGTATCAGGGAACTGGAAAAAAAGCTTGAGTACATGAGCGAACTGGTGCGTGAAGACCAATTGACGGGCAGCCTTAACCGGCGCGGGCTTGATGACATTTTTGAGCGCGAGGCCGACCGGTCGGACCGGCGCGGTACGTCGATGTGCATTGCCATGCTGGACCTGGATAATTTTAAAAAACTTAACGACACTTACGGCCACCAAGCCGGTGACGAGGCACTGGTGCACCTGGTACGCATCGTCAAAAAAACCCTGCGCTCAATTGACGTCATCGCCCGCTACGGCGGGGAGGAATTCGTCATCGTCATGCCAGAAACCAGTCTCGATGAATCCGCCCTGGCAATGACCCGGGTACAACGCGAATTGACCACCCATTTCTTCACGGCAAATGAGCAG
>CANIFC010000428.1 GCA_947466695.1 Oxalobacteraceae bacterium | reverse complement strand
GCAAGCCACCGGTACGGCTGGTAAAGCCGGGAAAGAAAAAATATTTTGTCAAAGGTAAGGACGGATGTGGTGAAGACAAGGTATGGCAGCCTTCCACCCACTCTTGCGCACTGAGTCCTTCCAGATTGAGCCAGACAGCACGGGGAGAACGCTGCGCCATCGCCGCAATATAGCCAGGCGGAATATCACAGGCAAAAAACTCGATCACGATATCAGCCACGTCACTGGCTGCAAAGACGCCTTCCTGATCGCGCCAATGCCGCACTGTCACCGAGGCAATCTCTTGTTCTTCACGCCCCACCGCCACTTCCGGACAAATCCGTTGAAAACTGACTAGGTCATCCACCCATAGAGTGACGGAGACGCCATATTCCTGTTGCAATTGCCTGGCAAGGCGCCAGCAAATACCAATGTCGCCGTAGTTGTCGACGACTTTACAGAACAGGGCGAGAATGCGTGACCGATGCTTTTTCAGAGACATTTTAAAATGTAGACTTTTCTTATCCGATGGTGAAGAACGTAGCCAGGGCGGAGGCTGGTGCCCAAGCGACAACATAAAACAACAGACAAGTTTTCTGACTGTTGTTTGGTGATCATCGCGCTAGGCGAAATTATTTTTCCAGCTACGCAAGGCCGCGAAATGACTCACATCATCTGTTGCAGCCGACATTTTTCCAGCCTCCAGCAAGCGAGCAACGATGGCTAAATCGCGGCTTCTTAAGAATGGATTCGTTTGCTTCTCTAAGTGAAGCACAGTGGGGACGGTGGCCTGACCGCTTTGACGTTTGGCCTGTTCGGCCAGCATACGTTGCTGCAGCAAAAGATTGCCGGGGTCTACCTCCAGCGCAAAGCGCAGGTTGGACAGGGTATATTCATGCGCGCAATACACCAGCGTGTCATCAGGTAACGCCGCTAACTTATCGAGTGAATTAAGCATTTGCGCCGGAGTTCCCTCGAACAAACGGCCACAGCCTCCTGCAAACAAGGTGTCGCCACAAAATAACCAGTGCAAGGCGGGAGCGAAATAGGCAATATGACCGCTGGTATGTCCCGGCACATCAATGATTTCCAGAGTCAGGTCCAAATCTGCCAGCTCAAGCGTATCACTTTGCCCCAGACCCTTGGTCATGACGCTGATATTTTCATGTCTGGGACCATATACGGGTACAGAAGTGTGCTCCAGCAATTGAGCGACACCACCGATGTGGTCCGCATGATGGTGCGTGAGTAAAATGGCGGAAAGTTGTAATTGATGCGCAGACAATGCAGCGAGGATCGGTGTTGCATCACCTGGGTCGACCGCTACAGCATGATGTCCATCATGGATGAGCCACAGATAGTTGTCGTCAAAAGCGGGGACAGTTAATATACTAAGTGAATTCTTCATAGACTGGCGGGAAAAGTTGAACGATTTGAACCATCACATTATAGACTTAGGTAGTTGGTTCGCGCAGCCAGCGGGTAGTTACGTGCGCGCCTGGGAACAGGACCGGCTGGACCAGCTGACCGCCGATATCTTTGGTTTCAATGCCCTTCAGATCGGCCAACCGAAGATCAATGCACTCAGGGCGAGCCGTATGCCAGGCAAGTGGCTGACGTCAACCGCATTTCCGGTCGCTGAAAAAGTAATCAAAACAGTTCCACCAGAACACATGCCGGTTGCCATGTTGCTCGATTTTGCCGAACTGCCTTTTGCTTCTGAAAGCGTTGATCTGGTCATTTTGCCGCATGTACTGGAGTTCGCCGCAGAACCGCACCAGATTTTGCGCGAAGTGGAACGGATCCTCATTCCCGAAGGCAGGGTCATTATTTGTGGCTTCAACCGGACCAGCCTTTGGGGTGCCAGACAGATGGCCGGGCGCGTGACCGGACATCATTTTCTTCCGGAAGAGGGAGAGTTCATCAGCGCCACACGCATGAAAGATTGGCTTAAATTATTGAATATGGAAGTAAAGCACACTGATTTCGGCTGTTTTGTCCCACCCTACCGCACGGATAAATGGCTGCAAAGATTTCGCTTCATGGAAGAGTTTGGTGAGCGCTGGTGGCCTTATTTTGGATCGGTGTATATGATTCAGGCAATTAAACGCGTTAAAGGTATGCATCTGGTCGGTCCGGCATGGAAACCTAAACGTCTGGCAATCGGCCATGCAGTGCCGGTTGCCAATAAAATCAACAAGTAAGAACAACAAATGAAGCCCAAGGAAATCAAGTAGCAATGGAAAAGATCAATATTTACACTGATGGCGCATGCAAGGGCAATCCCGGCATGGGTGGCTGGGGCGCATTACTGGTAGCCGGTGAAAAAGAGAAAGAATTGTTTGGTGGTGAAAAAGACAGCACCAATAACCGTATGGAGCTGATGGCAGTCATCCAGGCCTTAGGCATCCTTAAACGCCCGTGCGACATTATTATCCACACCGACAGCCAGTACGTGTTGAAGGGTATTACGGAATGGATACAGGGCTGGAAAGCAAAAGGCTGGAAAACCGCTTCCAGGACACCCGTCAAGAATGTCGATCTGTGGCAAGCACTGGATCAGGCACGCACGCCGCACACCATAGAATGGAAATGGGTCAGGGGCCACTCTGGCCATCCGGGCAATGAAAGGGCCGATCTGCTGGCAAACCGTGGCGTGGACTCGATACGCTGAAATGACGGGCAAGTACCGGGTAACACATCTTCAGCAAAAGGTCTGGCGAATGAGCAACCCGGTATTACGAACACGCTAATTGAGCCTAAAAACATCGCGTGCTCCTCGCATCGACCATTGGGCTTGCCATCGACAATGAACATCACGTATCAATCAGCGACAGGCAATAGACAGGAAAATGACAGAATCAACGCCGAAAACACTTGACCCCAGCAACTGGCGTGAACTCCGGGCCCAGGGGCATCGCATGCTCGACGATATACTCGACTATGCAGAGCACATCCGTGAGCGGCCGGTGTGGCAACCCATTCCGGATCACGTACGCGAAAAATTTCAGCAAAAGCTCCCTGCCTCACCTACCGGTTTATCTGAAGTTCACCACCAGTTCATGGAAAACATCCTGCCTTACACGGTGGGAAATACCCACCCGGGTTTTATGGGCTGGGTGCATGGCGGTGGAAATCCGGTAGGCATGCTCGCCGAGATGCTGGCGGCAGGCCTCAACGCCAATCTTGGTGGCCGTGATCACATGCCAATTGAAGTG
>CANIFC010000427.1 GCA_947466695.1 Oxalobacteraceae bacterium | reverse complement strand
TCAGGGTAGTGGCGTGGGTGCGGTTGCCGGTGCTGTGTTGGGTGGCGTTCTGGGAAATCAGGTGGGCGGTGGTAATGGACGTAGCCTGGCGACAGTCGCTGGTGCGATCGGCGGCGGTTATGCCGGAAATTCAATCGAGAAGCGCACCAATACCCGCACCATTTATGAAATAAGCGTCAGGATGGAAAATGGGAAGACGCGTACGTTCACTCCATCAGGTCAGCCTGGCTGGCGTGCTGGTGACCGTGTCAGGGTGGTTAACGGAAATTTAGTTGCGCAAGATTAGTCACAAACATTAGCTGCAAATATCGGGGTGATACGCGGTACAGGTATCACCCCGATTTCTTTATCCTCTTTGCTCAGGTGATGGCTCTGCTCCCTGGATCAGCTACAATCACGCCTGATTTCTAATTGACGAAAAGCAGGCAATGAGCAAGTTGGAACATATACAGCAATATGATGTAGTGGTAATTGGCGCCGGCGCTGCCGGGATGATGTGCGCCTCTGTGGCGGGGCAGCGGGGCAAGCGGGTATTAATGATTGATCACGCAAGCAAGTTGGCTGAAAAAATTCGTATTTCAGGTGGTGGCCGCTGTAACTTTACAAATATCAATGCGGGTCCGGGTAATTTTTTATCGGAAAATCCACATTTTTGCAAGAGTGCCCTGTCCCGGTACACGCCTCAGGACTTTTTAAGCTTGGTGAAGCGCCACAAGATTGCTTTTCATGAGAAGCATAAAGGACAGTTATTTTGCGATGAAAGTGCGGAAGACATCATCGGCATGCTCAAGGCGGAATGTGATGCCGGCAAGGTAGAGTGGCGCATGCCTTGCAAGGTGCTCAGGGTGCTCGGAGATGAGGCGGGTTATCTCATTGAGACAGAGCAGGGTGACGTTCACGCCGCCAGTGTCGTCATCGCTACCGGTGGCCTGTCTATTCCGAAGATCGGTGCAACTGATTTTTCCTATAAAGTTGCGCAGCAGTTTAATTTGAAGGTGATTGAGCCACGTCCGGCGCTGGTTCCGTTGACGTTTGATCCGGTAAGCTGGGAGGCGTTTGTACCCCTATCGGGTATCTCGCTTGAAGTTGATATTGAAACCGGTGCAAAAAAGAACAAGGCTGTTTTTCGCGAAGATTTGTTATTTACACACAGAGGCTTGTCTGGCCCTGGCGTGTTGCAGATATCAAGCTTTTGGCAACCAGGGCAGACCATCAGGGTTAACCTGCTTCCCGACATTGATGTGGCCCAGGAGTTGATTGAGGCCAAAACGACGAGCAAAAAAAATCTTGCAAACTATTTATCTGCGTTTTTACCGGCGCGCCTTGTTGACGGCTTATTGATTGCCCACGGGTTTGCGGGCGACGTCCGCATCGCGGATATGCAGGATAAGCGACTACTCGCTCTGGGTGATAAATTGAACCGCTGGGAGTTACTGCCGAATGGCTCAGAAGGTTACCGCAAAGCCGAAGTGACACGGGGTGGCGTCGATACCAAAGAACTCTCGCAGCAAAGCATGATGGTAACCAGGCACCCTGGTTTATATTTTATTGGCGAGTCCGTCGATGTGACCGGATGGCTGGGCGGATACAACTTTCAGTGGGCCTGGGCTTCAGGGTTTGTTGCCGGGCAGTCGGTCTAAATGTCTGCACGCTGACTTGTGACGAAATTTACCGCGTCATTGGCAGTACGAGATATAGGGTGCGAGATGCGAGATGCGAGGTGCGAGATGCGAGATTGGATAAATTGGATGACCTCAATAAGCCTTATGGACCGTCCTATTAAAGGCGATATTGAAACCAGGATCACTACAAATGGCTGTATGTTTGCTTACTCCTCGCAGGATTAAAACAAGTATTACTCAAGTAACTTCCCTAATCAGGTAATTGCTGCTATAATCGCTTCCTCCTTATAATTTTTCATTGGTTCGAACTTACATGACCACAATTCGCCTTAAAGAAAACGAGCCGTTCGAAGTCGCAATGCGTCGCTTCAAGCGTACCATCGAAAAGACCGGTCTGTTGACCGAATTGCGTGCGCGCGAGTTCTACGAAAAGCCAACTGCAGAGCGCAAGCGCAAGCTGGCTGCCGCAGTAAAGCGTCACTACAAACGTATTCGTAGTCAGCAATTGCCTAAGAAAATGTATTAATTCAAAAATTTTTCCAAGGTTCACCTTGGTTATATTCGCGATTTAGTCTTTTTTCAGACTTGCATGCCCGCTCCGGTATACCGCAGCGGGCTTTATCTTTTTAATTTTTTGTTTTTCATTGGTGAGCTTTCTTTTGTTTTCAAAATGAGATCATCACTGATGAGTACACTTCAGAGGGCAATATGAGCTTAAAAGATCAAATCACCGAAGACATGAAATCGGCTATGCGTGCCAAAGAGGCAGTCAAGCTCGGAACCATTCGTTTGATAACTGCTGCCATGAAGCAAAAAGAAGTCGATGAGCGCATTGAGCTGACGGATGTCCTGGTGCTGGCAATCATTGAAAAAATGATCAAGCAGCGTAAAGACTCCATCGCCCAATTCGAGGCTGGTGGACGGCAGGATCTGGCGGATATTGAAAAAGCGGAACTGGTGATTTTGTCCGCATACATGCCTGCAGGATTGACTGACGCCGAGATGCAGGCTGCGGTTGCTGCCGCTGTACTGGAAACCGGCGCTACCGGACCACAAGACATGGGTAAATTAATGGCTGCACTGAAGTCAACTCTGGCTGGGCGGGCTGATATGACCGTCGTTTCTGCTTTGGTGAAGGCGGCACTTGCCCCTCGCTGATTCAGTTTCACTTAGTCGCTACCTGTCCACTTTTGACATTGCCATAATTTCTCATTGATACCTCAAACATTTATTCAGGATTTGCTTGCTCGCGTTGACATCGTCGATGTCGTGGGCAAGTACGTCCAGTTAAAAAAAGGGGGGGCAAACTTTATGGGATTGTGCCCTTTTCATAACGAAAAATCTCCCAGTTTTACGGTTAGTCCCACCAAGCAGTTTTACCACTGCTTTGGTTGTGGAGCGCATGGAACCTCCATCGGATTCGTGATGGAGTATTCCGGCATGAATTTCGTGGATGCAGTCAAGGATCTTGCACAAAATAATGGCATGGTTGTACCTCAGGATGACCGCTTGTTGCCAGCCCAGCGTGCTGAAGTCAATGCCCGGAGTCTGGCATTGAGTGACGTCATGACTACGGCCTGTGA
>CANIFC010000426.1 GCA_947466695.1 Oxalobacteraceae bacterium | reverse complement strand
CTCCGGATGATCTGGTTGTCATCGAAAAAAAGATGCTGGAACTGGCAAAAAAAGATGAGCAGGTTACCCGTAAGGTCTTGCCGCGCGATGAGGCTGTCGCCTATTTCAAGTCAATAGGGGAAAACTACAAGGCAGAGATTATCGAATCGATTCCTGCGGATCAGGATGTGTCGCTCTATACCGAGGGCGCTTTTACTGATTTGTGCCGCGGACCCCACGTGCCATCAACCGGTAAGCTCAAGGTCTTTAAGTTGATGAAACTGGCCGGTGCGTACTGGCGCGGGGATTCTAAAAACGAGATGCTGCAGCGCGTCTATGGAACGGCCTTTGTGAAAAAAGAAGATCAGGAAGCTTACCTGCACATGCTGGAAGAGGCGGAGAAGCGCGACCACCGCAAGCTCGGTAAAGCGCTCGACTTGTTTCACTTTCAGGAAGAAGCGCCTGGTTTGGTTTTTTGGCATCCTAAAGGCTGGACGATCTGGCAGCAGATTGAGCAATACATGCGTCGGGTTTATCAGGATTGTGGCTACCAGGAAGTCAAGGCGCCACAAATCCTGGATCGTAGCTTATGGGAAAAGACCGGGCACTGGGAGAACTACCGCGAAAACATGTTCAGTACCGAGTCGGAAAATCGTAGTTACGCGCTTAAGCCGATGAACTGTCCTGGACACGTGCAAATTTTTAATGCAAATATGCGTAGTTATCGTGAATTACCTTTGCGTTACGGAGAGTTTGGTCAATGCCACCGTAATGAGCCTTCGGGGGCGTTGCATGGCATTATGCGTGTGCGTGGCTTCACTCAGGATGATGGTCATATTTTTTGTACTGAAGAACAAATTCAGGGTGAAGTAGCAGCCTTTCATTCTCAGGCAATGAGTGTGTATGCTGATTTCGGTTTTTCAAATATTGCGATCAAAATCGCCTTGCGTCCCGAGAATCGTATCGGTGCCGACGATATCTGGGATCGCGCCGAAGAGACGCTGCGTTCTGCACTTCGTGAATGTGGCATGACTTGGGATGAATTGCCTGGAGAGGGTGCGTTCTACGGCCCTAAAATCGAATATCATCTCAAGGATAGCTTGGGACGGCCTTGGCAGGTCGGGACGATGCAAGTGGATTTTTCCATGCCTGGTCGCCTTTCCGCTGAATATGTTTCTGATGATAATTCGCGGAAAGTTCCTGTCATGTTGCATCGGGCGATCGTTGGCTCGATGGAGCGTTTCATCGGTATTTTAATAGAAAACCATGCCGGTGCCTTACCATTGTGGCTCGCTCCAGTGCAGATTTCGGTTCTCAATATTTCCGAGTCGCAGGCTGATTATGCGCATTCTGTTGCCGAAAATCTGAAGAAGCAGGGGTTCAGGGTCAACACAGATTTGCGTAATGAGAAAATAACCTATAAAATACGCGAGCATTCTATTCAGAAGTTACCTTACATCGTCATCATTGGTGATAAGGAAAAGGATGCAAATACTGTGGCCGTGCGTACTCGCGGAAATTTGGATCTGGGTGTAATGACCCACGAAGCTCTGTTGGAGCGTCTTAATAATGACGTAGCCAATAAGATATAGACACCAGGTTAAGTCCGTAAATAGAGTACCCGGCTGATTTTTTTATTTTTTAAGGAAACTGCAATAGCTACCGACAAGTCACATCGCATCAACGGTGAAATTACTGCACTAGAAGTGCGCTTATCAGGCGTTGAGAACGAGCCATTAGGTATCGTTAAACTGAGTGAAGCCTTTCGTTTATCGGAAGAAGCAAACGTTGATCTGGTGGAGATCGCACCTACTGCGCAACCTCCGGTTTGCCGTCTGATGGATTACGGCAAATTCAAGTATCAAGAACAGAAGAAGGCGCACGAGGCGAAGTTGAAGCAGAAGGTTATTCTGGTGAAAGAAGTGAAGTTCCGGCCAGGTACCGACGATGGCGACTACAACATCAAGTTGCGTAATCTGACTAAATTTTTGGACGACGGCGACAAGACCAAGATCACATTGCGTTTCCGTGGTCGTGAAATGGCGCATCAAGATATCGGAATGCGTATGCTTGAGCGTTTAAAGCTTGATCTTGAGCCGTATGGCCAGGTCGAGCAGTTTCCGAAGATGGAAGGGCGTCAGATGATCATGATTCTGTCGCCTAAGAAAAAGAAATAATTGTAATCCGGATTTTTTCCGGGTTTGTAAAATTCGTGGAAATACTCGCTGAGTATGGTAAGTTTTTCCATGATGGGCGTTGAACTAGATTTCACGCCATCACTAAGTGAGAAGTAGGCATCCAAGTGCATCGTCATTGTTGCCACCTACCATCATATATAATTGGAGCTGTCGTTAAGACAGATGCGTCATGCCAAAAATGAAAACAAAGAGCTCTGCCAAGAAGCGTTTTCGTGTACGTCCAGGTGGAACTATCAAATGTGGTCACGCTTTCAAGCGCCACATTTTGACCAAAAAGACTACAAAGAACAAACGCCAATTGCGCGGTATCACGAACGTCAATGCACATGACACAGTTTCTGTCATGCGCATGATGCCGAACGCTTAACCTCATACTCATCTATTAAGGAGTTACTATGCCTAGAGTAAAACGTGGGGTTACCGCTCGTGCCCGTCATAAAAAAGTTCTCGATTTAGCCAAAGGTTATCGTGGTCGTCGCAGTAAGGTATACCGTGTTGCCAAGCAAGCAGTTATGCGTGCGGGTCAATATGCGTATCGTGACCGCCGTAACAAAAAACGTGTATTCCGCGCTTTGTGGATTACCCGTATCAACGCGGCATCACGCCAGCACGGCATGACTTACAGCGTGTTCATGAACGGCTTGAAAAAAGCCTGTATTGAACTCGATCGTAAGGTCTTGGCTGATATGGCTGTGATGGACAAGCCGGCATTTACTGCGATTGTTAATCAAGTCAAAGCGACACTGGCTGCTTAAGTACAGAGTCAGGTACAGCTTAGCAGCATGCTAGGCTCTACAAAAAGCGGGGCAGAGGTTCAATCCTGTGCCCCGTTTTGCTTTCGGTATTTCATTTTTTAGTTTTTCGCAATCAGGTTCCCTACATTGGGAAAAAATCGCATGAACCCCTTAGATCATCTTGTCACTCAAGCGCGAGCAGACTTTTCCGCTGCCCAGGACGCCGCTGCTTTAGAAAACGCTAAAGCACTTTACCTTGGAAAAACCGGACAGATAACCGCGCAAATGAAGGGCCTTGGTAAATTGGCT
>CANIFC010000425.1 GCA_947466695.1 Oxalobacteraceae bacterium | reverse complement strand
TACATATTTATTGAAACCCGTTAATGCATCTTCGAAATTTATCAAAACAACCGCATGTAACATTTCGAGAAATAATGAATCATAATTTTCATCGCGTACAATTCGAATTTTTTCCCGAACGCGGTCGACGTTTTCTAGCCGAACTGTTCCACCATTCAAAAATTCGGTTGTGATCATTTGCAGAAATTCGTCACTGTAATTTGCGCGTATTTTTTTCAATGCTAGTCCATTTAAAATTTACAAAAAATAACAAGAAATTCATTGTTGATTTGCAATCAATAAAACATACGTGACGGATTAAACTACCTTACCAAATTTGCTAATAATCACATTGCCACGCTCAACTTGCTCGAGATAATCAGCGTAATGCTGCATCATGTCTTTACGCTCGTCTAAAAATTCTTCTCGGTCGTATGCCGCCCCGTAAGCCTCACCTGACGCGTGGGAAAGTTGCAACTCAATACGATCTAGGGGGTATTTAAGCGTTTTTAACATACCCTTTGCCAGCGATCTGAATCCGTGCCCGGTCATTATTCCTGCATACCCCATACGCTTTAACGCCGCCAGTATCATGCCGTTGCTGACTGGCTTTTCATGATCACGCTGATTGGGAAATAGAAAATCATTTCCCCCTGTGAACTCATGAAGCTCTCGCAAAAGCTCCCAGCCTTGGTGTGGTAAAAAAACATGATGGTCTACCTTGCGCGGCCTGATTTTCTTTTTACCCATTTTCATACGCTGCCACGGGATAACCCATTGCTCATTTATTAAGTCGATCTCCGCCCAAGGTGTTTCAATCAATTCACTGGTCCGTACAAAGGTCAGCATCATTAAACGCAAGGCAATCCGATTCGGTGGATACATGCGCCCCTCGTTCTTGTTCAACACCTTTAGAAACTCCGGCAAATCTTCCGTCTTGATGGCTGCGTGATGGCCTTTGGTTCTTGGCTTCAACTCACTTTTTAATGCCTGTATCGGGTCATACAACATTAAATCCTTCACCACGGCATACTTAAAAACCCCACTGGCAAGAGTCGCAACTCGCTTAGTGACTTCTAACGCGCCCCGCTTCTCAATCTGCTGCAGGACTTCAAGCATTAACGAAGTTTTAATGGTCGCAATAGGTAAATTGCCTATCAATGGAAAAAGGTCTTTCTCCAGTGATCTCAGGTTTTGCTGACTAGTTTGGGGTTGCCAGGAATGAGAAGCTTTGTTCTTGTGCCATTCACGTGCTACCGCTTCAAATGTGTTGGCGGCTGAATTAGTGGCAAGCTGTTTTTTCTCATCTCGGTCCTCTGCCGGGTCTGTTCCGTCTTTGAGTAGCTTACGAGCGGCAAGACACATCGTCCTTGCGCCTGCCAGCGTGACCAGAGGGTACTCACCGAAGCTTAAACGGTTCTTCGTTTGGCTATTAGGTCGACGGTACGTCATGCGCCAGAATTTTTTACCCGTTGGCGTAATTTCCAAATACAAGTTATTACCATCCGCAAGCGTCCAGGTCTTTCCTTTGGGTTTGCTGTTCTTCACCTGTATATCGGTAAGTGGTATTGCAAGTTTAGGCATTTTTGTATCCAACGGTTTTTGTTTTTGTATCTATGGATACAAGGATGTATCCAAAAACCGTGGCTGTCAATGGGCATACTTTGCCGCTATGGACGTAAAAAAACCCCTAAGCGATTGATTCTTTAGGGGTTTATGGTCAAACTTTGCTAACGTTTTTCATGCTTTTGGAGGAAGAGGTGGGATTCGAACCCACGGTACGCTCGCACGTACGCCTGATTTCGAGTCAGGTACATTCGGCCACTCTGCCACTCTTCCATGCGCCTTTACGGCACTATTTTTAATTTTTACGCTATGCCACTGAAAATAATTTTTTGAATTTTTCAATAACACTATTTCAAAAATAAATACTTCCTGAGATGTCGCTTTACGCTTTCATCTCTCAACATGTCAGCTTTGGTAATTACCATGTTTGAATGCTTTACCCAGATCCTAATTTTGAATCAGAACAATGCAGCCAAACATTATATCAAAAAAATCAGTTTTATTTCATGATTTTTATTATCGACCGTTTACTCCTCCAGGCAGGCAGCAAAATGACCTTCCCCGACATGCTGCGGTCATAAATCAACATTATGATACTCGCTAAATAATTCAATGGTTTACAGAAATTGTAGTGGCCATTCAGTTAAACCGTCCTTCTGCTTTTTTTAACATTTTTTCATCACGTTTTTTAATAAGGTCAGCTTAATGTGCAGCTTAATGGGTAGCTTAATGGGTAGCTTAAATGGATGACAACTTCCTTGAATATGCTTTTTATGAAGCCGTTTCTGACTCCGTTTCAAATGAATGCGAACAAAAAGAGACCCTCAGCGCAGTACTAGCTCAGCTTCAGCGAATAATTCGCTATAAAACGTTAAGCGCACGCTTTCAACCAATCATCGATATGGCTGGCGGCAGTATTCTCGGCTATGAGGGCTTGATCCGCGGCCCGTCCGATAGCGCCCTCTACTCACCGCTCAAATTATTCAAGGCTGCGGCAGCACATAACCTGACTGTAACCGTTGAGCATTTATGCCGCCGTATCGTGCTGGAGCAATTTGCTGCACTTAACTTACCGGGGAAATTATTCCTTAATGTCAGCCCGGAATGTCTGCTACAAAAAGACAGGAAGTATGGCGAGACGCTGGAGTATCTGCATGAGTTCGGCATCAATCCGGAGCGGGTGATCATTGAGCTGACCGAGCATCAGCCAACCCATGATTACAATTTACTCAAAGAGGCCGTTTTACACTACCGGAACATGGGCTTTGAGATTGCCATTGATGATCTGGGTGAAGGTTTTTCTAGTCTGCGGCTCTGGTCTGAGCTTAAGCCTGAATACGTCAAAATCGACATGCACTTCATTCAGGGCATTGATCAGGATCCGGTAAAAATGCAGTTCGTGCGGGCCATACAAGGCATCGCAGAACAATGTGGGACGCGTGTCGTCGCTGAAGGCATTGAGACACAGGGCGAGTTGATTGCGATCCGCAACCTCGGCATCGCCTGTGGCCAGGGCTATCACATTGCACGGCCCGATGCCACCCCGGACCGGGCGATTTCAGCAGCGGCTACCAAGGTCCTGGCCGGATTTCAGAACAAAAACCGACAGCGTACCAATACGTGCTTTGAGCCGGTGGCGACGATAGAGAAAATTCTCAAGACACCTGTCACCATCTCTTCTGAC
>CANIFC010000424.1 GCA_947466695.1 Oxalobacteraceae bacterium | reverse complement strand
CCGGCATCATTTGAGCCATCAATTGACTATGTCGTCACAAAAATCCCACGATTCACTTTTGAAAAATTTCCGCAAGCCGATAATCGCCTGACCACGCAAATGAAGTCAGTCGGCGAAGTCATGGCCATTGGACGCACTTTTCAGGAGTCTTTCCAGAAAGCCTTGCGTGGTCTCGAGGTCGGCGTCGATGGGATGAATGAAAAAACGCAAGATCGCGAAATCCTGGAAAAAGAACTGGGTGAGCCTGGTCCTGACCGCATCTGGTATGTCGGTGACGCTTTTGCGCATGGTTTTTCGCTGGATGAAGTGCATCAGCTGACACATATTGATCCTTGGTTCCTTGCGCAGATCAAAGATCTGATTGATATTGAGTTATGGCTGGACACACAGTCTCTCGACATGATTGACAAGGCGTTGTTTCTGAAACTGAAGCAAAAAGGTTTTGCCGACCGTCGTCTGGCAAAACTTTTGAAAACGACTGATACAGCCGTGCGCAAGCAGCGTCATGCAATGGGCATTCGTCCCGTGTACAAGCGGGTTGACACGTGTGCTGGAGAGTTTGCGACCAAAACTGCCTACATGTATTCCACGTATGAAGAAGAGTGCGAGTCAGCTCCGACTGACAAGAAAAAGATTATGGTTCTCGGTGGTGGTCCGAATCGAATCGGCCAGGGCATTGAATTTGATTACTGTTGTGTTCATGCGGCATTTGCCATGCGTGAAGATGGCTACGAAACGATCATGGTCAACTGTAATCCCGAGACTGTCTCTACCGATTTTGATACCTCGGATCGTTTGTATTTTGAGCCGTTGACACTTGAGGATGTACTGGAGATTGTTGACAAGGAAAAACCGGTTGGCGTTATTGTTCAGTACGGCGGACAGACGCCACTGAAACTTGCGCTTGAACTTGAAGCAAATGGCGTACCGATCATTGGCACTTCGCCCGATATGATCGATGCAGCTGAGGACCGTGAACGGTTTCAGAAAATGCTGCATGACCTGGGTCTGCGGCAACCACCAAACCGGACTGCACGTACGGAAGCGGACGCACTTTTGCTTGCGCAAGAGATTGGTTACCCGCTGGTAGTTCGTCCCTCGTATGTGCTGGGCGGTCGTGCCATGGAAATTGTGCATGAGCAACGCGACTTGGAGCGCTATATGCGTGAAGCGGTCAAGGTGTCGCATGACTCTCCTGTGCTACTTGACCGGTTTCTCAATGATGCCATTGAGGTCGACGTTGATTGTCTGTCTGACGGAGTGCGCACCTTTATCGGTGGCGTGATGGAGCATATCGAGCAGGCTGGTGTTCATTCCGGCGATTCTGCTTGCTCATTGCCACCGTATTCACTGAAAGCTGAAACGATTGAGGAATTGAAGCGTCAGACGGCATTGATGGCGAAAGGACTGAATGTTGTCGGTTTGATGAATGTTCAGTTTGCAATACAGCATCAGGATGGAAAAGATATCGTGTTTGTGCTCGAGGTTAATCCACGCGCATCGCGTACGGTACCTTTTGTTTCCAAGGTTACCGGATTGCAATTGGCCAAGATTGCCGCCCGTTGCATGGTGGGACAATCGCTCGATTCGCAAGGGATATTCGAGGAAGTGATTCCTGCTTACTTTAGTGTTAAGGAAGCCGTTTTCCCCTTCGTGAAATTTCCCGGAGTCGATACAATCCTCGGTCCTGAAATGAAGTCCACCGGTGAGGTTATGGGTGTTGGCAAGACCTTTGGCGAAGCGTTTGTGAAATCTCAGCTCGGTGCCGGTATCAAATTGCCTAAATCCGGGAAAGTTTTCCTCAGCGTCAAGACCGCAGACAAGCCACGTGCAGTCAAGGTTGCCAAAGCCCTGGTTGATATGGGGTTCAGTCTGGTCGCCACTAAAGGTACGGCTGCGGCGATTGTTGCCACAGGTGTGCCGTGTGCAACGATCAATAAGGTCGCTGAGGGCAGGCCCCACGTGGTTGATATCATTAAAAATCGTGAAATCGCGCTTGTCATCAATACCGTTGAGGAAAAGCGTAACGCGATTGTGGATTCACGGGCTATCCGGGTATCTTCCCTGGCTTCAGGTGCGACGACGTTCACCACGATTGCCGGTGCAGAAGCTGCGGTCGAGGGGATGCGCCATCTTGACGAATTACGTGTCTACGATTTACAAGGCTTGCATAAAACCTTACACTAAGCAGACAATTTAAGTTTTACGATCGAGGTCACAGAGAACAGCATCACCGTTGTTACCTGTGACCTCGATAGTTTTAATAGTTTCGAATGTTGCGCATATCCGGATGGCATCAGTTATTTGACCTGAGATATGATATGGATAAGATGTTGCCTTGAGTATTTTTCAGACATCCAGATGAGAAAAATGCGCACTTTCTCGATTGTGATTAACCCTATTTTTAAGTTAAAGCCATGAGTACAGTACCTCTTACAAAGTTCGGAGCAGAATTGCTCAAGCAGGAATTACACAGGCTCAAGACCAAAGAGCGTCCTCAGATTATTAGCGCTATTTCTGAAGCGAGAGCGCAGGGTGACTTGTCCGAGAATGCCGAGTACGATGCAGCAAAAGAGCGTCAAAGCTTTATTGAAGGCCGGATCGCGGATCTCGATGGAAAGTTAAGCGCAGCGCAAATAATTGATCCTGTCACGCTCGATGCGGAAGGTCGGGTTGTGTTCGGTGCGACGGTACATCTGGAAGATTTGGAGACATCTCAAAAAGTGAGTTACCAAATTGTTGGAGAGGATGAAGCGGATATTAAAGAAAGTAAAGTTTCAATCACTTCCCCTATTGCACGTGCCCTGATCGGCAAATATGCCGGTGACATTGTCGGTGTTCAGGCTCCTGCAGGTATTCGTGAGTACGAAGTGTTGGATGTCTTGTACATATAAAAAGAGTTAAAGAAAGTTGAAGGTAGTTGAATATAGTTGAAGAGAGGCAAATAAACAGGCCTCTCCTCCTTGCAAATTTTAAAAAATCATCAAGCGTTGCCAAGCGCCGATTTTTTAGGGCTGCTTTGACGAGGTTTTGCTCGTTTGATGTTGCCGCCTTGCGTGACGCGCTCATTGCCTTTGACCATGACCTTCGATACGGAAGGTTTTTTAGTGCCGCTCGGGCTAGGCTTGACGATGGTAACTTCGCGCATGCCTCGACCTTTTTTGATCAGTTTTGTTTCTTTTTCGCCTTCTAACTTAGGGCGATAAATAATAAGTAACTTGCCGATGTGCTG
>CANIFC010000423.1 GCA_947466695.1 Oxalobacteraceae bacterium | reverse complement strand
TCGATTATCTTAATCCGCGTAAAAAGGTCAATTATTATGTCGACTCCCATTGCCCGAAAACACCGCTGAATAGTGCTTCGGTTACGCCTTAAGGTAATGCCGTATCTCCCCGTTTTGACAAGCGCCACTATGTTCACAACAAGCGATGGCCTTCTGTGCCATATCACCGATTAAAAGCTCGATTGAAACCTCGATTCCGTCATGGTGGCGGATGTCGTCCGACTCTGCTTTCTTGATGTCAACCTGAATGTCTGCCGCTTGCGGCGTCCTTAAATTTGAGTGAGCTGATAAAGACAATGCTAGAAAGCAGGCGATACGGGACGGGGTTTGAATATTGCAAGGACGCTCATCGAAAAGATGGGCGGATCAATTGGATTCGAGAGCGAAGAGGGGGCGGGGATCGCTGTTGTGGTTCAGCCTGCCAGAAAAAGATCCTCCCAAAATAGTCGCTTGAAGGCGCTCGGTGGCGATAAAAATGCAGGATGAGATCAGTTCAGGATACGTGAGATACGCTTTAGCTAATAAGGCATTAGCTAAAATCTATTATATATTTAAAGGTCATAGTGTTATAATCAAGGTTGTGGTGAACGTACTGTTCACGTAGAAGTACCCAATCAGGAGAATTATATGAAAACTGTAGGTCATAAACTCGACGCTTTTAAAGTTACTGCTGCCAAGCCAGGTTTCAACAATCATGAAGAAAATGGCGTCTCAGCATTCGAAGATATCACTGAAGCCTCATTCCCTGGTAAATGGAAAATCATTTATTTCTATCCAAAAGATTTTACATTTGTCTGCCCGACAGAAATCGTCGAATTCGGTAAATTGGCAGTCGATTTTGCCGACCGTGATGCAGTGCTGATGGGTGGTTCCACTGATAACGAATTCTGTAAATTGGCATGGCGCCGTGAACATCCGGACCTGAGCAAACTGAACCACTACTCTTTCGGTGATTCAACTGGTTCCCTGGTCGATATGCTTGGCGTACGTGACGTCAGCGCCGGTGTCGCATTACGTGCTACCTTCATTGTTGATCCAGATAACGTCGTTCAGCACGTTTCGGTCAATAACTTGAACGTTGGACGTAACCCGACAGAAATCCTGCGTATTTTGGATGGCTTGCAGACAGACGAACTGTGCCCATGTAACCGTTCAGTTGGCGGCGGCACTCTGTAATCAAAGTTTGTAACCGCTCTACTGCAAAGGTATAGTGATAACAATAGCAGCATCATAAAACCCGCTCTTGCGGGTTTTAAAAACACTTTATTGATAGGAAAATACTATGGAATTCTTGAGTTTAATTAAAAATTTAATTCCGGATTACGCTAAGGACATTCGTTTGAATATCGACGGTACCATCGCGCGCTCCAGTCTTGAAGGTAACGATGCTGTTGCTGTCGCGTTGGCGGCAGCCTTTGCAGCCAAGAGTAAAGTTATTGTCGACATCATTAAAGCCAGCGGTGCGCTCAGTGCAGAAGAAGTCAATGCCGTCCTGACTGCCTCAGCCTTGATGGGGATGAATAATGTCTGGTATCCGTTTGTCGAAATGACGGACGACGCAGAAATGAAAACACAGGCGGCGCAATTGCGCATGAATGCCTATGCGACCAACGGCGGTGTCGATAAGCGTCGTTTTGAAATGTACGCGTTATCTGCGTCCATCGTCGGAAAATGTCACTTCTGTGTTAAATCGCATTTTGAGTTACTCAAAAAAGAAGGAATGTCTACCGTTCAATTGCGCGATGTAGGCCGTATTGCTGCTGTGATCAATGCCGCTTCACAAGTGATCGCTGCAGAGTAAGATTAGCAAAAAATAAGATCGATAAGAATAATTCGCCGGAGAGAAAGGTGCCTGAAGTTGATAGGCACCTTTTTTTTATTAGCCAGGCAATGATGTTGCTTCACTATCCGGAGTGCTTACCGGTCCTGGTTTTCGTGTGGCGTGGGCGCCGCCCTGATAGAGCCACGGCATCATGAACTTGGTCACTTCCGATGCTGAGTGTACCGGCGACTTGGCCTGATGCGCGACTGCGCTGCAGATTGCCTCAATCAGGCATAAGGCGGCACCTTCCGAGTTGGGTGAAAACTGGCGCCGTGTCTGCGCATAGAGCGTGACGTTGGCGTGCGAGGCCAGGGGAGAACTCGGGGCGTCCGTCAAGGCCAGTACCGGGACACCTTTTTCCTGCACCTGACGCAGCATCGTAATGACGTCTTCGGCGTAGCGTGGAAATGAAATTCCGATCACCAGGTCACGCGAGGTATATTTAAATAATTGTCGTGCCACGTGGGATGGACCGCCTGAACCAACCGTGCATTGTATGGTGTCGCAGAACGGGTCAAGGCCATGCGCCATCAGGCCGCCAAGGAACGCACTGGCACCATAGCCAACAATATAAATGCGCTCTGCATTGAGGATCATCCTGACGGCCTGATTGCACAGGTCCGGTGCCAGGCCGCGCCGGGTCGCTTCCAGGTTAGCCAGATCTTCGCTCAGTGAATCACTGATAATCTCGGTACTGGTCGCCGGTCTTTGCACCTCATTGCGCAGGTTGTCGATCGGTGCCAGCATCGCCTCGAAACCGCACACCAGTTCCGCGCGAAATTGCGGGTAGCCATCAAATCCAAGTGCCCGGGCGAAGCGATTCGCGGTGGCAATGGAAATGCCAACGGCGTTGGCCAGTTCATCAATCGACATCGTCGCTGAACGAAAGGCATTCGAGAGTACATAATCCGCTGTTTTTCTATGTGCTTTTGACAGGCTTAAATACACTTTGCCAATACGGGCATTGACTGTACCGCCCGGAGCTGGATTATCGAGATGGATCATGATGGACGGATATCGAGAGTGGAATGAATGTGTAAATATAATTTCATATTTTGAAATTGTAAAGAAAAGAAGTGCTTCACATTGTGCCCGAGATAGTTTTTGGGCCTTTTTGATATTTTGTTGACGCAAATTGCAACTGGCTAGACAATAAATTTAATCGTATAACTTTATTATTTATTTTTTAATTATGTTTTAGGCTCTATCCCCCGGTCGATCAGTTACTGTGATGCCTGATTAAGCGCACTCAAGCAGGCATCTGATCCGAATGGCACTTACTTAAGCTTTTTCGGATGACCATTTTTCCGTACTTCTTCCCGTGCCGCAGTCCTTGTTTTGGTCAGTAGAGGGTAGGGTTTAGGTCTTCGCTTGAGGGCGCGCGGTTCGATTCGACCAGGGCGATCACCCACCG
>CANIFC010000422.1 GCA_947466695.1 Oxalobacteraceae bacterium | reverse complement strand
TCGCTATTATGCAGTGTGAAGCAGGCACCAAATAGCCGGGTTCAGATCAACAATCTGGCGGCAAAGAAATCCTTGACGATATCAACAACAAAGCGAAATATGATCTGAGTAGGATTATTATTTGGTTTCGTTGATATCGTATATTTCCGTAGAGATTAATTTAAGCTAATGAGAGAGTAAGCAAGGTGAACCTAGGTTCTCTACCTCTCACTTTTTCCATCCCCCTCTTCATTCAGGAAACGACATGGGCACACATATTAAGGATGTTTTAGCGGAGTTAGGTGTTGTACTGAGCGATTATCAGGGACACGACATTACCAGCATTTCACCTATCGACGGTACAACGCTTGCGAGCTTACGCGCAGACAATGCGGAGCAAGTCAAAAGCAAGATCACCCGCGCGCATACCGCTTTTTTACAATGGCGTGATGTGCCGGCACCGCGCCGGGGTGAACTGGTACGCCTGTTCGGCGAGGAACTGCGTACCCATAAGCAGGCACTGGGCAAAGTGGTCACGCTTGAGGCAGGTAAAATTTTGCAAGAAGGCCTGGGAGAAGTCCAGGAAATGATCGATATCTGTGATTTTGCGGTCGGGTTATCACGCCAGCTCTATGGACTGACAATCGCATCAGAGCGCCCGGGCCACCGCATGATGGAAGTCTGGCACCCTATCGGCGTCGTTGGAGTCATTTCCGCTTTTAATTTTCCCGTTGCAGTGTGGGCGTGGAATGCCACACTCGCGCTAGTCTGCGGCAATAGCGTCACCTGGAAGCCCTCAGAAAAAACGCCGTTGACCGCCCTCGCGACGCACGCCTTGTTCATGAAAGCTGTTGTCCGTTTTAATGCAACAGCAAACGATGCACCATCAGGTCTGGCAGAATTACTCATCGGTGGGCGCGATACCGGGGCGCACATGGTTGGAGATAAACGCGTTGTCCTGGTCAGCGCCACAGGCAGCACCCACATGGGCCGCCTTGTAGCTGAAACCTGCGCCAAACGTCTTACCCGCACCATCCTTGAGCTTGGGGGTAACAATGCGATGATCGTGGCACCAAGCGCCGATCTCGCCATGGCGGTTCGCGGCATTACTTTCTCGGCGGTCGGCACTGCTGGACAGCGCTGTACGTCGTTACGGCGCCTGTTTGTGCACGACAGCATCTACGATACTCTGGTGCCACAGCTGAAGAAAATTTACGCCGGACTACCGGTCGGCAATCCGCTGGAGGCCTCAACACTGGTCGGCCCATTGATTGATCAGGCTGCATTTGAGGCCATGCAAAGTGCCTTGGCTGCAGCAGTACTCGACAAGGGAAAAGTCTCTGGTGGCGAACGGGTGATCGTCAAAGACTGTGAAGAGGCCTACTATGTGCGACCCTCACTGGTAGAAATGCCGGAACAAACCACGGGTATGCATCATGAAACTTTCGCTCCCGTCATGTATATCGTGCGCTATACCGATCTGCAACAGGCGATCGCCTGGAATAACGAGGTCCCGCAAGGTCTCTCATCGAGTATTTTCACCACCGATCTCCGCGAAGCGGAATATTTCATGTCTGACCGCGGTAGTGATTGCGGCATCGCCAATGTCAACATTGGCCCCAGCGGTGCAGAAATCGGAGGGGCGTTTGGTGGAGAAAAAGAAACTGGCGGCGGCCGGGAGTCTGGTTCCGACGCATGGAAAGCTTACATGCGCCGCTCTACCAACACAATTAATTACAGCAACGCATTACCATTGGCACAAGGTATCAGCTTTGATCTATAAGTAGTCTGAATAGTCTGAATAGTCTGAATAGTCTGAATAGTCTGAATAGTCTGAATAGTCTGAAATTTTCCAGCAAACTTCACAAAAAGCCATCCCGGTTCAGACTCAGATGGCTTTTTTACTTTTTACCGGAGATGAGTTAGCAATGCTCGCCGGCTTACCGGCCTGCTTGCCTGTCGCCCAAGATTTACGAAGTCAGGATCAACGGGCCTCGTCATCACGCTGGCGCAAGTAAGCCAGCTTTTCGGCAATCTTAATTTCCAATCCGCGTGGAACCGGACGATACCATTGCTGCCCCTCCAAGCCCTCGGGCAGGTAAGTTTCTCCCGCTGCGTAGGCGTCTGGCTCATCATGCGCATAACGGTACAGCTTGCCATAACCGAGTTGCTTCATCAGTTTGGTCGGCGCATTGCGTAAATGCTCCGGAACCGAACGCGACTTATCTTTCGCAATCAAGGCACGAACGGCATTGTAGGCGGTATAGACGGCATTCGATTTAGCCGCACAAGCGAGATAAATAACCGCTTCCGCCAAAGCGAGTTCGCCTTCGGGGGAACCCAGCCGTTCGTAAGTCTCGGCTGCATCAAGCGTTACCCGCAAGGCGCGCGGATCGGCTAAGCCGATGTCTTCGCTCGCCATTCTAACCAGACGGCGCGTGAGGTAGCGCGGATCCGCACCACCGTCAAGCATGCGGACCAGCCAGTACAATGCCGCGTCCGGATTAGAACCTCGGACCGATTTATGCAAGGCAGAAATCTGATCATAAAAGGCATCTCCACCCTTGTCAAAACGGCGCAAGGCGTCACCCAGACACTCTGCCAGCAAGGCATTGTCTATCAGCGCTACACCTTTTAGGGCTGCAGCACGGGCGCTGATATCGAGATTATTGAGTAGTTTGCGACCATCACCATCAGCACTGGCGATCAAACTACCTTTAGCCTCAGCAGTCAGCTGCAGGCCGGCCAGTTCCTTTTCACATGCACGGTCGAGCATAATCTCAAGATCTGCTTCCGCGAGTGATTTCAGGACATACACCGAGGCACGCGAAAGCAAAGCCCCGTTCACTTCAAAACTTGGATTTTCAGTAGTGGCACCGATGAAGGTAAACAAGCCACTTTCCACGTGTGGCAAAAATGCGTCTTGCTGGCTTTTATTAAACCGATGTACCTCATCGACAAATAGAATCGTTCTGCGTTGCGAGTTGGCCTTTAGAACCTGGGCCCGTTCAACCGCCTCACGAATATCCTTGACACCAGAAAGCACCGCGGATAAGGCAATAAATTCGGCATCGAAAGCGTCTGCCATCAAGCGTGCCAGGGTCGTCTTACCGACACCAGGCGGCCCCCACAGAATCATTGAGTGAGCTTGTCCAGACTCAAAGGCAACCCGTAATGGTTTTCCGCTACCGAGCAAATGCTGCTGACCGATAACCTCATCGAGTGTCTCAGGACGCAAACGTTCTGCCAGAGGCGTATTTTGATTT
>CANIFC010000421.1 GCA_947466695.1 Oxalobacteraceae bacterium | reverse complement strand
TTTCCTTGAGTTTTGCCACGAAGGTAGCGCGCATTTCGCGGATGCGTACCCGCATGCCGGCCAATTCTTCTTCCCACAACTGGCGAAGTTCCGGTGTGGCGAGAACGGTGGCAACCACCTGGCCGCCATGCATGGGCGGATTTGAATAATTGGTGCGAATGACGCGTTTAAGTTGTGACATGATGCGCGCCGCTTCTTCCGCGCTGGCAGCGACGATGCTCAGTGCCCCGACGCGTTCACCGTAGAGCGAAAACGATTTGGAAAATGAGTTCGACACGAACAGGGGTCCGCCGGCATCGGCAAAACGGCGTACTACCTTGCCGTCCGCTTCGATGCCGTCACCAAAACCCTGATAAGCCATATCCAGGAAAGGAACCAGGCCGCGCGATGTTACCGCTGCAATCACCTCAGTCCACTGGTCGTCAGTGAGGTCGGCGCCAGTTGGATTGTGGCAGCAGGCGTGCAGCAGGACGATGGATCCCGCAGGCATGGTGTTAAGCGCCTCGAGCATGCCGCTAAAATTGACACCGCGCGTCTGTGCATCGTAGTAAGGATAACTATTGACAGTAAAGCCGGCAGATTCAAACAGCGCCCGGTGATTTTCCCAGCTTGGGTCGCTGATCCAAACCTGTGCTTCCGGCGCAAAGCGTTTTAAGAAGTCAGCACCGAGTTTGAGAGCGCCGGTACCACCGATTGCTTGTGCCGTAATAGCACGTTTCTCTTGTATTACGGCGCTATCGGCACCAAATACAAGTTCTTGCACCGCTTTATCGTAGGCAGCCAGGCCTTCGATTGGCAAATAAGTGCGCGGCGCAAATTTCTCCATCAGGATAGCTTCGGCCTTCTTGACGCATTCGAGTAAGGGAACCTTGCCGTTGTCGTCGTAGTAGACGCCAACGCCGAGGTTGACCTTGGCAGGATTCTGGTCAGCATTGTAGCCTTCCGTGATACCCAGAATTGGGTCGCGAGGGGCCATCGTGATGGCGGAAAACAGGGGGGAATTAGCGGGAGCGGTCATCGTGATAATATGAAAAATCGTCTGTTTATTGACTGGCAAAGGCAGACTGGAGGTTGGAAGGAAAATTAAAATCTCTTTTCAGGTAACTATTCTAACAAAGGTATTAGGTAAATGGCTCATTTAACAGAGATTTCCAGTGCGGCCGATGAACCGAAATTCGTCACTTTCCCCGACTCGCCGTTTCAATTGTGTCAATTATTTCTGCCTGCAGGTGATCAGCCTACGGCCATTGCCAAATTGGTGGAAGGTCTCAATGATGGCTTAAGTTTTCAGACTTTGCTAGGAGTTACCGGTTCAGGTAAAACTTACACGATGGCTAATGTGATTGCCCGCACCGGTCGTCCGGCGATCATTTTTGCACCAAATAAAACCTTGGCGGCGCAGCTTTACAGCGAGTTCCGTGAATTTTTCCCCCGTAATGCGGTGGAATATTGTGTCAGTTACTACGATTATTATCAGCCGGAGGCCTATGTGCCCCAGCGGGATCTGTTCATTGAAAAAGATTCGGCGATTAACGAGCACATAGAACAGATGCGGCTCTCTTGTACCAAATCGCTGATGGAACGGCGTGACGTCATTATCGTTGCCACAGTTTCCGCGATTTACGGTATCGGTAATCCCAGGGAATACCACAAGATGATCCTGACCTTGCGCGCCAAGGATAAGGTGAGCCAGCGCGATTTGATCGCCCGCCTGATACAGATGCAATACACCCGTAATGAGATTGATTTTAGCCGGGGCGCCTTTCGCGTGCGCGGCGACACCATCGACATTTTTCCTGCCGAACACGCCGAACTGGCGCTCAGGGTTGAAATGTTTGATGATGAAATTGAAAATTTACAGCTATTTGATCCGCTCACTGGCCGGGTAAAACAAAAGATTCCACGTTTTACGGTCTACCCAAGCTCGCATTATGTGACGCCGCGTGAAACGGTGTTGCGCGCAGTCGACACCATCAAGATCGAGTTACGCGAGCGGCTGGAGTTTTTCCGGCGCGAAAATAAGCTGATTGAAGAGCAGCGGATTGAACAACGCACCCGTTTTGATCTTGAAATGATGGCGGAGATTGGTTTCACCAAAGGGATTGAAAATTATTCGCGCCATCTCAGCGGTGCCTTGCCCGGTGAGCCGCCGCCGACTCTTGTCGATTACCTGCCTGACGATGCACTGATGTTTCTCGACGAGTCGCACGTCCTGACTGGCCAGTTGAACGCCATGTATAACGGCGACCGCTCGCGCAAGACAAATTTGGTTGACTACGGCTTTCGCCTGCCTTCGGCGCTGGATAACCGGCCACTGAAATTTGAAGAGTTTGAAAGCAAGATGCGCCAGACGGTATTCGTGTCGGCCACTCCTGGCGAGTACGAGCGGCTGCACGCCGATCAGATTGTCGAACAGGTAGTGCGTCCGACTGGCTTGGTTGATCCGCGCATTGAGGTGCGGCCCGCGATGACTCAGGTCGATGACCTGATGTCTGAAATTACGGACCGGGTCAATAAGCACGAGCGTGTGCTAGTCACGACCCTGACCAAGCGCATGTCGGAACAGCTGACGGAATTTTTAAGCGATAACGGCATCAAGGTGCGTTACCTGCACAGTGATATCGATACGGTAGAGCGGGTGGAAATCTTGCGTGACCTGCGTCTGGGAACCTTTGATGTGCTGGTCGGGATCAATCTTTTGCGTGAAGGTCTCGATATTCCCGAGGTGTCTCTGGTGGCGATTCTCGATGCCGATAAAGAAGGATTTTTACGTTCCGAGCGCAGCTTGATTCAGACCATAGGCCGTGCTGCGCGCAATCTCAATGGTACGGCAATCTTGTATGCCGACCGGATCACTGACTCCATGCGGCGCGCCATTGACGAAACTGAACGCCGGCGTGACAAACAAATTGCCTTTAATCTGGCAAACAATATTATTCCGACCGGCATTAAAAAGAAGATCAAGGACATTATTGACGGCGTCTACAATCCGCAAGAGGCGCGGGAAGAGCTGGAAGTCGCTCAGGAGCAGGCGAAATACGAAATGATGAGCGAGAAGCAAATCAGCCGTGAAATCAAGCGTCTGGAAAAACTCATGATGGATCACGCGAAAAATCTGGAGTTTGAAAAAGCCGGTCAGGTACGGGATCAGCTGGCCCATGTGAAGCAACAATTACTTGGTGCCAGCGGTAGCGATAACCTCGCGTCCCTGGCTGGCAAATAAATGGCCCTTCTCGCTTTCGCTCTCGCTCTG
>CANIFC010000420.1 GCA_947466695.1 Oxalobacteraceae bacterium | reverse complement strand
GGGCCGTCCCCTCTTCAATATTGCGCTGCATCACCGCTTTACTGACTGCAGCAGAGACCACAGGCAGCTCCTTCATCACATTGAGTAAATCGCTCTCAAAACCACGCTCCACGGAAACGGTTGCCTGATTGACGATATCGCCTTCGCGCAGCAACCGGTTTGCTGCATGGCGTTCCATGTACACATTCATACCCATCATTTCAGCCACGGTGCCGGTCACGGCCAGCTCGAAGCTTTCACGCCGGCCTTCAAGAAACTCCAGCCGGATCACGTCACCAGGCTGAACCTGCAAGCGTTCGGCCAGCCGGTCAGTGAGCAGCACCCCGCTGGCCGGCGGGCTATACAGTGCGCCTTGCAGGCCGGCGATGCGGTGTAATTGTGGCTGCTCAGGCTTGCCCTGAAGAGTGCCACGCCAGCTGCGGTGGCCGTGAACCAGCCGCACCGGGGCGCTTCGCATCAGTTCAACCGCCGTTACATGCGGCAACTTTGCCAGGCTATGGCCAACCCGCGCCGGCGTGGCCTCCAGCAAGCCGATCGAGACATCGCCGCGCAAGACCTGATGAAACTGGGTATCGAGCAAGACGGCAATGGAATCACGCCAGAACGCACCGGTAATGACGATTGCCATCGCTACCGCGATACCGAAGACCGTCAGCGAGGTACGTAACAGCCGCCGCTCCATGGTGCGCAGAACCATCCGCACGGCAGGAGAAAACCACTGTTGTATGCCCAGCCGTTCAATGAGCATCGGACAATAGACGCCCGGTGCCGGCGGACGCATCGCTTCGGCCGGCGGCAAGCGCACGGTAGCCCGGATAGCGTTGAAGGTCGCTAGCAAAGCCGCGCCCGCGACGACCGCGATCACGGCAAGCACCAGCACCGGCTTGAGGCGATAACGTAGCTCCGGAAAACGAAATACATCGGCATAAATGCCGACAAACCAGTGTCCCATCCACACGCCCAGCGTCAGCCCCAGTACCAGGCCTAGCAACACGATCACCAGGACCAGTTTCAGATAGTGCACACCAATGACGCGGTCCGCGTAGCCCAGCGCCTTCAAGGCTGCTACTTGTTCGCGCTGGGTGGCGATCTGCCGGCTTAGCACGACATTGAGCAAAAAACCGGCAACCGCCAGAAAGATGCTTGGTAAGACGGTGCCCAGGACGCGCTGCTCCTTGATTTCGGAATTGAGGATCATATGCGACATCTGGATGTCACGGCCATGCGCACGGATGCCACCGTACGGTTCGAGCAGGCGATTAAGCTGGTCAATCACCGCACCTTCACTGGCAGCTGGGGCCAGCCTCACCGTCACCTGATTAAATGCGCCTTCCATGTTGTAGGCTGAGGCCAGGGTCTTGCGCTCAATCCAGAACACCCCGAAGCCACGCTGATCGGGTGAACCGGCCATGCCGGCAAAAATATACTCCGGCGACAAGGCAACGCCGACGATCAGCAATTGTTCCCGCTTGCCGTTGATCAGTGCACCGATACGGTCGCCCGGCTTGAGTTGGCGGGCAACGGCAAAACCTTCTGACACCAGTGTCTCAATGGCACCGGAATGCTGTGGAGCAAGCATGCGACCGCTGCGTAAGTACGCTTTATTGAGGCGTTGCCCGGTCTTGCTATCAAGACCAATGAGGCGACCGACGATCGGTTCGGCCACGCCGGCAATAGTGACCGGCACCACCTGGGTCAGCGAGGTTTCGACATGGGCGGCACCGGCTATCGTGTCGAGTTGACGTTCCAGCGACAACGGAGCGCGTTTGAGCGTCGCAAATACATCAGCAAAACGGGCATCGGCGTAGTACAGATCACGCGACCAGGACAGCGCATCGTAGGCGCTGAAGCTAGTGATGAAACCGGCGACCCCGCTTGCCACCACCAGGGCAATGGTGATGGCCTGACTCCACATCAGGCGCAGATCGCGTAGCAGCTTACGGTCAAGTGCCTTCACCAGGACAACTCGGCAGGTTTGAGTTTATGCTCGTTCTTCACGATACGCTGTATGCGCCCGCCCCCCAGGTACAAAACCCGGTCGGCCATACCGGCAATGGCGGCGTTATGCGTAATGACGACCGCCGTCGTGCCCAGTTCGTGGTTAATGCGTTCGATGACCTCCAGCACCAGCTTGCCGGTAACGTAATCAAGTGCCCCGGTCGGCTCGTCGCAGAGCAGCACATCGGGCCGTTTGACGATGGCACGCGCAATGGCAACCCGCTGCTGCTCGCCACCCGATAACTGTGAAGGAAAATGATCCAGCCGTTGCGCCAGGCCAACCAGTTCCAGGGCCTCGATGGCGGACATCGGATGGAGCGCAATATCGGTGACCAGCTCGACATTTTCACGCACCGTCAGGCTGGGAATAAGATTATAAAACTGAAAGACAAAGCCGACATGTTCACGCCGGTAACTGGTCAGCTCGGCGTCGCTGGCACTCGTGAGATCGTGCCCGGCAAAATGCGCGGTACCATGACTGGGACGATCGAGTCCACCCAAAATATTAAGCAGGGTCGATTTACCACTACCGGAAGGCCCCAGCAGAACGATGAATTCGCCGCCATAGATGCTGAGGTCCACCTCCAGCAAGGCCTGTACCGTCACGTCACCCATCTGGTAGGTCTTGCCAAGGCCACTGGCGCTGAGCACGAGGCGCCGCTCTGGCTGGACAGACGGCGACGCTGGCAGCTGACTCGCGGCAGACGCAAGGGAAATATCAGTCATAATGGAATTGAGCATGGCCTGAAAATTCACGTGATGAAGGGCGATTTCAAGTATCAAGCGCCACTATGCCAAGATGATCTGGCTGAGGATTGCGTTTCCTCAAGATGGGCGCAAATGCCGGCCGCGGATTAAGGGGCGAGCGGTAATAATTTTAGTAAGTTGGAGTGAGTTGGCGTGTGTTGCACCCCGCCAGGAAGCGCTCTCAGCACGGGTGTATTCATGAAGTGGCAGACACCACTTTAGCCATAAAATCAGCGTGGCCGGCAGTGTCTTTCATTGCGGCCATTCGTCCATCGCACAAATTGACGGCGCCCGTCAATCCGGCCACCTCTATCCAATTCTACGCAGTTCTATAAAGAACTACGCATGGTTGGCGTCGCGCTGATAGAGGCCGATCAACTCTGCCTGCTCAAGAATATGTCCTTGCATCGCCTGCTCAAGTTGCGTTCTGGTAGGATTTTTCAGATCCGGTAACTGACAATCAAGCGCATAGAGTTTAAAGAAATACCGGTGCCGGCCACTCGGTGGACAG
>CANIFC010000419.1 GCA_947466695.1 Oxalobacteraceae bacterium | reverse complement strand
TCGAGCAGAAAGTACAGCCACCAAAGCAACCGCGCATGATATTGACGGAGAAGCGAATCATCTCCCATGCCGGTATGCGTGCCTTGCCATAGCTAGGGTGCGGCGCACGAGCGTACTGGCGGTCAAAAACGCCATCCATCTCATCCATCGCCAGCGGCAACGGAGGCGGATTAATCCAGACATCACGTTCGCCATGGGCTTGCGACAATGCCTTGGCATTACCCGGATTTGCTTCCAGATGAAATACCCGTGACGCGTGCGCATACATGACCAGATCATCCTTGATCGCCTCAAATGAGGGCAGGCGAATAACGGTCTTGGTGTGCTTGGCGCGTAGCATAGCTTGCCGCTCTTCACGGCTCATGATACGGACCGTTTGCTGCCTGACAACGTCCGCTGCGGCCGCCGCAGCCGCCGCAGACGCGGCATCAACGACGTTACCACTCTCGCCGGTTGCGCATTTGGCTTCTTTCTCCGGAATCATTTCGTAAGGATTTGTATGACCTTCAACCTTGCCTGGAGTATCGATCTTGACTGAATTGATTTCCGCCCATTCGGCGTCCGGCAACCAGTTTGGTGGCGTCATGAAGGCGGTGCCGCGCAAGTCGCGAATAGATTTGACCGGTTCTCCGGCAGCTAGCCTGTGAGTCAGGTCAACCAGTGCCCGCTCAGCATTGCCAAATAACAAGATATCGGCTTTCGAATCGGGCAATACCGAGCGCTTGACCTTGTCGGACCAGTAATCGTAATGGGCGATACGGCGTAAACTCGCTTCGATGCTGCCGATGACGACGGTTGTATCCGGATAGGCCTCTCGTGCGCGCTGTGCATACACAACGACAGCACGATCCGGACGTTTTCCCGGCGCACCATCTGGCGTGTAAGCGTCGTCTGAACGAATTTTACGGTCGGCCGTGTAGCGGTTAACCATTGAATCCATATTGCCGGAGGTAATGCCAAAGTAGAGGTTGGGCTTGCCTAAGGCGCGAAACGCATCTGCGGAAAGCCAGTCGGGCTGGCTGATGATACCAACCCTGAAACCTTGTTGCTCGAGCAGACGTCCGACCAGGGCCATGCCAAAGCTGGGGTGATCAATATAGGCGTCGCCGGTAATTAAAATAACGTCACAGCTGTCCCAGCCGAGCGCATCCATTTCTGCCCGGGACATGGGTAAAAAAGGTGCTGCGTTACTGGCACCAACTTCAGGACGGTAGCGGGGAAAAGAGAACAGGTTTTGCGGTAAAGGATTCATGGTCGCGATTTTACCTGAAATGCGAAGGCTTCGTATTCAGGACGGTATTTTGATAATTTTTTTGATTATATTAATAACGGATGAAAGCTGTAGCTTTCTTGAGATACGTATTATTTGCAGTAACAAACCAAAAATTTTTTGAGATATAACCGGTTCATGTGCCGCGTATCCGGCTTTCAGGCTCATTTTTAATAGCGCAGTATGATGCACACAGGGTAGCTTCGGCGCTGTCAGTTTCTCGCTCGATCTTCCATGATTTAGAACAAAAAATAGCAAAATGGTAAATAATGTATTAACCGTTTTGCTATGTAATGGCGAATCTATGTTTAGGTCTGCTATTAGCTAGATGGTCTGTTCATCACCATCCATGTTCAGTTCAGCATCGCTGTCAAAAACGGCCATGTCCGTCGTTCCGAGCAGGCGACTGGTGAGCGTGCCTGCAGTGATTGAACCACTGACATTGAGCGCGGTGCGTCCCATGTCGATCAATGGTTCAACCGAGATCAACAGACCGGCTAGTGCAACTGGCAAGCCCATGGTTGAAAGTACGATGAGTGCTGCAAAAGTTGCGCCACCACCGACACCAGCCACACCTACCGAGCCAATTGCAATCACCGCCAACAAAGGGACGATAAAGTTCAATGTCAGGGGATCAATCCCGACGGTTGGGGCAATCATGAATGCCAGCATGGCAGGGTAGATCCCAGCGCAGCCGTTCTGACCGATGCTGGCGCCAAAAGAGGCAGCGAAATTGGCAATGCCCTCCGAGGTTCCTAATTGGGAAGTCTGGGTTTGCACACTCATTGGAATGGCACCGGCGCTACTACGCGAGGTGAACGCAAATAAGAGGACCGGAAAAATTTTACGTGCATAACGCAGCGGATTTAAGCCGGCAATCCCGATCAGACCTAGATGAATAGCAAACATGATGAAAAGGGCGCTATAAGAGGCCATGACAAAATTGAGCAAGTTGAGGATGTCGCTGATGCTGGAACTGGCCACGACCTTTGCCATCAAGGCAAAAACACCATACGGAGTCAGGCGCAGTACCAGTGTCACCATGCGCATGACGATGGCATGGGCGACGTCAATGAAATGACTGAAAGAAGAGAAGAGGGCCGGTTTTTTTGCGGCGATACCAATTGCGGAAATGCCGATAAACACTGAAAAAATAACCACCGCAATCGTTGAAGTCTTGCGGGCGCCTGTCATGTCAAGAAACGGGTTGCTCGGTATGAAGCTCAATACCATGCTCGGAAACGAGATTTCTCTCGCGGCTGAAAGCGTGCCTTGCATGTATTCGCCTCGCGCCACTTCTGCAGCGGTTGCTGTTAGTCCGACTGCAGTGAGTCCGAATAATTTTGCCATCATGATACCAATGAGGGCGGCTACGATGGTCGTGAGAATCAGGATACCTATTGTCAGAAAGCTGATTTTACCGAGAGATCCGGCGTCACGTAATTTAACGATAGCACCGATGATCGATACCATGATTAAAGGAATGATGATCATCTGCAGTAATTTGACGTAACCGCTGCCGACAATATCGAGATAGGCATTGGTCTGTGCAATGACCGGCGCAGTGACGCCGTAGATGAGTTGCAACGCAGCTCCGAGCAGGATACCTAGCGTCAGTCCGGTAAGTACTCGCTTGGTAAAAGAAATATGTTGTGTTTGTTGCCAGTAGATCAGGCCGCACAGGGCAGCCGCCACAGCCAGATTAAGGAGTAAGTTGATCGTCATTATATGTTTGCTTGTAAAGGTTTATGTGCTTATTATATGCTTTTAATGTGTTTGTTTTTTTATTGCCAGATCACTGCGTCGGGTATCTGTTTTCAGCTTGATGGGTACGGTTCATTTTTTGTTTTAACGGATGTTGAAACAGTGTTATTGCTTTAATAAATGAATAGTAGCTTTCTTTACGAAATTTTTATTGATTTTAAATTTGATTTTTGACTTTAATTGCGTCAATTAACTTCAACGATACGACAAATTTATTTCAGGCAAGG
>CANIFC010000418.1 GCA_947466695.1 Oxalobacteraceae bacterium | reverse complement strand
CGCTGATGCCAGGTTTTACCTCGAAGATGATCTCTGACGATAGTCTCGACGACTTGCTGGCGTATTTCAGGGTGATGGCGGCGCAGCATTAGCTCTTTTCACCAGGTGATTGCCAGATGGAGGATGAGAGTGGACAAACGGAATTGACGTGTAAGTTGACAAGCGCACGGGGGCCATTACCTCTATGCTCCCGCCAGTATTGAGGTCGGCAAAATGAATTTGTCCGAGTTGCTGCAGCCGTGGTAACAGCGCTTGCCATAAGCTGGCGTCGCACATGAATCCCGGTATCAATAAAAAATTAGTGCGCACAGCGGTGACGGCTTTCTTTGCTTTCGTTGGAGACGCTTGCTACCCGACTTGCCTGCAGGTGCATCAGACAAGCGATGAGGCCTGCTTTGCTTGGTACCATCGGGTGGAGGATTGGCCAGCAGAATAAAAAATTTTGACCGTCAATTTATTTTTTATTGCGTATTTGCTGCAAGATAAGCTGCGCATCGAGCCCAAGATCCTGGCCATGCTGCCTCAATAATTGGATGTGCAGCACCATATTTTCCAGCACCAGTTTGGCGGCGACTGCCAGTAATGTCAGATGGCGATCTTCTTCGCTAAAATTTTCCAGCGTCGCCGCCATCTCACAAATATGCATGGCGGTGATGCGCCGCAGTTCATCTTCTTCAAAAGGCAGGTCGGCGAAGTCGATAGGATCTTCTTTCTCGACTTCTTTCATGAGTTCTTGTAGCTGCTGTGCATTGGTTATCATGAGTCTCTCCTTAACATGGATCTCTCCTGCTGGACTATCTGTCACTATTGTAGGCCGTGTTGCTGCTGACCGTTTTTATTTATCCCAGTTCTGCCACGTCGTTGCGCTTTTCCGGATTCGCCTGATTTTCCGATCCGTATTTTGACGTTTCGTTACCTTGTTTGTGCAGCCTGTCGCAGGCGGATTGAGCCTGATGTCCTCACGGCGTACGATGGATTTATCGAAACGGGACTTCTTTGTTTCCGCTTAAAAGAGAAAGAACATCAGCATGAACATCATGACAAATAATAGATTCCTCAAGCTCAGCAGTTGTGTCGTGCTGTTGATAATGGCCTGCGCGGCGATGTACTTCATGGCGCAATCATCCATCGTGATAAACGGTGAGCACCTGAGCGGTGCGACTGGGATTGGTCTCGCATTGGCAGGCGGTCTGGTCGCCGTAACAGCCCTTTTTTTCGCGTTTATTTTGGTTGGCGTGTTGTTGGCCGGCGCGGGATTTTTTTTGCTGCTGCTGCTGCTGGCGCTTATTTCAGGGTCACTGTTCTTGGTCTTTTCTCCCTTGTTGTTACCTTTTCTCGTGTTGCTTGGGTTGGTGATGTTAATGACGCAGCGCAAGCGCGCCTGAAGCGCTGACGAATAAATCCTGGTTGTTCTTATCGGATCACTGTTGATGAAAAAACTCATTAGCGTCCTTGGCCTTTATTGTTGTCGGAATATTTCCACCTTCAATATTTACATTTATGCGTAGGCTTAAAAAATAGTTCTGGCTAAATGTCAATAGATGCTGTATATTTCGTCTTGTACTTGCATCAGGTCGTAATCTCGTTGGTCCCAATTCTGCATGGCTGTTTCTTCTAGTCGTTCTGTTTTATTTCCTCTGGTTTCATTTCTTGGTTTCAAGTGCCTTCAAGGCAAGCTTGCCTATATTTAAAATTTTTAAGGAAATAACATGAGCACTCAAACAGGTATAGTTAAATGGTTCAACGACGCTAAAGGCTTCGGCTTCATCACTCCAGATGCAGGCGGTCCAGATTTGTTCGCCCATTTTCAAGACATCCAATCTACTGGTTTCAAAAGCCTGTCAGAAAACCAACGCGTCTCTTTTGAGCGCAGTGTTGGTGCTAAAGGCGACAAAGCCGGCAATATCCAAGTTCTTTCTTAATTAAGCGCTAACCGGTAACCTGGTGTTGCCGGCAGCTTGAAAGACGCACTATCGTCCCGCTTATTCTCTGATTTATTATGTGATTCAATGGCACCATACAGATAGTGTGGGTCGTTGATGCAAAATAATCGGTAAGCAGGACGAGTAATTCACACACTAGAGTTTATCGCCCAGCGGTATCTTCTATAGCGCAGAATAACTCTTACCGGCTGAAGAACACTATGCAGACAGCATGGGCCTTCAGGAAAAGGTACAGTTATTTAGTGAAAAAATCACCAGTGAAAGCAAGATCGCCATGCCGCAACGCATGAAGTAAAGCTTGAACGCGCAATTAACTCTAACCGGCCCAGTCTCTACTAATTAAAGAGATCTCGGAAGATGGTTTAGTTAGTTTGTGAAGCAATTAATTTGTTTGCTATCACGTCAATGACCAAATGAGAATGGTTTGATGTGCAGACGACCAGACGGCTGAAGGCACCGCGCAGATAGCACGGGTTTTCAGTTGAAGATGACACCACGCAGATAGCATGGGTTGTCGGTCAGCCAGTGGCACCACGCAGATAGCATGGGTCGCCGGTGAGTCGTCGTAATGAATGAAGAGCCCGCCTTTGGTGGGTTTTTTTGTTTTTGCTTTCTGTTTTTCTGTTTGCATCTTTAATTTGAGCCTGAAGTTTTAGCTGTCCATCGCAAGCCTGTCTTGTGTTTGCGGCTCCCTCATAGTGCAGACAAGTCCATCACCGAACAATGAACACTCATGTTATTTCTGATTGATGCATGGTAAGAATATAATCTTTATGACTATCGGTAATTCTGCTGGAGAATACTGCGAGATAGGGCGAATCAGCTAGCCGGGACAAGCGGTTCTGGAAGTGGGTCAAAGCTGCATACACGAAGAACGTACGCCAGTATCGCTGTTAAATTATTTCTAGAAAGAAAAAATGAGTCAATACTGGAGTAATGTCGTCCACGGCCTCACCCCTTATGTGCCAGGTGAGCAGCCGAAAATCAATGACATGATCAAGCTCAATACGAACGAAAATCCCTATCCGCCATCACCGCAGGTACTGGCGGCGATACAGCAAGCGACCTCGGGCGATTTACGTCTTTATCCCGACCCAAATGCGGATCAGCTCAAGCAGGTTATTGCCAATTATTACCATCTGACTCCGTCGCAAGTGTTCGTGGGTAACAGTTCCGACGAGGTACTTGCGCACACTTTTCTTGCGCTGCTCAAACATAGCCTGCCGGTGTTGTTTCCGGACATTACCTATAGTTTTTATCCCGCGTACTGCAGGCTATATGAAATCGCTTACCAGGCAGTTCCATTGCGAGCGGATTTCACCCTGGAT
>CANIFC010000417.1 GCA_947466695.1 Oxalobacteraceae bacterium | reverse complement strand
CACAAAAATTAACCGCTGGCTATTCTTCATGGCGTGACGTCACCGTGCGAGGCACCATCGACACGGGTGCGCATGTCTTGCAAGGCGAGTTGGCGGTAAAAAACGAATTTGACAAGTCCGGGACCTTCCTTGGTGGCTCCAATGTGTTTGAACTCAATCGTGACTGGTATGCCAGCGTGTCAGCCGGTGCCGGTGACGGCGCCTTTTATCTGCCGCGTTTTCGTACCGATGGGTTTATTCACAAGAAATGGCTGGACAAGCGCAATCTGGTGACGTCGTTAGGGCTTGGTTATTACAGGGCGCCAGACGGTCATGTCGATCGCAGCCTGACGCTATCCGCGATGATGTACTTCGATGCACCGTGGGTTGTCGAGGGCGGTGTGCGATACAACCGCAGCAGCCCCGGGGCGATCATGACGCATCAAAAATTTGTCGCTGTGACCTATGGACGTGACAAGCAAGATCAACTCTCAGGTCGCTACGCTTGGGGGGGAGAAGGATATCAATCGATCGCCGAGAATGCGACGCTGGTTAACTTTCAGAGTCAGGAAGCGAGCCTTTTATGGCGTCACTGGATGAGCCCGCGTACGGGTTTTCTGGTTGATGTCAATCACTATCGTAATCCGACCTATGAACGCAGCGGCGCTCATGTCGGTGTCTTTCAGCAGTTTGATTGAGCGCCTGATGATGATTGATTCGTCGAATCTGGATGCAATACGCAATCGCGCACACAAAGTGGCCATCACCACATTGGCGAGAGAAAAAGGGCGGCATGGTAGCGCTTTATCACATCGGGCGTTTGGCAGCATGGTGGTGCGGCCGTCTCTGTTGCTACAGATGTTGGTGCTGCCCCTGGTATTTTGCGCGATGATTTTGTGGTTGCAACCGATCTTGATGATATTTTGGCGCGCTTGCATCCTCTACTGGTCGTCGCAACTTGATCTGCCATTGCAACCCAGTGACCGCGCTGTCGGGGAGGGCCTGCTAGCATTGCATTGGACGTCGGTCGATCGCCATCTCGATGTGCCAAACCAGATGATCTGGTTGACAACTGCAGCGCTATGTCTCGTTGCATTCATGCTGTCTGCCAAGTTCGATAAAGAAAAATTGCCGCTTAAATATATCGTCAGAATATTATGTTTTGTGCAGACCCTCGCACTGATATTTTTTCTGATTGCGCCAGCACAATTTCCCTACACGATTATGGATCATGTCACTGACATCGTACATGTCGGTTATGTATTGCTCTGTGTAATACCGATCATGCTGGCTCTCGGGTTCTACCCGCTCAATGTGCATCCGCTGGTCAAGGTGTTGCATACGCTACTCATTCTGGCTTATTTCGTTGTGATGATTCCCTATCAGGTGGTGTTGCACGCCTTGATATTGCACCACTTTTCTTTGCTGTTCATGCCGATTCTTTACATCTGTTTTGGTGCGACTTTTGATGTATTGATTTTTGTCGGACTGTACTCGTGGGCTGCCAGCACCTTGCCGCCAAGTGCTACCAGTTGACGTCATTTTTCTGTTGTAACGTGCCTCCAATAACATTGGCTTTTTCATGTCTACAAAAAAAATAATCACTGTGTTGACGAATCTTTTCGTATTGGGTGCGGTTGTGCTGGCAGGCGGTTTTGCCTGGTACTTGCATGCCCAATCTTTATCGAGCAATGAGCAGACGATAGCCTTATTGGTGCCTGACGGATACGACGTGGCAGGGATTGATTTATGGACGCAGGCTGCCGCCGAAGAGGGGGTACGGCTCGAATTGTTAACGGCGAGCACTTTCCTTCGGCCGCTTGATTTTGGTAAGAAAAATTATGCTGGGATACTCATTCCAGACGGTGTGCATCAGCGTGGCAATAATCTCCTGATAGAACGACTGAAACAATACGTGCGCGACGGTGGTAAGTTAATGTTGGTTTTTGATGCATTGACTCAAGATCTTAATGGTATTTATTCCACCGGAAAATCGCGGTTGTCGGAACTGGCAGGGGTTGATTACGCGCTGTATTCCCTTCGAAGAGACCAGACCATTGCCCATAAGGCCGTAGGCGGGACGTTCTCTGCCATGCAACGCATCGGGATCACCCCCGGTCGCTACAGCGTGGAAAATCCGATGCGCTACGGTGAGCGCAGGTTCGATCACTGGTTCACTACTTATCATTACGGTACGATCGACTATCCTTTTTTTGTCACCGGTCCCGTCACGGCACCAGACAATGTGCTGCTGCTTGGTGCCGACGGAAGCGCGGCTGCGATCGAAAATATGGTTGGCAGTGGCAAAGTCTTGTTCGTCAACTTGCCTTTAGGGTTGCTGAAAAACCGGACGGATGGCTTGTTGTTGCATACGTTCTTGCGTTACTTTTCGGACGATATCGTGGGGCTGCCGCGCCTGTTGTCAGCGCCAAACGGCATTGGCGGTATGGTGCTCAACATTCATACGGATTCCGATGAGGGATTATCTAACCTGACTTTCATGAACCGCATCGGCGTCTTCAATCAAGGCCCGTATTCCGTTCATTTTACTGCCGGACCCGATGTTGATCATGCCGGCGACGGCATGGGTACGAACATTAATCACAATCCGGTCGCGCAAGCGTGGATACGCAATCTGACAGCAGGAGGGCATGCGATTGGCAACCACGGCGGCTGGATACATAACGATTTCGGCAATAATCTGACGGAAAAAAATCAAGCTGATTACGAGCCTTATCTTGTCATGAATGACGATGCCATAAAAAAAGTCATCAACAAACCGATTCTTGAATATTCCGCACCGAACGGTAATCATCCTGCGTGGGTCACCGACTGGCTGGTGCAGAAAAAAGTACTGGCGTTCTACACAACCGCCAATAACGGGGCTGGCCCGACACGGCCCATTGATCGCGACGGTGTCGTTGATCGGCGTATTTGGTCGATTCCGGTCACGCCGTTCGGCCGCATTGCGTCGTTTGAAGAGGCAATGTTTTCGGGCTTGTCGAAAAAAGCCATTACCGGCTGGCTCAATGCTGTGTCAAATTATGTAGCGGATAATAAAAATATTCGGCTAATTTACTGTCATCCTCTGGGCGTGCGTTTTTATGCGGAATCCGTCAATGCATGGTTAAAAACGACGAAGGCACTCAGCAAGAATAATCTGTTCAAATGGTACACGATGACCGACGTGGCGCAGTTCATGAGCCGGCGGGAATTGACAAGCTGGTCGTTCAAGAATCAAGATGGGGAAATGGTGTTGGCGGCGAATCATCCGGAATCGCTCGCGGACATGACCT
>CANIFC010000416.1 GCA_947466695.1 Oxalobacteraceae bacterium | reverse complement strand
TGTTGCCCGGCCATCGCTTCTACGCCTATTTACCGGGTGGTGCCTCAGGCGGGATTTTACCGGCCTCAATGAATGCCATTCCGCTCGATTTTGACACCTTGCAGCCGTATGGTTGCTTTATCGGCTCGGCGGCGGTCGTTATCTTGTCTGACCAGGATACGGCCGTCGGCGCGGCGCGCAATACGATTAATTTTTTCAAGCACGAATCCTGTGGCCAGTGCACGCCATGCCGGGTCGGCACAGCCAAGGCCGCGGCGCTGATTGCCTCACCGGTCTGGGATCTCGACTTGCTGGCAGATTTGTCACAGGTCATGCGTGACGCTTCCATCTGTGGCCTGGGTCAGGCTGCACCCAATCCGGTTGACTGCGTAGTCGCCTACTTTTCACATGAGCTCGCTCCCGCCTCAAAGGAAAATTCATGAACGCCATCACCCGCAACGACCGGGCAGCCTTGCTCGGCACCGAGGTCAGTTTTCAGATCAATGGACGTGAAGTCCAGGGCTATGCCCACGAAACCCTGATAGAAATCGCCCGGCGCGAGCACATCGAGATTCCGCACCTGTGCTACAAGGAAGGTCTGGAAACGGTCGGTAACTGCCGTTCCTGTATGGTGGAGATTGATGGCGAACGGGTACTTGCACCGTCTTGCTGCAGGCATCCCGCCAACGGCATGAAAGTGACGACCGACAGCGTACGGGCAGCGTCAGCGCAAAAAATGGTGCTGGAATTATTATTGAGCGATATGCCCGAAACGGCGTACACGCGCAATAACGAAGTCGACCAGTGGGCGCAAAAGCTGGCGGTCGGCAAGCCGCGTTTTGCCGCCCGCCAGCAGGTGCGGCAAGATGCGTCGCATGCGGCCATTACGGTCAATCTCGATGCCTGTATCCAATGCACCCGCTGCGTGCGGGCCTGCCGCGACGAGCAGGTCAACGATGTGATTGGCCTGGCCTTCCGTGGTGACCAGGCAAAAATCGTGTTCGACATGGATGATCCCATGGGTAATTCAAGCTGCGTCGGTTGTGGCGAATGTGTGCAGGCCTGTCCGACTGGTGCCCTGATGCCGGCCCGCGAAGTGGCGCTGGCGGTACCGGACAAACAAGTGGCGTCGGTCTGTCCCTATTGTGGTGTCGGCTGTCAGCTGACCTACAATATCAAGGATAACAAGATCTTGCACGTAGAGGGACGCGATGGCCCGGCCAATCACGGCCGCCTGTGTGTGAAAGGCCGTTATGGCTTCGACTACGCGCATCATCCGCAGCGCCTGACAACACCGCTGATCCGGCGTGCCGATGCACCCAAGCGGGGCGACTTTACCATGGACCCAAGCCGCGTGATGGACGTCTTTCGCGAAGCGAGCTGGGAAGAGGCGCTGGAATTTGCCGGTGGTACGCTGGCAAAAATTCGTGACCAGCACGGCAAAAAATCGCTGGCGGGATTTGGCTCGGCCAAGGGTAGCAATGAAGAGGCGTACCTGTTTCAAAAGCTGGTACGTACCGGTTTTGGTAGCAATAACGTCGACCATTGCACCCGCCTGTGTCATGCCTCTTCGGTCGTGGCCCTGCTCGAGGGTATCGGTTCGGGTGCGGTATCGAATCCGGTAATGGACGTGACCAAAGCGGAGGTGGTGATCGTGATTGGTGCCAATCCGACCGTCAACCATCCGGTCGCGGCGACCTGGCTCAAGAATGCCATGAAAAACGGTACCAAGCTCGTCCTGATTGATCCGCGTCGCTCCGAGCTGGCGCGTACCGCGCACCGGCATCTGCAATTCAAGGCCGATACCGACGTGGCGTTGTTAAATGCCATGATGCACGTGATCGTTAGTGAAAATCTGGTCAATCAGGATTTTATCGCCAGCCGTACCATCGGCTATGAAGAGTTGAAAGAAAACGTCGCCGGTTACAGCCCTGAACTGATGGCGCCGATTTGCGGCATTGATGCCGATACCATCCGCTATGTGGCGCGCCTGTATGCCACTTCGAAAGCGTCGATGATCTTGTGGGGCATGGGAATTTCGCAGCATGTCCACGGTACCGATAATGCGCGCTGCCTGATCGCGCTGGCCTTGATGACCGGACAGATCGGCCGCCCCGGCACCGGTTTGCATCCTTTGCGCGGGCAAAATAATGTGCAGGGTGCCTCCGATGCCGGCCTGATTCCGATGATGTTTCCCGATTATCAGAAGGTGACTGATCCTGCAGTACAGGCGCGTTTCGCCAAAGCCTGGAATCTGCCGCCCGGCGTGCTCGATACCGAACCTGGCCTGACCGTGGTTGAGGTCATGCAGGCGATTAAACAGGGTCAGATCCGTGGCATGTACATCATGGGTGAGAACCCAGCCATGTCCGATCCCGATGCCAACCATGCGCGTGAATCGCTGGCGGCGCTTGATCATCTGGTGGTGCAGGATATCTTCCTGACCGAAACCGCCTATCTGGCTGACGTGATCTTGCCCGCTACCGCCTTCCCGGAAAAAACCGGTAGCTTTACCAATACCGACCGGCTGGTGCAGATGGGCCGGCAGGCGATTGATCCGCCGGGTGAGGCCAGGCAGGATTTATGGATCATCGGGCAGATCGCGGCCAGACTCGGCTTGCACTGGTCCTACCAGCATGTGTCGGAGGTGTTTGACGAGATGCGTCACACCATGCCGAGCATCGCCGGCATTACCTGGGAGCGGCTCGACCGCGAGCATGCGGTGACCTACCCTTGTACGCATGAAGGTGATCCGGGTGAACCGGTTGTTTTCACCCACACTTTTCCGCGTGAATCGGGACGGGCGCGTTTTGTTCCGGCCGATATCATTCCGGCTGCCGAACGGCCCGATGCCGATTATCCGCTGGTCCTGATCACCGGGCGCCAGCTTGAACACTGGCATACCGGCAGCATGACGCGTCGTACGGCCGTGCTGGACGCCCTGGAGCCTGATCCGGTGGCGATGATTCATCCGCTCGATCTGGCCGCGATTGATGGCAAGCCGGGCGACGTGGTGACACTAGAATCACGCCGTGGCAAGGTCACTTTGTATGCCAGGGCCGATGACAGTTCTCCACGCGGGGCGATTTTTGTGCCATTTTGTTTTTATGAGGCGGCGATCAATAAATTAACGCATGCAGCGCTCGATCCATTTGCCAAAATACCTGAATTCAAATACTGTGCGATCCGCGTGTCGCTCGGGGGTGAAGTCGCTGCGACCGGTAGCTATGGCGGTGGTCAGGTACTGGAGGCAATGGAAGCAATGGAAGCAATAAAGGCATTAGAGAAAAATCTCG
>CANIFC010000415.1 GCA_947466695.1 Oxalobacteraceae bacterium | reverse complement strand
GAGTAACTTCAGATAATACGGTCGCCACGGCCAATAGCGGCACAGCAACACCGGCCGCGAAAGGGGCATCCGGGAATAACAGCAATTTATCGTCGGCACTGCAGCAGGCACTTCTGCAAATGAATGCAGGTAAAGACCTCTCCGCCTTGCTCAACCCGGACTCGCAACAATCGGCTTCCGATTTCATGGGCAATCTCATGTCATCTTTGCCCGGTTTATCGTCTGATACCGGTTCACAACAGGTGCAACAGGTGCAACCGGCCACACTGGATCAGTCCAGTGCAAGCATCAAATTACAGACCAGCCTGCAAAAACTGATTACCCAGCTCGATGGCAGCAGCACCGGCACCAAGACGGATGCGCAGGCATCTTCCGGCCTGCCAACTTTGCAGCAGTCTTTCAACAGCATGCTGACCGCCACTGGCGGCAATCCTGACCAGACTTCCTTGCAATCATTTTTGAAAGTCGTTGCGGCCAACATTCAAGGCAGCGTGTCAATCGGCAACCTGTTCAATATCAGTGCCTGATAAAAACTTCTGACCGGCGATTGACAATTTCCTGGTTGGCGTCATTGCCAAGCAGGCACAAGTTTTCGTAAAGGCCCCGCACACGAGTCACTCCGGTAAAATAGTGTCATGAGTAAATCCCTGTCCTGTCGTCCCCACTGCGCTGCCTGCTGCATCGCTCCCTCCATTTCCAGCCCGATTCCTGGCATGCCCGATGGCAAGCCGGCCGGTGTGTCGTGCATACAACTGATGGACGATTTACGCTGCGCAATTTTCGGCCAGCCAGAGCGGCCGGCCTGTTGCTCCGGATTGCAGCCATCGCTGGAAATGTGCGGCACTGAACGTCACTATGCCCTGACCTGGCTGGCGCAACTGGAGATTGCCACTGCACCGGACCAGGGATTACCGCGATGACGGCTGTGACTAAGCGCGAATTTTTACCACTCCGCGTTACCGCCAGGAAGACTGAATAATTTCGGTTTTGCCCAAAATTCTGTTGAACTGTTGCCCGGTCGACTTGTTGCCGTAATGGCCCTACCAGCTCTTTTAGCCTTGCAAAAACGAGACTGATCAATCGATTTCACAGGATTGGAATGGCACTTCGACGGCGAACAGTGAACCGTGTCCATGCCGCGAGCAGACCCGGAGCGGCAACTGCAGCAAGCTCGCCGTCTTGGCAACGATGGCGAGTCCGAGACCGCTGCCACGGGCCTCGACATTGTCACCAAGCTGAGTGAATTCTTCAAAAATGATTCCGGTCTGATCGTGCTCAATACCAATCCCGCTGTCCCAGACTTCAATCCACCACTTGCCCTGGCGCTGACGGCAGGCCAGCAGGACACCACCCGTTTTCGTGAAGTGCACTGCGTTGTCGAGCAGCTTGCCGATGATACGCCGCAGCAACTGCAGGTCAGTGCGGACAATGGCGCCGGAAGCGCGCATCAGCAGGCGCAAGCCCTTGGCAGCTGCAGCCTTAGCGTGACTCTCCATGGCTGACGCGAGCAGATCATCCACCTTAAAATCGGACACCCGCGGAGTCACTGCGCCAGCATCAAGCTTGCTGATATCGAGTAAATCGGCCAGCAAGACGCTGAGGTCCTCGACACAGTGCTCAATATCATCGACAACTTCTGTATTTTCAAGCGAGACGGTATTTTTCAATACCCAGACGTAGAGCAAGAGTGCAGCAATCGGCTGACGTAAATCATGGCCGGCCCTGGCCAGAAACCGGGACTTGGCGCTATTGGCAACTTGCACCGAAAGCGGGGCAACAACGAGTTCTTCCGCGACCTTTTTACGCTCGGAAATATCTCGTACGATCCCGATTGCGCGGCACACGCTACCATCCGGGCCATATTCAAACTGCGCCTTCTGATGAATCCAACAGCTGGCCTCACCGACGAGAATACGATGTTCATGCTCGAAAATGCCTTTTTCCAGCGCACTCTGCCACGCCGCATCCGCCGCAACACGATCCTCGGCACATATGCGCGCCAGATAACCGGCATGCCGTTCCAGCGATCCTTCCGGTACGCCAAAAATCCGGCAAGCCTCAGCCGATAGCAGCATGACGTCGGTTTTAAAATCGTAACTCCAGCTCCCCACATTGGCGAGTCCCTGCGCCACGTACAGTTCGGTTTCGCTCATTGCCAGTGCATGCGAACGCTGTTGCAACTCCCGGCTCGCTACACGCAGAAGTAAAAGACGCTGTTGAAAACCATGCAGCAGAGCGGCAACCAGTAGCGCCGAGAGCAAGATCACGACAATTTGGATGAGCCCGTGCATCAATACCGGATCAGATGATGGTTTGGGTAGCACACCGCGCATTTCAGCAAAGATAAATACCACCGTCACTGCCACCGAACCAGCGGCGGCGATCCAGGCCGCGCGCGCGCCGATCAGCCAGCCGGCGAACAGGACAATGAGCGGGTAGGCCACGATGGCGGGAGTGCGCACGCCGCCATTGAACAAGGATAAGCTGGTGATGCTCAACCAGGCACCAAATGCCAGTAAAGCGACCGTCGCGGCAATCTTGCCACGGGCCAGCAGCAGCCATGCCGCCACGCCCAGCGCCAGCAAACAGGCGGAACCAAGCACGCGAACGCTCATTGGCGGTTCAACGATGAATACCAGTAGCAGGGAAATAAGTGCAGCGACCACCACGCCAGCAATACCGTAACGCAAAAAAATGACCAGCGGTTCTTTCAACGCGGCATGCTCAGTTTTATCGACAACATCTGGTACCAGATCCAATTGGTGGCTCATTATTCATCAATCTTGTTTATTTGCCACATTGACAGCATCAGCGTGCCAGAGAAAATGCGCTGTTGAGGGGGCAGGACAATGGGGAATTTTCAATACAGCCTTATTCCTGAAGCATTGTCACATGATGTCAGCAGAAATTTTCATGTACTGACAAAAATATCATCGCTTTTTATGACGCAAGACCGGACGCACTCCAGTTCACGACAAATTTTCCATCGTGAGACAGCAAAGACACCGAAATCCATGTATTTTCGCCTTTAAAACAATAAGTTACAAAAAGATAAGATCGCGCTCTTGCGACCTCTTTCATGCTCTCTTTTATGTACTTTTTGTGTACTTTTTTGTGCCCTTTTTTATACGTTATCAGTATATTTTTTTCATTAATCCCCTCTCCGGGAAGTGTTCAAAAGAACGTGATGAATCCGATATTCACCCATCGTTTCATGAAAATATCCAGAAAAAACAGGGGTAAATCCTGCCATGTGATGAAAACTTGAGCAACGCGCAAGGTGTCCGCG
>CANIFC010000414.1 GCA_947466695.1 Oxalobacteraceae bacterium | reverse complement strand
TGCCTGGCCACCAGACGACGCACGCTTTGTTTTCAATGCCATTAGCGGTGTCGACCAGCCCTCTTTGGTACGAGGAGATCTTGTCGGCATATCCGACTAGTACGGTGGTATCCGACATTAAATAGACTCTTGATGCTGATGTACGGTGTCAGCTAGTTATTTTTTTGCTGCGCAGATTTACCGTGCAAACTTGCGGTAAATCAGGGGCGAGATTGAATAATCTGTCGCATCCACGATTTTGGTAACTACTTCTTTAGCTCCATATCCGAACACCAGGGACTTTACATGGCTTTTTTTGTTGCGACGTTACTGTGCATTGCAACCGTCGTTTTTTTGATTCCGGTACTCGTGCTGTTATTCCAAGTAGTTATTGCTTTTCCTTTGCGTCAATACGGACAAACTTTGTCCGAGCGCAGGCCTCGCGTCGCCATTCTGATTCCTGCGCACAATGAAGAGGACGGCGTTACTGCCACCATTGCCAGTTTGGTTTCGCAAACAGTCGCCGGTGATCGGATACTGGTAGTTGCTGATAACTGTTCGGATGGCACAGCCACTGCGGCTATCAATGCGGGAGCTGAAGTACGAGAGCGTATTGATCTAGTCCAGCGTGGCAAGGGTTATGCATTGGATTTTGGTGTGCGCTGTCTTGCCGCCGACGCCCCGGAAATCCTCATCATTATCGATGCCGACTGTATCGCTGCCCCAAATACCATTGACTATCTCGCACGCACTGCATTGCAAAGTGGCCGGCCCGTGCAGTCACTCAATTTGATGCAAGCGCCGCCGGGAAGCGGGCCATTGAAAAAAATCGCAGAATTCGCGTGGATAGTAAAAAATCTTGTCCGGCCACTTGGGTATTTCAGGTTGGGACTTCCCTGTCAGCTCATGGGAACCGGTATGGCATTTCCGTGGACCGCGATTCGCTCGGCTTCGCTTGCTACCTCAAGTATCGTCGAGGACATGAAGCTTGGTATGGAGTTCGCAAAGGCAGGGTTAGCGCCGTTATTTTGCCCAAGTGCAAAAATTACCAGCATGTTCCCTGTCAGTGCTTCCGGGGTGAAAGCGCAGCGCACTCGTTGGGAGCACGGTCATATCAGCATGATCCTGAGCGTCGCGCCCAAATTGCTCGCACAAGGTGTTGTAAGTCGCAACATAGGGCTATTGGCGCTGGTTTTCGATATCTGCGTCCCGCCGCTAGCGTTATTGATGATACTGGTGTTTCTTCTTTCTATCGTTTCGCTCCTCTTCGGTTTGGTGACATCGTTGTATGCACCTGCCCTGCTTGCTGGCAGCGTCCTCGCAACTCTGGGTATTACCATTCTGTTGGCATGGTGGCGATATGGGCGCCAAAAGTTAAGTGTAGGGAATCTCGTCATGGCTTTTATTTACATGATGTGGAAGGTTCCGCTCTACATAGGCTTTTTTGTACGGCGACAGGTCGAATGGGTAAGGACAAAGCGTGACAATGAGTGATTTCCATCCAAACGACGAGTCATCATCTCCCGACAGGTCCGTAATCAATGCGTCACATGTGCAGACGGACTTTCATCGCGATGTGCATTGCATTCTTGGCTTGCCATTCGACGCTGTCACGATGGATCAGGCGCAAGCCAACATCAGTGAAGCGATTCGCACCGGACGTCGGTGCTTTTTTTCGACGCCGAACCTGAACTTCTTGATTGGGTGTCTCGATGACGAGCAATTCCGTAACTCGGTAATTCGTTCAGACCTCTCCCTGGCTGATGGGATGCCTCTTATCTGGATTGCGCGCTTACTGGGTATTCCCGTAACGACTCGAGTTGCAGGGTCAACATTGTTTGAGCGATTGCGCCAGCAAGCGGCGCTTCCTATCCGGGTGTTCTTTTTTGGCGGCCCTGACGGCGTGGCAAAAAACGCAGGGTTGGTACTTAACAAGGAAAACAAGGGCATGACCTGTGTCGGTGCGCGCTCTCCGGGCTTTGGCACCATCGACGAGATGAGCAGTCCTGCCTTGATCAATGAAATCAACGAATCAAATCCGGATTTTCTGGTGGTGGCTCTTGGGGCGAAACGCGGTCAGGCTTGGATAGAAAATAATCTGCAACGATTAAATGTACCGGTTGTCAGTCATCTTGGTGCTGTCGTCAATTTTGTCGCGGGTACGATTGTTCGTGCGCCTGAATGGATTGGCCGCTTGGGCCTCGAGTGGGCATGGCGGATTAAAGAAGAGCCCATGTTGTGGCGGCGTTATTGGGCAGATGGGACTGCATTGTTCAGGCTATCAATGATGCATGTAATTCCAGGTGTTCGGCTGGCGAGACGCTCTGGAACACTTCAACTGACACAACAATCTGGAAAAATTGACGCCACCAAAAAAGAAGGATCTTGTTTAATTATTTTGGAGGGGCACTGGCACGAAAAAAATATCGAATCTCTGCGGAGATTATTCACAGAGATGACATCAGAGAGTTGTAATATTACCATCGACCTGGAAAAGGTCATTTATTTCGACAGTGCCAGTATTGGATTGTTAATGTTGCTGTTCGGTCATCAGATGAAAGCCGGAAAGATTTTTAAATTGATCAATTTGTCTTCGAACGTCGTCAATATTTTTAATATATATTGCGTTGAATATCTCAGCGAATGAAAAACCATATTAATTGAAGAAAGTTTTGCGTACAAAAAGGAAAATTGTTTGAAATCCGAAGAAACAAAAAAAGAAAACAATTTTAATTTGTTAAGATTGATTCTGGCGATTTTAGTTCTACTGTCGCATGCCCCTGAACTCATCGATGGTAACCGTAGTCGGGAATTATTAACGCAGCTGTTTCACACCATTTCATTCGGCGAGCTCGCTGTGGACGGATTCTTCCTTTTAAGTGGTTATTTGATTGTCAAGAGTTGGACATCGCTTCCGCTGGTTTGGCCATTTTTAAAAAACCGGGTTCTACGGATCTATCCGGGTTTTATTGCCGCCAATTTGATTTGTGCACTGATCGTTGGGCCACTTGGCTCGGATGCGGCTAATTATTTCGCCAGTTTTCATACGCTTGCATTTTTAAGAGGTGTAATTTTCCTGCAATTCCCGGTTATCCCACCAGTATTTCTGGGGCAACCCTATGCATTTGTGAATGGTTCGTTGTGGACCATATCGTTGGAATTCATCTGTTATTTGTCGGTGTTAGCACTTGGTATTGTTGGAGCCAACTATTTTAAAAGAGTTTGGTTAGTAATAACAACGTTCATTTTTCTAGCGGTAATTTTTCAGAAATTGGGTCTTTTTTCAAACTTATTGACTTTAACTAGGCTCGCC
>CANIFC010000413.1 GCA_947466695.1 Oxalobacteraceae bacterium | reverse complement strand
GTCGATCATTGAAGCGCTGCCTCAGATTGAGTTGGCAATTGGTGAAGGTGTCACTGCCCTGGTCTTGCGGATACTGGCTCCGCTAACGCCTGAAGATGAAGAGAAACTCAGGCTATTTGCCGATCAGTATCTGGTGCAATGGTGGTTACAGCGAAATGAATTAAAAACAGCGGAACCGTTTTATCCTGCAGTCAGTGATCTCCATTACCTGTTACCTGAATTTGGTGTGAAGATGCCTTTCAAGCCTACCGATTTCACACAGGTGAATCATCAAATCAACCGGGTTTTAGTGGCGCGGGCCTTGCAATTACTCGATGTGCAAAAAGATGACCGGGTTGCTGATTTATTTTGTGGATTAGGAAACTTCACGCTGCCAATTGCAACCATTGCCGCAGAAGTGGTCGGCATTGAGGGAAGTCACACGCTCACGGAACGTGCCATGGAAAACGCCATTGCCAATGGTCTGGAAGCGAAAACAGCGTTTAGTACACGTAATTTGTTTGAGGTGACAACGGAGGACTTCGTTGCGCTTGGAAAGTTTGACCGGATGCTGATCGATCCGCCGCGTGATGGTGCAATGGCTATTTGTCAGGTGCTGATCGACTTGGGCCAGAGTGCGCCACACCTCAGGCCCAAACGTATTGTGTATGTTTCCTGTAGTCCGGGCACTCTGGCAAGAGATGCCGGCATGCTGGTGAACGAAGCTGGCTATCGCCTGTCAAAAGCAGGTGTGGTGAACATGTTTCCACACACATCACACGTAGAGTCAATTGCCGTGTTTGACCTCGTGTAGAGTAAATTTTTAGTGTGGTCGAAATTTTTATTTTATTATCTATAAATTATTTATAAAATAGCGGAAAACCTGGATAGCAGGTTTTCATTAAATATCAAGTATCAAGTATCAAATATTCAATACTAAATATTTAACACTGAATATTTGATACTAAAAATTTAATACTAAATTATTATTTATTTCACTCTACCGGGCTCTTGAATGGCGTGTCTTGCTTCTTCAATTTTTCGTGTGGAGGCAAGACGAGGGCTCTGCTTAGCCAGAAAATACGTCTTTAAAAATGCCCGGTGGCAATTTTGTTTTTAGACAACTTCCCTAGTATTAAGGGTTTTATGGTAAAATCCGAGGTTGAACTCTCAAAATATTTTCATAACCCTTTCATTTTATTGGAGTTTTTAGATGGCTATTGAACGCACATTGTCTATTATCAAACCTGACGCAGTTGCAAAAAACGTTATTGGCCAAATTTACAGCCGTTTTGAAGGTGCTGGCTTGAAAGTCATTGCCGCCCGCATGATTCACTTGTCCCGCGCAGAAGCTGAAGGCTTCTATGCAGTTCACGCCGCTCGTCCTTTCTTCAAGGATTTAGTTGATTTCATGATCTCCGGTCCTGTTATCGTTCAAGCTCTGGAAGGCGAAAACGCCATCTTGACGCATCGTGACCTGATGGGCGCGACTGATCCGAAGAAGGCCGACAAAGGTACTATCCGTGCCGATTTCGCTGATTCTATCGATGCCAATGCAGTACATGGCTCCGATGCAGCTGAAACAGCAGCAGTTGAGATTGCTTATTTCTTTCCTGCACTGAACGTGTACTCACGTTAATACGTCAATATTTATTAAGCTATTGTTGTAAATGATGCTCTGGCTGGCGCTGTGTTGTTAGCCAGAGCGTGAAAGAAAATGCAAATGACGGTTCTCACCAATTTGTTGGATCTGGATCCCGCGCAATTGATTGCTTATTGCAATGAGTTGGGCGAAAAGCCGTTTCGAGCAAAACAATTACAGCGCTGGATACATCAATTTGGTGCCAGTAATTTTGAAGATATGACGGATCTCGCCAAGTCATTGCGCGAAAAATTATCCGGCCGAGCCTACGTTGTGGCGCCCGCGATTGTCAGCGATCATACGTCGACCGACGGTACGCGCAAATGGCTGCTCGATGTAGGGCAAGGTAATGCCATCGAAACAGTATTTATTCCGGAAGAGAAGCGAGGTACATTGTGTATTTCTACTCAGGCCGGCTGCGCTGTCAATTGTCGTTTTTGTTCAACCGGCAAGCAGGGCTTTAGCCGTAATTTAAGTGTCGGCGAAATTATCGGCCAATTATGGATGGCCGAATTTGAACTGCGCAAGAGCAAGGGGATTGAGCCAGGACCCAAGGGCGAGCGTCAGATTACGAATGTCGTGATGATGGGAATGGGCGAGCCTTTATTGAATTTTGAGCCCACAGTGACGGCTTTGCGCCTGATGCTTGATGATAATGCCTACGGCCTGTCGCGCCGGCGTGTTACCTTGTCCACCAGTGGTGTCGTGCCGATGATAGACCGGCTTTCTCAAGAGTGTCCGGTGGCGTTGGCAGTGTCGCTGCATGCTTCAAATGATGCATTGCGCGATAGCCTGATACCGCTCAATAAAAAACATCCTCTTCGTGAGTTGATGGCGGCATGCAAGCGCTACCTCGATTTCGCGCCGCGTGACTTTGTGACATTTGAATATTGCATGCTCGATGGCGTGAATGACAGTGATCTGCATGCAAAAGAATTAGTGCAGCTGGTCAAAGATGTCCCTTGCAAATTTAATTTAATTCCCTTTAATCCATTTCCAGAGTCCGGATTAACGCGCTCTGCCAATCCGAGAATCAAGGCCTTTGCACAGGTGCTCATGGATGCCAATATCGTGACGACGATCCGCAAGACGCGTGGCGACGATATTGATGCAGCCTGCGGACAGCTCGCCGGTGAGGTTCAGGATAGAACGCGAGTTCAGGAAAGAATGCAAAAAATGGATGAGTACAAGAAAAAATTTGGTGAAAATTTCGGCAAACTTGTGGAGATCTCATAGTGCTATTTTCGACGTTAAATTACCGTATTTTCCTAGGGTTATTTCTTGTCACAACTTTATCCGCTTGTGTGAGCCAGAGATTTGAGGGATCCCAGGCTGCGCCTTTGCAAAGGCCTGAAAACCAGGAGCTACAAAACAGGGCGGCAATACGTATGCAACTGGCTCTTGGCTATTATCAGCAGGGACTTCATAAAGTTGCCCTGGATGAAATAAAATCTGCCTTATTAGCGGATCCGACACTGGTTGATGCTTTTAGTTTGCGCGCAGTGATCTTCATGGATACGGGCGAAAAACAACTTGCAGAAGAAAATTTTTTGCAAGCGCTCAAGCTGGCGCCCAATAATTCTGATATCGCCAATAACTATGGCTGGTTTCTTTGCCAGAATGGCCGTGAAAAGCAGTCGATCGCTTATTTTGAGCGTGTGATTAAGGATAT
>CANIFC010000412.1 GCA_947466695.1 Oxalobacteraceae bacterium | reverse complement strand
GGTGGCCAAAGAAGTGTATTCCAGTGAACGGATCAAGGCCTTGCACGAACTTGCAAAAAGTAATCTGCGGCCAATGAGGATTGCCAATATACGTCTTCATTATGGCGATGGCATGCTTGGTTTGCCTCAAATCGCGCCGTTTGACGGTATTATATTGGCTGCTGCAGGCATGGAGGTTCCGCAAGCCTTGCTGGATCAACTTTCTATTGGTGGCAGGTTGATCGCCCCGGTGGGCGGCGATCATCAGGTTTTGCAGCTCATTGAGCGTGTCGGTAAGTGCGAATGGAAAAGTTCGATATTGGAGCAATGCCATTTTGTCCCCTTGCGGCAGGGTGTGGTCTGACTTGGTTGATCTGGCTCGGTTGATGTGACTCAGTTGATGTAACTCAGTTAAGTAGTAGGTTAAATGGAATTAAGTAATGAACAAAAAGCAAAAAAATTTATTGTCACGCATATTTTTGGCAGGAGCTTTGCTCAGTCTGGTCTTGGGCTGCAGTACAACGCCCAATAACGCTCCTGTCGTTGACCGGGCTGACGCGGGAAAACCCGATGGCGGCAAGCCCGCTTATGGCGCAAGCGCAATGCCGGTCAAACCTCCGGGAGACGGCAAGATTAACTATGTCGTCAAGAAAGGCGATACCTTGTATCGCATAGCAACAGAGAATGGCCAGAACTACGGAGATCTAGTGATATGGAACAACCTGAGAAACGCCAATGATATCAAGGTGGACCAGGTTCTGCGGGTAGCTCCGCCAGACGCCAACCTTCATGGTGCCGCCCAGACCATGAGCGTCACATCGGGTGGCGGTATTGAAGTGAGAAGTCTGGCCCCGGGTAATTCGATGGTGAATAAAAGCGGTCCCAGAGGTGATAAGCAAGCTTATTCAGAGGCCAATTTAGCGGAACTGCAAAAGCCTGAAGGGCCATCAGGCTCAGCCGGCGGAACGATGGTCAAGCAAGAGCCTGCTGCAGCGAGAGTAAACGAAAAAATATCGACCCCGACTTTGGCGGACCAAGATAATGTTGACTGGATCTGGCCTACCGAAGGCAAAGTGATTGCTGGCTTTGATGACGCTAAAAATAAGGGCTTGGATATTGGCGGAAAGCTAGGGCAGGATGTGCTCGCGGCCGGTGCCGGTAAAGTGATGTACGAAGGTAGCGGTATCCGGGGTTACGGTAATCTCGTGATTATCAAACATACCAATAATCTTTTATCCGCGTATGCCCACAATAAAAGCAATCTGGTGAAAGAGGGTCAAATAATCGTCCGGGGGCAGAAAATTGCCGAGATGGGTAATTCTGATAGCGACGCAATCAAGCTTCATTTTGAAATCAGGCAGCAAGGCAAACCTGTTGATCCGTCGAAATTTTTACCCGTCCGTTGATAAAAGTCGTCTGATAATATCCATAATTTGGATAATGAATTCTCGCTTACCATGCCCAATTCCTCCGGAAATTATCAGATGCAACCAACAATGACAGAGAAAAAGCAGGACGTCGCCTCCAAGGCCAATTCTGATCCCCTTTCCAACTCAGGTCCCGATCCCCGTCCTGAGCAACAGGTTAAATCGTCTGAGTTTTCAGATGATCATGATATCGACAACCTGAGTGACGAGCAAGATGCGGAAATTGATACCGAAATTGATGCGGAAATAGATAATCCTGCTGCATTAATCGTGGCGCCAATTGATGAAATCAAGAGTGTGCTTGCCGCTGAATTGTCGACCGACACGACACAGCATTATCTCAATCAGATCGGGACTCGTCCTCTGTTTGGTCCGGCGGAAGAGTTGCATTTTGCCACGCTGGCAAAACAGGGTAATTTTGAGGCCCGGCAAAAAATGATCGAGCACAATTTACGGCTGGTGGTGTCGATCGCCAAGCACTACATTAATCGTGGTGTTGCCTTGCTCGATATGATTGAAGAAGGCAATTTAGGCTTAATGCATGCCATCGAGAAATTCGAGCCTGAGCGGGGTTTTCGATTTTCCACCTACGCCACCTGGTGGATCCGGCAAAGCATCGAGCGCGCCATCATGAATCAGGCCCGTACAATCCGCTTGCCAGTTCATATGGTGCGAGAGTTAAACCAGATTTTAAGAGCAAAATATCATCTTGAATCCCAGCATCGGGACGGCAGGGATGCGGCGATTGAAGACATCGCCTTGCTGGTCGGGCGACCTGTTGATGAAGTGCAGGATATTTTAGCGCTGTCCGAGCACGCGACGTCGCTTGATACCCCGCTGGACAATGACCCTCAATCAAGCCTGATGGATATGTTGCCAGGTAATAGCGACGACACCCCGGATATCCGCGCTGAACAGCGCGAGATGACAATCCTGGTGCGGGACTGGTTATCTAAATTACCGGATAAGCAACGTATTGTGATTATGCGTCGCTTTGGCCTGGACAACGATGATCCTGCAACCCTGGAAACCTTGGCGGAAGAAATGGGAATCACCAGAGAGCGGGTACGACAAATTCAGCAGGAAGCGCTCATCAAGCTCAAGCGTGCCTTTGCCTCGCGCGGGGTCTGCCGGGATGCGCTTCTTTAAAGCGATATCAGGTAATTTCAAGCGAATGCCGGCCGCGATTTTCGCAAACAATGAGTGAAACGCATAATGAGTGAAACACATAATGAGTGAATTTCACTCATTATGTTTTTTTTAATCTCTTTTTTAATCTCTTTTTTTTATAATTTTTTCCTCTGGCGTGGCGCATAGCCGACGCTGAAAATAACATGAATACAATTAATATCCGTTCTCTTGACATGGACGCCAGAGGCGTTGGCCATCTGGAAAATGAAGATGGTACAAGAGGCAAAGTAGTCTTTGTCGAAGGCGCATTGCCAAGTGAAATAGTGGGTTTTAACCCCTATAAAAAAAAGCCGGGCTGGGAGGTCGCCACCATGGGACGCTTGGTCAAGGAGTCGTCCCAGAGGGTAAAGCCAAAGTGTGAATATTTTGGTACTTGCGGTGGTTGCTCGATGCAGCATCTGGAGGCAAATGCGCAAGTGGCCATGAAGCAACGTGTTCTCGAGGACAGTCTTGAGCGGATCGGGAAAGTGAACCCGCTTATGATGATGCGCCCGATTTACGGCCCGACCTGGGGTTACCGCTTCAGGGCCAGATTGTCGGTACGGCATGTCGTGAAAAAAGGCACAGTGCTAGTCGGATTTCATGAAAAAAAATCACGTTACATAACGAATATGGAATCGTGTGAAATTTTACCTCCGGCGGTGTCGGCAATGCTCGTTCCGCTGCGGGCGCTGGTTGCGTCCTTGTCGATCATTGAAGCG
>CANIFC010000411.1 GCA_947466695.1 Oxalobacteraceae bacterium | reverse complement strand
TACCACAGCGTCGGCGTGCGCTGCATCAAAACATTATTGGCACGCAAAGTGCGTATTGATCTGGTCGTCACGCACGAAGACAACCCGGCAGAAACCATCTGGTTTGAATCCGTTGCAGATCTTTGCAAGGAACACGGCATTGCCACCATCACCCCTGAAAACTCTGCATCACCCGAACTATTTGAGCAAATCGCAGGCATAGCGCCTGATTTCATCTTTAGCTTTTACTATCGCCACATATTACCAGAGCAACTACTGGCTCTGGCAAAGCGTGGCGCCTACAACGTGCATGGTTCCTTGTTGCCCAAATATCGTGGCCGGGTTCCGGTTAACTGGGCAGTGTTGCATGGCGAGACTGAAACTGGCGCAAGCTTGCACGAAATGGCCGCTAAACCGGATGCCGGTGGCATTCTGGCACAGCTGGCCGTGCCTATCTTGCCCGATGATACAGCCTATGAAGTCTTTGGAAAACTGACGGTAGCGGCAGAACAGATTTTGTGGTTCAGCTTGCCGGCCTTACTCGACGGTACGGCGCAGGTAAGGCTAAATGATCTCGGCAAGGGTAGCTATTTTGGCGGAAGAAAACCTGAAGACGGCAGGATCGACTGGACCAAACCAGCGCAGCAGGTCTACAACTTGCACCGCGCCGTTGCGCCGCCCTATCCCGGTGCTTTCACCGATATCGCCGGCCATACTTTCATCATCGGAAAAGCGCGATTGTGCAGTAACGACACGACAAATTTGCCCTTAGGCTTGTCTGTAGTGGATAATGTCATACTTGGCGTGTGTGGTGATGGACATGCGCTTCATATCATTGAACTGCTCATGAACGGATTTGTGGTTTCTGTACAGACCCTCCGGCACCAGCTGGCAGCTCTATCTTCATCGCTAGCAGTCTCTTAAATAAAGAAATTATCATGAAAAAAGTCCTTATTCTTGGCGTCAACGGTTTTATTGGCCATCATCTTTCCAAGCGCATTCTGGAAACTACCGACTGGCACGTCTACGGAATGGATATGCAAACCGACCGCCTGGGAGATTTGCTGAGCCACGAGCGTATGCACTTCTTCGAAGGTGACATCACCATTAATAAAGAATGGGTTGAGTATCACGTCAAGAAGTGTGATGTTATTTTGCCACTGGTCGCTATTGCGACTCCTTCCACTTACGTCAAACAACCACTGCGCGTGTTTGAACTCGATTTCGAAGCCAATCTGCCGATCGTGCGTTCCGCTGCCAAGTACGGCAAGCATCTGGTGTTTCCATCAACCTCCGAAGTGTATGGCATGTGCCATGACGAAGAGTTTGATCCTGAACAATCAGAGTTGATCTGCGGCCCGATCAATAAACCACGCTGGATTTACTCCTGTTCCAAGCAACTGATGGATCGCGTAATCTGGGGCTATGGTATGGAAGGTCTCAATTTCACGCTGTTTCGCCCGTTTAACTGGATTGGCGCCGGACTCGATTCGATTCACACACCAAAAGAAGGCAGTTCACGCGTCGTGACACAATTTTTTGGCCACATCGTGCGTGGGGAAAATATTTCACTGGTCGATGGCGGTGCGCAAAAACGTGCGTTCACCTATATTGATGACGGCATTGATGCACTAATGCGCATCATCGCTAACAAAGACGGCGTAGCCAGCGGCAAGATTTACAACATTGGCAACCCTGTCAATAACTTCTCTATCCGTGAACTGGCACACATGATGCTGACACTAGCGGCCGAGTATCCCGAATATGCAGAATCAGTCAAGCAAGTTCAGCTGATCGAAACTACTTCAGGAGCCTACTACGGCGCTGGCTATCAGGACGTACAAAACCGCGTACCGAAGATTACCAATACCTGTGAAGAACTCGGATGGGCACCGACGACAACGATGCAAGACAGCATGCGCAACATCTTCGACGCCTACCGCGGCCAGGTAGCCGAAGCCCGCGCCCTTATGGATTAAGTCAGGACTGCATGCATTCTATTGTTCTAAAAATTGACGTTGACACTTACCGTGGCACGCGCGAAGGAGTGCCACATCTGGTTCGCCTGCTCAAACACCATCATGCCGGTGCCACATTTTTGTTTTCGCTTGGCAAAGACCATACTGGCTGGGCTTTGCGCCGGGCCTTTCGTCCCGGTTTTTTTCAAAAAGTGTCCCGCACTTCCGTACTTGAGCATTACGGTATGAAAACCCTGATGTATGGGGTCTTCCTGCCGGCGCCAGATATTGGAAAAGACTGCGTAGAAGAAATGCGCTCGGTGTGGCGTGCCGGTTTTGAATGCGGCATTCACACTTGGGATCATGTCGTGTGGCAAGATAACGTCAGGCGAAGTGGCGCTGCATGGACACAGCGACAAATGCAGCAGGCTTTCGATCGTTTTCAAAAAATTTTCGGTGCGGTACCAAAGACACATGGTGCTGCCGGTTGGCAGATGAATCCACATGCCTTCGCTCAGCTTGATCGTTTTGGCATGAAATATGCCTCTGATGGCCGTGCCATGCTCAATGAAAATGGTACGCTGTCCGATCCCGCCGCCGGCCCTTATCGTTTGCATATCGACGGTGTGACCCTGCCATGCGTACAGATGCCGACAACTTTACCCACTCTGGACGAATTGCTTGGTCGTGAAATTGACGGGGTTGTCATCAACCAGTCAAATATCGCTGCCAGCATACTCAAATTAACGTTAGAACCAAGGAACCACGTATTTACCCTCCATGCAGAACTTGAAGGTCAAAAACTTGCCCCCATCTTTAATCAACTATTATCAGGATGGCAGGAGCAAGGTTATCAATGTGTTTCAATGGCTGATTATTTTGCAACCATTCAGGACAAGGACTTGCCAGAACATCCTCTAACCTGGGCAGAACTACCGGGAAGATCCGGTGAACTATTTGTGTCAAATTAATTAATAATGATTATAAAATATTATCGTTATTGAGATATAACAGTAAATATGGTCACAAGTACGAGTCAACAGTCAGATCAGTATCTTAAAAAATAATAGATAAGCAATAGTTTTTCTCCCCCACCAACAACAAGAGATCAGGAGATCATTTTGGCAGATAGCCCATTTGTACTCAATAGTCCAGTACCTCATTTTTCTGTAGCGATGACCGGTAACGGCACGTTCCAGCCAGAGGACTTTGCTGGCAAAACACTGGTATTGTATTTCTATCCGAAAGACAATACCCCAGGCTGCACGACGGAAAGTATTGCATTCCGTGAATTATATCCACAGTTTCAAAAAGCCAACGCCAGCATCTTTGGCCTTAGCCGAGACAGCATTCGCTCACACG
>CANIFC010000410.1 GCA_947466695.1 Oxalobacteraceae bacterium | reverse complement strand
TCCGGTCCAGGTCATCGGCCACCTCTGGCGCCAGTTCTATACGCGACATGACTATCGGACCAGTTTCCCGGCCACCGGGCGCGAAGGCTTCCTGCCTGCAACACGCTCTTCCAGGTAGCAGCGCATGTCAGTCCACGATATGGTGTTACCTGACGCGATCACGTTGGCGTAGCGTTCCTCAGCGGCTTCATCAAAGGTACTGCGTAATTCCTCCTTCTCAATCTTCTCGGCAATCGCTTGCAGAATAAAACTGTGCGCAGTCGAACCGGCGCGATCAGCAGCGCTGGCAACCCGCAATTTCAGTTCTTCAGTTAATCGTATCGTCGTCGTGGACATGCTTCACTCCTGATGAACGGTGAATGTAGCACAAGTGTATTACACCTTTTCGCTGGGTGGAGTGTGTTTTGTGGTGGGTCAAATCTGAAGTCAGCAGTACGTCCCGATTGCATCACCACTATTAAACCTACCGGCCCACTTGAACAACCCGCCTCCCCAGGCATCCTGTAACCATACCCACCTCACAGGAGCCAACAATGGCAACCCCCAACATCACGGTCAGCGGATCCCGGCGCAGCACATCCTTGACGGATGACTGGTCTGTGTTAGTCCTCAACGAGAGGCGGACCGAAGGTCAGAGACAATGTGTCAGGACGACAGGAAAAGAGGACGCGCGATTACGGTTCCCCGCAACCGCATCGCCATGGCCCAGAGCCAGTAAGGCGGTTCATCGTCGCTACGCAGGTGAACGTTCGCATCAAGCCATCAGACGAATAAGCTCTGCTTCGTCAATTTGGACAATCCGGTCTTCTCGGCTCGTTTCCATCAGATTGTCAACGAGACTGTTCGACGGTTGTTCCGAAGTCTCAGTCCTGGGCCGGCGGGTGGAAAAAAGACGTGCGTTATCCTGAGGGCGCTTGAACGATTCGCGAATCGTATCAGCCGCAAGCATGCTTATCAGACGTTTCATCGCCACTGTGCCAAATGCGAGAAAAATGCGAATCGGGGAACCTTCACTAAATTCAGTCATGACAATGCAAGCGTGTTCGTCAAACGGAAAATGCTCTTTAAACTCGAAACTTGCGCTCTTCTGCTTGCTTGATTTAAACTCAACATCCCCCGTTTGCTGGCCGATCAGCGTCCCATCTGCACCGCGTGGTTTGGTGTTGACGGCAATTTTCCAGTCGTAGTTTTCACTTTCGAGCCAACGGTTCACGACAGCAGCCGAGAACACTTCATTGGCTTTTTTGATCTCAAAACCAGTATTGCGTTCGAATCGGGCACAGTCCTCCAGAAAGGTCTTTGCAGCTGCAAACTGCTTTAGAGGTGTGTCAGCAAAATCGTTGTTTGTCATAGTCTCAATCGTTAAATTTAAATTTTTGAAATACCGCTAACCATCGTTAAAAAATGTCGTGAAAGATTGTCATTCACTTTGAAAAAACATCACAAAGGTATCCCTTGGTCACCGGCCGGATAAGCCGAATGCAACGCTAGCTATTGCCGAATGTCTTCAATTCCGTCAAATTTTTACCCGTTTGAATGCTTCATCTTCAGAATGGCCTTCGATGATGAGATCAATGATTTCCTGTTTTTCCTCTTTTGAGATCCGATCCTTATATTCGCCATGAGCCTTGTAGAAAGTATAGAACTGTAGCGCTGCCAACTCTGATTTGACCTTTTTGAGCGGTCTTGCTACGGCACGCCTGGCATTTGCATAATCATCCAGTTCCGGTGTCGCAGCTTCCCAGTCAAAGGCGCGGACCGCTTGCATTTCTGCTGGCCAATCTCCTTGGTAACCACCTCCGGGTTCATCATCTGCCCGGCTCACCGCCAGGCATGCAAGATTGGGATAACCATAAGCACGGCAAAACATTTCAACAAACAGAAGCTTGTAACCGATGCCGATTGGAACCGCTTTTTCAAGGACCTTATCAGTTGGATACAACTTGCGAGCGATCTCGAGCAGAGCAGAATAGTAGATCGGCACACCGCCGCTTTTTTTGGCTTCCACGACAATAGAAGAATAGAGACAGGATCCCACATCGATATCGTTTAGCGTAAAAGGCCGTATGCCTGACTGCATATCAACTACTGCCATAAAAATGACTCCATGTACGGAAATTAACTTGGTGGAAGACAGGCAAGCCAGCAGTCCTGTGGCTGAACAGATGCCGTCAAACTGAAGGAAGTGACCGCAGTCATTTCCTCATCAAAGAAAAGTTCTTTTAGGAAACTATATAGGACTACCAGTAATCTGCAAAGCATTTGATCGAGAGCGCCAGACAGTCTGTTGCACCATTCCCTGTTCGCGGTATGCGACGGCGGACTTGCTACATGGATTATCGCGAGGCTTTTTTATATGTTGTCACTCATCGGCATCGCTGCAGAAGAAGGTCACCGGCAGCTTTTCCAAACCACTACAGGACCATCGAATGAGCACGCAAACGCTGAAGGACACCCAGTACCGAATCATTGGCTACCTCGATACGCACTGTGATGGATCTCAAACCGGAAAACAGCTCAATACAAGATAGTCGGATACTGCGGTCCACGCACCAATGTCATCAAGGATGCCAATTACCATCTCGTAGGATAGGGTTATCAGATTGCATCGCTGATTCATCAGATTCCGCAGGACAGAACGCAGAACCGCGATACGTTCCTCATACCTTTACGGAAAACACCTGCGTCATCATTTGTCGCAGCAATCGGGATACTGACGTTCTGCCATCTGGAGAACGCCATGCCTCGACACCGCCCCGCTTTGCCATCACTACTAGTCATGAAATTACACCCGATTGTTCGATACTGGCTGCTATGCCTGCTGGTGCCACTGGGCGGACATCGTGGATTCATTCAGGGAAATCATTTTTTTGACAATGGGCTGGCCGAGGTACTCGGTTTGTCACAATTCACAGAAGCGTCGCAAGACGCGTTGGATCAAAAGGCGGTTGTGGCAGCACTGCGACACGAGTTTGGCCAGTATCAAGCGCCATCGAAGTGTCCGGCAAGTCCGCCTGTTTTGCGCGCCAACACGCTGCGCCTGTCCGCGCTGGTCGGCTTGACAGGCACCGATTGCGCCATCCTCGAATTTGCCGTCATGCTGCACAATGAACGCCTGCTTGACGATGTGGCCGACCTGCTCGGCCAGCTGTCATCGAACCGCGTTTTTTATGTGCTCTCGGTGTTACTCGACATTCCTGAGGACACCATCCGCACCGCGTTAAACCCGCAAGGTGTGCTGGCCCGTTCTGGTCTGGTCTCGGTGACCCGTAATGGCAGCGGTACGCTACGCGGCAAGATTGATCT
>CANIFC010000409.1 GCA_947466695.1 Oxalobacteraceae bacterium | reverse complement strand
GGCGGAGCCGTCCCTTGGCCCGTAATCCTTGAAATACAAGGACATGAGGCGAAACTTGTTAACGCCAAAAAAGGGACTGTTCAGACCATCAACTGTAGCAAGATTGACCCGTATCAGAAATACTGGATAGACGAAACTATGCACGACCGGACGCAAGCGGCGGTGTGTAACCTGCGCAGTGATGAGCGTGGCGGCGGTATGCATGCTAAAGGCTGACCCACGCAGGTGCTGCACCAAAATCTGCGACCACGCGCAAGGCCGATTTCAGGCCATCTTCGTGGAACCCGTAGCCGGTCCATGCTCCGCAAAACCATGCTTTGTTGCTGCCCTGAATGCCGGGTAATTGTTGCTGAGCTGACACCGCTGCACTGTCAAATACCGGGTGCTGGTAATCAAAGGTCGCCAGTATGGTTTCGGGTGCAGGCAAGGTGAACGGGTTGAGCGTGACAATCACTGGTTGCCTGATGGACAGATTTTGCAATTGATTGAGCAAATAGCTGACACAAACCGGTCTCATGTCGCTGACAGTCGCGTCGACTTCGTTATGGGTAGCCGGACCACCGATGTAATTCCATGCGGACCAGACTTTTTTTCTGCGCGGAAGCTGTGCAATGTCGGTATGAAGAATGGCAGTATTGGGTTGATAACGGACAGCCGACAAAATCTGTCGCTCCGCTGTGCTGGCGTCTGTTAACAAGCGCAAGGTGTCTGGTGCGTGTGTTGCAAAAATGACGGCATCAAACTGCTCTTTACCCGAGGGAATGACAACTTCAACACCATTTTCATTCCGGGATACGGCGATGACTGGCGTATGGAGCCTGATGTCAGGGAGGACGGCTGCAATCTTGCGGACATATTCACGTGCTCCGCCCGAAACGGTACGCCATTTTGGTCGGTCGTTAACCTGAAGCAAGGCATGATTAATGCAAAATTGCAAAAAATTACTGGCTGGAAAGTCAAGAATGTCATCTGGTGAACTTGACCAGATCGCCGCTGCCATTGGTAGCAAATAATTATCCCTGAACTCTTTACCATAACCGTCTTCAATCAGGAGTTCACCCAAGGTGATGCCGGTTTGTCTGCAGCGTTGCAGATTCGTGTCGGCGGCGGCGTTAAATTTGAGGATGCCGCGAAGCATGCGTAAAAAAGAGGGCGACACGATGTTGCTGCGCTGGGCAAATACCGTGTCGATGTTGGTACCCGCCCATTCCAGTTTGCCACCGTCGAGGGAAATTCCGAATGACATATCCGATGGATAGGTACCGACCTTGAGTTCGTCGAGCAAGGCAATCAGGTTGGGATAGGTGGATTCGTTAAAGACCAGAAAGCCGGTGTCGACTGCCTCGGACTTTCCTTCGAGATGTATATCAACCGTATTGGTATGTCCGCCAAGATACGCATTGGCTTCAAATAGCACCACATCATGTGACTTGTTTAAAAAATATGCGCTAGCGAGTCCGGAGATACCCGAACCTATAATGGCAATGCGCTGACGGATTTGTGTCATTTAATCTACCTGTAATCTGCCTGTTAAGCATTGGACTCTACTAATCGCCACTAATTTATTTAAATAAGATCTACTTTGCTGCTAATATTAATACTGTTTCGAAATAAATGCTACTGATTAGTAGTTAAAAATACCAATGAGTATATTTGGCAAATTAAGTTTTAAAGACCAGGCCTTCATCTTGCGTGAAAATGCCATTCTTGATGCGACAACCGGAATTCTGGCGAGCAAGGGTTTTGACCTGATGACGATGGATGATGTTGCCAATATGATTGGTATTTCCAAGCCCAGTTTGTATAAGCATTTCAAGTCAAAAGAAGACTTGGTGGGTACTGCCATGGTGCGCTTGCTCGATAATGCATCGGCTAAACTGGAGCAACTGCCAGAATCACTTGGCGCCAAGGCGAAGTTGTCGGCGCTGCTGGAATGGGCGCTGCGCGTGCGACTGGACGGAGGATTACCATTTTTGCCATCAACCAGCGCACATGTGCGTGAAATGTTGATGCGTAACCTCAAATACGTTGGAAAAGTAATTAAACTTAATTCGCAGCTGGAAAAGTTGGTGCTGCAGGCGCAAAAAAGCGGAGAGATCAATCCTGACTTGCCCTCTGACGTTGTGTTGTACAGCTATTACGCGAGAACGTGCGACCCGGCAGTAGAATACCTGCAAAGATTTAGCAAGATGGAGAAGGAAGATATTGTCAGATACATGCTGGAGGTGTGTTTTGATGGTGTCGGTAAGCCACAACAGCAGATAATGACCGCAAACAACGATCACGTCAGGACCCGCTAAATAAAAAAAACCGCAAACGTGAGGATACTTGTCCTGACTTTTACGGTTTTTTTCACGCAGCATTTTTAGCGCTGCGTGGAAAGTCTCTGATTTTATCCCTCAGAAATGCGTAAGGCGATATGCGCTAGCGCTTCCTCGACCTGATCAATCAGGATCAGGCACAGGTCACCTTCGGACAAAGTCGCCAGGGCGGTGTCGATGGCGAGAAACTCCCCATTGATCTCCTTGATCGTCTTGGTGCGACTGGCGTTCGCCAGGCCATCCCTGAGCAAGGCCACAACTTCACCATCGGCACGGCCGCGCTGGCATTGATCCTGATAGAGTACGACGTCATCAAAGGCGGCGCCCAGGATTTCAGTTTGTTGCCGTATATCCTGATCACGCCGGTCTCCGGCTCCGCTGATCACTACCGAGCGGCGCTTGGCTGGCAGGTTTTCAACCGCTTGTACCAGCGCTAAAATGGCATCGGGGTTGTGACCGTAGTCAGCAATGAGGGTAGCGCCCCGGTAATTAAATAAGTTAAAACGTCCTGGTGCGTTATCACTTTCATTGGCAAAGGTGGTGAGTCCGGAACGAATGGCATCCCAACTGATACCCACACCCCACACTGCGGCAACCGAGGCCATGACGTTTTCGACCTGAAAAGCGATCGCACCGTTGCGCGTGATCGGAATCTCGGACAAGGCGATCCTGTTGATGTCGTTACCCTCGGAGGCGACCAGTGAGTCACCGTCGATGTAGACTATCCTGTTTCCTTGCGCCTTGTGCCTGGCCATGATTGGATTTTGCCGATCTGCCGCAAAAAAGGTCACGGTGCCGGTACAGCTGTTTGCCATGCCGGCAATGATAGGATCGGCAGCATTCAAGACGGCGACGCCGCTATCGGCGACGTTTTGTACAATCACCCGCTTAAGAACGGCGAGATCTTCCACTGTCGTAATGTAGTTCAAACCGAGGTGGTCGCCCGAGCCAATGTTGGTGATGACGGCTACCTGGCAACGGTCGAAAGCAAGGCCTTCGCG
>CANIFC010000408.1 GCA_947466695.1 Oxalobacteraceae bacterium | reverse complement strand
CGCAATTGCAACCAGACCTGACATTATTGTTTGATGTCCCTCTGGAAGTGGCGAGAGCAAGATTGGATGCGACGCGTATGCTTGACAAGTTTGAGCGGGAACAAAGCATTTTCTTTGAAGACACCAGAGCCGAATATTTACGAAGGGCCGCTAAGTTTCCACAGCGCTTTCGTATTATTGACGCTACCCGGTCAATTCCGGAAATTCGTGGTCAACTTACCGAGTTAATCGATGCAATGATCGCGAACAGACATGGTGAGTAATCCGCTTTTCCCCTGGCAACAATCTGCATGGATGCAATTGCAGTTATTGCGCCAACGTATGCCACATGCCATTTTGTTGCATGGCGCAGAGGGAACCGGTAAAACTATATTTGCAGAGCACCTGGCGCAGTCTCTTCTTTGTGAAACCCCGGCGAAAGACGGTCACGCCTGCGGAAATTGTGTTTCGTGTGGCTGGGTTAGTCAATATAGCCATCCCGATTACCGACGGATCAGGCCCGAGTTGCTCGAAGAAGAGGCGATGGCAGGAGAGGTTGAATCTGCTGAGACTGAAAAGAAAAGCGCGAAAGCCACTAAAGCCCCTTCAAAAGAAATTGTCATTAACCAGATTCGTGCCCTGTCTGATTTTATGAATATTTCGACGCATAGGCAAGGGAGGAGAGTGATCGTACTTTATCCAGCCGAAGCGTTAAATGTTCCAGCAGCAAATGCGTTGCTTAAGTCGCTGGAAGAGCCTAATGCTCATACTGTTTTCATTTTGGTCTCACATAGCGTAGATAAACTTTTACCAACCATCTTATCGCGTTGTCATAAATTTTCCATGGGAATGCCATCGAAAGAACAGGCGCTTAGCTGGTTAAAAACACAGCGGGTCAATGAGCCAGATGTCTGGTTGGCCCAGCAAGGTGGTTCACCTTTGTCGGCTCTTCAGATGTCCCAGTCAGAGGGGCGCAGTGATTTGGAAGACTTTTTGCGGCAGTTAAGCAATCCAGGTGTTGAATCGAGCTTAAAAATTGCAGAAAAAATGCAGAAAATGGAGATTTCCGTAACAGTTTCATGGCTGCAGCGGTGGTTGTATGACATCTTTTCATTTAGGCAAAGTGGTAGAATCAGATATTATCCAGGTCACAAAAAAGAAATCGCCTTACTGGCAACCAGAGTGAGGCCGGATGCTCTTTTGAAAGCCATCAAGAACACCGGTGATAGGCAAGTAATTGCCAGTCATCCCCTTTCTGCAAAACTCTTCCTCGAAGACATGGTGTTGGATTATTCTGTACTTTTTCGTTGAAAGCATCTTATGCCTGATTTATCTGCTGATCTGAGTTCGCCGGCTAATGTTGCGTTGACAATACCTGCTCCGGCCCGTCCATCGGTTCTCTCTTTGGCTATCCGTGAAAAAGCCGCTTTATACTCAGCATATATGCCATTTTTAAAAAATGGCGGTATCTTTGTTCCAACCAATAAGGCATACCGCCTTGGTGAAGAGATTTATCTCATACTTACGCTGCTTGATGACCCTAGTAAATATCCAATTGCAGGAAGGGTTTGCTGGATTACGCCAGGGGGCGCGGGAAATAATAAATCGCAAGGCATCGGAGTGCACTTTCCCGATGACGAGAGCGGTGCCCGAATAAAATTACGCGTGGAAGAATTGCTCGGAGCTGCAATCCGATCATCCCGTGCCACTCATACATTGTAACTATGACAAAATTTCAATTTTCGCACCGGCTGGCTACTTTAGACGACTTGCCTGCTATCGTTTCCATTTACAACTCAACCATCGCCAGTAGAAAGGTTACTGCTGATACGGAGCCTGTATCGGTAGAATCCCGTTTATCCTGGTTTTACGATCATGCCCCAGAGAAACGACCGCTGTGGGTAGTCGAGGAGCAGGGTGAGATTTCTGGATGGTTATCATTCTCCAATTTTTATGGACGACCAGCCTATTCAGGTACTGCAGAGTTGTCAGTTTATTTGCACGAAAAGGCAAGAGGAAAAGGCTTGGGGCGGTATTTTTTGCAAGAAGCAATCTTGTTTGCCCCTCAAGTGAGTGTACATACCTTGCTCGGATTTATTTTCGGTCACAATACCCCTAGTCTTAACTTATTTGCTTCTTTTGATTTTGAAATTTGGGCAAATATGCCGCGTGTCGCAACACTCGATGGAATCGAGCGTGATCTGATCATCTTCGGAAAGCGCGTCAACTAAGTATAAAGAGAGTAAAATCGCTCTCTCTTTTTTAGGTTTTTCTTCGTTCGTAAATAATACGGGAAGCAAAACAGCTCTTTTTCATAGGAACTTCCCCTCATTATGCTTAGCTACCGCCACGGCTTTCACGCTGGCAATCACGCCGACGTCCTTAAACATTTCATTACGATCCAGTTGCTCAATTACATGGGGCAAAAAGATACGGCCTACACATACGTCGATACGCATGCAGGTGCAGGTTTGGATTCGCTTGATGCCGGGTATGCCAGCAAAAATGCAGAATATGAAACCGGAATCGCTCCTTTATGGGACCGGAAAGACTTGCCACCAGCGTTGGCCGAATATGTGGCACTGATCAAAGAGTTAAATCCTAGCGGTAAAATGCGTTACTACCCGGGCTCTCCTTATTGTGCAGAAAAAATCATGCGCGAGCAGGATCGTCTGCGTCTGTTTGAGCTGCATCCTAGTGAAATCAAGATACTAAGTGAAAATTTCAGAAAGCTAGACGCCCATTCTGCAGCGCAGGGTCATCGGTCGACAACGCGTGGCAAGCGGATAATCATTGCTGCGGGAGATGGTTTCGAAGGACTAAAAGCACTACTACCACCACCTTCCCGCCGTGGTCTGGTGTTGATAGATCCTCCGTACGAAGTGAAAGATGACTATCGGCGCGTGAAAGAAACGCTACAAGATGCCTTGATCCGTTTTCCTACCGGGACATATGCTGTCTGGTACCCTGTTTTGCAGAGAATTGACTCTCGTCAGTTGCCTGAAAGGTTAAAGCGCATTCCTGCCAACGGCTGGCTCAATGTAGCGCTTACTATTAGCGGAGTTACACCTGATGGATTTGGTCTGCATAGCAGCGGTATGTTTATTTTAAATCCACCATGGACTCTGGAAGCGACCTTGAGAGAGGTCATGCCGTATCTGGTGAGTGTCCTCGGTAAAGACTCAGCTGCAAATTTCACGATTGAATCAGGCGAGACTCAAACAGTAGGTAAGGGAAGGGGTAAGCCAATTTCTCCACCTAGACCAGTTCGGCCTTTGACTCCAAGAACAAGATAACGTGTGTACTTAAATTTCCGCACAAACCCCTTGCCAACAAGGCCGACATGTT
>CANIFC010000407.1 GCA_947466695.1 Oxalobacteraceae bacterium | reverse complement strand
GGCGCCATTTCCAGTGTCGCCTGGTGTTGTACCGGCAGGTCCGGACTGGACAATCACTTTCTGCTGCGTGGACGCGATCATCGTTGCCACGCCTTGTGACAACATGGAATCCATCCGCAAGTTGTTGAGCAGACGAGAAAACACCGCTACTTCACGCGCGTCAACCAGGCCATTCAATGCCAGATTATTGAGGTTAAAGCGCGATTGGGCATCGGTGATTTGACCGGACAAACTCGCCTCGCTGCTATCGGTATCGCCTTGGCCATTTTCCACATATTGATCCAGTTGGGTATCGCGCAACATAACCGCCCAGGGCTCACCCAGATGATCCAGGCCTGGCGAATTGCGCTCGTCTTCGCGTAAAATCAACCTGGCCCAGTCCAATGCACCTCTCAAGACCCATTTTTTTTGCAGTTGAAAACGCTGGTTTTCGATTGAGCGCACCTGAACCTGTTGCTGCCAGAACAGGCTGGCAACGATGGTAATTGCCAGCGTTGTCAATAAAAGCGCTGTCACGACCGCAACGCCGCGCTGCTTTCCGTGCTGTTGAACATTCTGTGAATAGTGACTGTTTTTTCTCTTCACGCGGCACCTAACAGAAACACCTTGAGCAGCGGATGTTCACGTCCGCGCAACTGCAGCGACACTTCCAATCCTGTTTTTAATGGAATCGCCTTGGCGCTCACCATCCCACCAGAGACTTCCGGGGCGATATCACTACCGGCCACGCGCCAGGTATTTTCATCATTGTTCCAGGTGCGCATATCAAGCGACACCACATCGGACTGGAGCGTAACGACCGGCATGGTGTCGGTACCCGCGATGGCGCTTTGCCACTGGGCCGCGAGATCTTTCAGGTCGCGGGTCGCGATCGACTCACGCCGGCTCAACACGCCATCAAGAACCCGGTACGCCACCACTTGTAAACGGCTGGGCTGGTTCTCTTCATAGACGGTACGTATCATGAACAGATTTTGCTGCGAGGCGCGCAAGCTTTCCTTGCCTGGCAGAAGGCTGACGCCAGCCAGATGGGCGCTATCATTTTCCAGCTGGGCGAAACTGATCTGGGTACCCCTGGTTTGCTCAAGCTCGGTGGTCAGGCTCATGCGCGCCCTGACGATGCTATCGAGACCGCGCCAGCCTAATACGGCAATAATGGCAAGAATCGAAATGGCGACCAGAAGTTCGACGAGGGTGAAACCGGATGAAGTGCGCGATGTTTTACAGCGCATTGGGTACCACCTGAGTAAGCTTGACGAGTCGCCGGTCTGGATGCTCGGCCTCAAACACGAGCACTTCCACTCGCCTGAACAAGGGGTTTGGCGTCGCCAGTACGTGCTCTTCACACGTCAGGTTCAATTCTCCTTGCGGGCAGGCAAAACTGCGCTCGCCGAACGCCGGCCACTCGTGCCCCAGCCGGATTTGTGACAAGCGATTCTCTGCCGACCAGCTTGCCATCATGGCAGCCCGTAAATCACCGCTATTTTGCGTCAGGCTACCCACAGCGCGCAAGCTTGCGCTCAGCGCAGTACCGACAATCACCAATGCCACCAGAACTTCGAGCAAAGTGAAACCCTGCGCAGAAAATTTTCTCAATTTTCTTAATTTTCTTAATGGGGAGGAAGGCATACAATTCATCGTCTGATCATTCAACCAAAAAGTGTCCGATGCCATCGGCACGAATCAGTACATGATCCTCGCCAACGGTCAGTTCCAGCAAAAACGGTTTATCCACTGGCTCCCGGCCAAAGATGATGCGCAATTCATCGGTGTCGGAACGGCTGGCGGGAGTCATGGCAAGCTTGACCGGCGACAACAAGAATTCGCGTTCGCGCAGCATGTCAAGATCGTTGACCAAGCTCCATTGGTTCTCGTTACGCACCAGGAACCGATACCCATTTTGATTTGCCTCAAAGGCGATTGGCCGGTTGCGCACGATCGCCTCTTCACGCGCCATCTGCAGCAATAAGGCAATTCGCTGGGCATCGGTTTGCAGGCGCTGCCGGCTACTTTGCATCGTGCCGAAAGACACGGCACCGAGCATGATGCCGACAATCACGAGCACCACAAGCAGCTCAAGCAGCGTGAAACCCTGTTGATACCGACGTTTCGCGGTCTTGCTCACCCGCTGCGCTTGCAGTTCATTAAAAGCTATAAGTCCCACGAGCCAATATCTGCGTCGTTACCGGTGCCACCGGGCTGTCCGTCAGAGCCGAGTGAAAAAATTTCTATTTCCCCCTTGATTCCAGGCGACATGAACTGGTAAGGATTACCCCATGGATCCTTGGGCAGCTTGTCAATGTAGCCGCCGGTCTTCCATCCGTTAGCGGACGGGCCGGAGCTAGGCTTGACGATCAGCGCCTGCAAACCCTGTTCTGTGCTTGGGTAGTGCATGTTGTCGAGCTTATAGAGCTTCAATGCGCCCATCATTGTAGAAATATCCTGTTTTGCCGCAACGATGCGCGCATCGTCCGTTCGCCCCATCAATTTAGGTACCACTAAAGCTGCCAGAATACCCATGATCACAACGACAACCATGATTTCAATCAAGGTAAAGCCACGGGAAGCAAAACTACGTACCGAGCGGAGCGCAGGACTAAGGGTAATCGGGTGAGTCAAAGCGAGACGGTGATTTTGTTTGTTCATAAAAATAAAATAAATCCCCCGGCGTTTCAACCGGAATCAAAAAAGTATTATCCAGAAATTCTGGTGCGAGATGCAAACCGAGATAAGAAACATGCAGCACAACCGAGCGCCCCAATCATGCCAAAGGTGGCAACGTCGATAACTAAGCGTCTTTTATCAAGCGATACTCTACACCAGATATATTTTCAAATGATCAAAAAATGTATTTTAAATCAGAAAAAAAGAGATAAATGACCGGAAAATCCTTCTAAAAAAACAAGGAATTTACCGGAGCACATGGATTTATTTCACCAGTCATGCGCCAACAAGGAGGTTTGCGTCACGCATTGCCGGGCGAGCCATTGACCTGTCGATGGCAGGTCACCCTCTTTGGCACATTCTTTGGCGCACTGATGAAGCACTCGGTATCGTCTTGCCCGCACGGCTGCGCATTATCAAAATAGAAATAATATTATGCGCAACCGACAAGAAGTCAAGGAGTGACGGCCATCAGCAACTAATCAGCAACCAAGACAACCGGGATTACCCGTCATCACGTCAAGCGTAAGGGTAAGCTACGCAGACGCTTGCCGGTCAGGGTGAAAACTGCGTTCGCCACCGCTGGCGCCACAGGCGGGGTACCCGGCTCACCGACGCCTTCCGGCGGTTCTGCGCTCTTGATGATAAGCGTTGTGACAAGCGGTG
>CANIFC010000406.1 GCA_947466695.1 Oxalobacteraceae bacterium | reverse complement strand
TGATGACCCGTGCCGTGTTGTCTTTGAGATAGCTGATCGGTTTGACTTGGTCAGAAAGCCGCATGATGATTCTCCTTTTTTCGATTAAGACATAATACAGTCTTTATTAAGACTTTGTCAGGATTTACTGAAATTGCGCACATATTTACCTTCCAAATAGGCCCATTGGGAGCGAAGCTGCAATAAGCGACATTTAGCTTTGTCATGGCTCTTGCCCCATCCCTGCGCCAAGCAAACCGCTGGCTTAGTGGCTGCACGGCTATTACGCCAGCGACCCCAAACCGTTCCCTTTTCGGATGAGCGCACTGCCACGGTTGGCTTGCAGCGCAGACGCAGTGACCGAAGCCAGCAAGGCTAATCAGTGACGAGATCAAAGGCGACTTGGTGCAGGTTGAGAAGACGCGGCCCCGCCACGTCGACACTTGACCAACAAGTCCACCAGGTCGCACTTGGGGTGCCATCAATACTGTTGTAGAAGATAGCCTGTTTTGTATAGACAAACGTGTATAATTTTAAGATGAAAATAACAGGCTTCGATTGGGATGACGGTAACTGGCCGAAGTGCGGCAAACACGGCGTATCCCGTGAGGAAATTGAACAGGTTTTGCTGGGAACGCCTGCCGTCATGAAAGACCCTCACCCGGATGAACCGCGCATGAGGGCTATCGGGAAGACGAAGGCAGGGCGCTACGTCTTTCTGGTCTTCATTTTGCGCAAGGTTGATGGAAATGCGATGCTTCGCCCCATCAGTTCGCGTTACATGCACCAAAAGGAGATTGATCACTATGAAAACCAAAGCTAAACCCATGCCATCGCTTGTGAGCGATGCGGATGCCGAGCGATTCGTTGATACCGCAGATCTTTCTCAGTACGACCTGTCTGGTTTCAAGCCGATGAACTTTGAGTTCGCGCCGAAATCTGCGGCGATGCACATGCGCCTTCCTCAAAATCTGCTCGACGCTTTGAAGGCCAAGGCAAAAGCCAAAGGAATACCTTACACGCGCTATGTCCGACTGCTGCTTGAGAGCGATGTCGCACACTGAGCATGGGCTACGCCCGGCGCTACCGCCTCACCTCGGCTGTGCCGTGGCTTTGGGCGCGTTGCAGGGGTGCTTGCCCCGTCCCGCGCAAAGCGTCGTAGAACGCGGTCTTCCCGATCTTGAGCCGCGTTGCCACCTCACGCACATTGAGCCCCTGTTCCAACAGAGTTCTCGCCTTTTGTAATTTATCGGCGGTGACGACGGGTTTTCTCCCGCCTTTGCGGCCACGTGCGGCTGCTGCGGTCAATCCTGCTTTGGTGCGCTCCCGGATGAGATCGCGTTCGAACTGGCCGAGCGCGCCGAAGACGTGAAAGATGAGGCGTCCGCCCGGCGTTGTGGTGTCGATGGCTTCGGCCAGCGAGCGCAATCCGATGCCACTGGCATCGAGCCCGGCGATGATCTCGATCAGGTGCGGCAGGGAGCGCCCAAGCCGGTCCAGTCGCCAGACCACCAACACGTCGCCATCGCGCATAAAACCCATGGCCGATGACAGGCCGGGGCGCTCTGCCGTCGCGCCGGACATGGTGTCAGTGAATATCCGCTCGCAGCCGGCCTTGCCGAGCGCATCTGTCTGCAGGGCTGTGTCCTGTTCCGCCGTGGATACTCGCGCATACCCGATCAATGCCATTGATTGCCTGCCCCGTGTCCGACAACTCGTCCGGAAATTATATTGTCCGGCTCGCCGTCAGGCGAGCAAATTGACGGACACCTATTGGCAAGGCCGTCAGACGATCGTTTGACGGACAGATGCATATCGACTCAGGAAGTTCACTTTGCCTTCCTGCTGGGCCAACCCAAAGGCTGTAATGCGGACTCGACATCAGCCATTGTTCACCATTGCGTGAAAGGTTTTGCTTCCCAGAACGGCCCAGATGTCGCCAAATTACAGCTTCGCTCCCACTGGGCCTAATACGTTCCTTTCACGGCAGCGGGCAACCAGGTAATATCCCAGCACCACACCTGGTTCGGTCCCGTGGCGCAATGGGTTGTCGCCACACGGCTTGAGGGCTTCTTGGCGCGTCCCCGGTGATGCTGCTGGGCCTCCTGGTTCAAGATCCGATACATGGTCGATTCCGAGGCCAGATACACGCCTCGGTCCAGCAGCGTCGGGACGATCTGGCTCGGTGGCAGGCTGGCGAATTCCTCGCTGTTAGCCACCGCCAGTACCGCTTCACGCTCGTCGACGCTGAGCTTGTTCGGCGGCGCCAAGCGTTCGTTCGTGGTGCGGCTGTCGGCAACGATCGCGTCGTCACCTTCCTGCACCCAGCGCTGGAAAGTGCGCAAACTGAGTCCCAGTTCGGCACATGCCGGGCTGAGCCGACAGCCGGCCTGCTCGGCTTCGCGAATCAACATCACACAGGCCAGGCGATCTGGGATGTTGATCAGTCTTCCTCGTTGCTGCCCCAGATCGCCCGGACCTTTTTTCTCAGGATTAATAGCGCAGCGGCTTCAGCCAACGCTTTCTCCTTCCGATTCAGATCCTTCTCCAGCTCCCGGATGCGCTTCTTGTCCTCCTTCGATTGCTCGCGCACGCCGCGTGCCTTTTGCGTCGCGTTCGCGTTGGCCGAGCTGCAGATACCTCGCCAAGCCGCAATCTGTTCGGCAAACACGCCCCTGCGCCGGCAATACTCGGCCAACTCCGCCGCGTTCAGGGAGGCTGTTTCCAGCACCACCGCAAACTTGTCTTCCGAGGTCCAATCCTCAGCTTTTTTTCCGTTACCCGGCACCGCAACTCCCTGATTTTTTAGTTCACGGCGCCAAGTATAAAGTGTCTGTTTGCTGATGCCATTCTCACGTGCAATCTGCGACACAGGCTTATTCGTTGGCGGCATCATCTGCCGTAAAAGCGCTTCTTTTCTTTCCACTGCATAAGTGTTCACGTTCCCTCATTTGCTCGCCCTCGATAGGTTTTTGCTCAATCAGGTGACGCGACAACTATGCTGATAATCATCTAGCCGGCCTCCTTTCGGCAAGCGCCGGGAACTATAGTGATAGTACGATTTCTGACGTTATTGTCCCGCCTTGACGGTTGTGGCCGGACCATGTCGGCCGGCCGGTTGGCGGCCGGCCCCCGCCTTGCGGCGGGGCCAGCGACACATGGCCGGAAGCACGCCGGAGCGATGTTATTCAACTTCGTCTGCATGGATTGAAGACGACGTCAGGGGCTGGGTGGTAAGCGATCCACAAACCCCAGCGATCACCATCGACCGTAGTTTACGAACGGGCGCGTTTCTTGACCGTTGATGGCGGCATCGGCACGAAGGCAATGCAGTTGACGAGATTGAAAGCCGCCAGCAT
>CANIFC010000405.1 GCA_947466695.1 Oxalobacteraceae bacterium | reverse complement strand
TAATTGATCTTGTTCTTCGCAGCCGATAATTCAACTTTAAATGCAATGTTCTTCGTCACCAGGAAAAACGTCCGTTCATCACTTGATCTTATCGCGCTTTGTAGCAGCAGATTTTTTAATCCCAGGCAGAACCACTTTTGTGAAATTTTTTCCTGAAACGTTTAAAATAAATAAAAATTATTACATTAAATGTAGATATTTTGAAAATATTTTAAAAAAAGTACTTAACCATCTGACGTTGCAGGTTAAGCATTTTTTTAATCAAGATAATTTACAAAGCCAACCGTCTTCCTAACGCAAGCCTGGTCTCTTCCAGTTCAGCAGGCAAATGGTATTCCAGCTTTTCAAATAGTTCGGCATGAAGTGTTAACTCCGCCTCCCATGCTGCCTGATCAATCGATGTAATGGTATCGAATTGCTCCTGGCTAAATTCCAAGCCATCCCAGGTCAGATCGCCAAATTCAGGGGTGATACCAAAAATATTTTCGATTCCATTGCCCGTTCCCTCTATACGTTCCAGCATCCACTTTAGTACGCGCATGTTATCGCCAAAACCAGGCCAGACAAATTGACCATTGGCATCGGTGCGGAACCAGTTAACGCAATAAATACTTGGTTGTACTGCACCACTGGCTTCAATTTTTACCCCCATATCCAGCCAATGCTGGAAATAGTCGCTGACATTGTAACCAGTAAAGGGCAGCATGGCGAAAGGATCGCGACGGACAATACCTTGCTGGCCAACAGCTGCCGCCGTAGTCTCTGAACCCATGGTAGCGGCCATATAAACCCCTTCTATCCAGTTGCGCGCCTCTGTGACGAGTGGAACTGTCGTGGAACGGCGTCCACCGAAAATAAAGGCTGAAATTGGCACCCCGGCAGGATCATCCCACGCCGTATCAAGCACGGGATTTTGGGTCGCCGCAACGGTAAAGCGCGAATTTGGATGTGCCGCCTTGCGTCCTGTTTCTTTTCCAATTGCAGAGGTCCAATCCTGCCCCTGCCAGTCAATCAGGTGTTCAGGAACATTGTTACTCATGCCTTCCCACCAGACATCGCCATCATCGGTGAGAGCAACGTTAGTAAAGATCGTGTCGCTGCGCACCGAGGCCATACAGTTAAAATTGGTTTTCTCATTCGTTCCGGGGGCGACACCGAAATATCCTGCCTCGGGATTAATGGCATACAAACGCCCGTCTGCACCTGGTTTGATCCAGGCAATATCGTCACCAATGGTCGTAACCTTCCAACCATCAAAACTGGCGGGGGGAATCAACATCGAAAAATTGGTTTTACCACATGCAGAAGGAAAAGCTGCCGCGATGTAATGCTTTTTACCTTCTGGTGATTCAACTCCAAGGATAAGCATGTGTTCTGCCAGCCAACCCTGGTCACGTCCCATGGTGGAGGCAATACGTAATGCGAAGCATTTTTTGCCTAACAGGGCATTACCACCATAACCGGAACCGTAGGACCAAATTTCGCGGGTTTCAGGATAATGCACAATATATTTCGTCGCATTACATGGCCAGGCGACGTCGGGCTGATTGGCAGACAACGGTGCTCCGACTGTATGCATGCAAGGAACAAAATAGCCGTCAGTACCAAGCACATCATAAACAGCCTTGCCCATACGCGTCATGGTACGCATGTTGACGGCGACGTAAGGCGAATCAGACAGCTCGACACCAATATGGGCTATGGGCGAGCCCAGAGGACCCATAGAGAAGGGCACGACATACATGGTGCGACCAGCCATGCAGCCATCAAACAAAGGATTGATGGTGGCGCGCATTTCGTCTGGAGCCATCCAGTTGTTAGTCGGCCCGGCATCCTCTTTGTTTTCAGAACAGATATATGTCCGGTCTTCTACCCGTGCAACATCTGATGGATCAGAGCAAGCCAGATAACTGTTCGGACGTTTTATCTCATTTAGCTTTTTCATAGTACCCGAAGCAACCATCTGAGCGCATAAACGGTCATATTCTTCGTGAGAACCATCACACCAATAGACATTATCCGGTTTTGTCAGTGCCGCCATTTCGGCGACCCAATTGATGAGTTTCTGTTGCTTGACGTAGCCCGGTGCATTAATTGCAGCTACGCCTTTCATAATAGGTTGATTCACGATAACTTCTCCAATGCATTAAATAAAAAATGAGGTGTAGCGGTCCAGCCTGATCAAGGTCAGGCGATTTGATCTATTGACACGTTTAAATTCAAGGAAAAATTCCCTGTCTCAGCCATTACATGTGCAATATTATCAATGACTACGACAAACGAATAAGGCCGCTTCTATCGGATAATCAGGCAACGGCATATATGTCTGTCGCCTGATTCAAGCGTTACGTGTTGACGCATGTTCGAAAAACACAAAACTATCCTTATTATTCTACACCGGCCAATTATTTCCAATACATTTTGCATCAATTTTATTGTTAAATAATTACCGTTTATGAAAGTAATCATAACCATATGTCTGTTATTTGAAATAAAAGGATCAATTCATGAAAATCGCCATACTCGATGATTACCAAAATGTAGTGTCCAAGCTGCCATGTTTTGAATTACTTAGGGAACATGAGGTAAAAATTTTTACTAGCAGTGCGACAGGTCTTGGACAATTAGCGATACGCCTGGCGCGTTTCGACGTTCTCGTACTCATAAATGAACGTACGGTTCTTTCAAAAGCTCTGTTACATAAATTACCAAATTTAAAACTTATTTTACAAATAGGGAATGTAACAAGCCATATTGATCTTCTTGCAGCTCACGAAATGGGCATTATTGTTTCGGAAGGATTCTGCGACCCGACCGCACCAGCTGAGCTGACATGGGCATTAATTCTGGCAGCATCACGTCAAACGACGCCATATGCCACTAATATGAAAGAAGGACTATGGCAGACTGTTTCTTTGCATCCGGAACGTAATATCTTGGGGCGGGTGTTAAAAGGCCGTACTCTCGGTATCTGGGGCTATGGCAACATAGGCAAAATCGTCGCCGGATATGGAAAAGCATTTGGTATGCACGTGATTATATGGGGAAGCGGAGCCAGTTGTGATCAGGCAAAATTGGATGGCCATCAAGTTGCATTATCAAAAAAATCTTTTTTTGTTGATAGCGACGTTATTTCCGTTCATCTTCGGTTAAATGGATCCACGCGTGCAATTATCACTGAGGCCGATCTCGATTTGATGAAACCTGATGCCTTGTTTGTTAATACCAGTCGCGCTGCGCTAGTCGAATCTGGAGCACTGGAGAAGGCCTTAACTGCCGGGCGTCCTGGCTTTGCAGCATTGGATGTCTTTGAGACTGAACCACTCCGTGTTCAACATCCG
>CANIFC010000404.1 GCA_947466695.1 Oxalobacteraceae bacterium | reverse complement strand
GGTCCTGGTGGAATTGAATTATTTCATGGCTATACGTATTCCGGCCATCCTTTAGCCTGCGCCGCCGCACTGGCAACACTGGAAGTGTTTGAAGAGCAGAAAATCCTAGAGCATGCCAGGGGTATTCAGGGCTATTGGGAGGATGCCATCCATTCACTCAAGGGTTTGCCACATGTGATTGATTTACGCAGCATCGGGATGATTGCCGGAATCGAACTTGAAAGTATCGCCGGCAAGCCTGGCGCACGTGCCTTTAACGCATTTAAACAAGCTTTTTCTGATGGCTTGCTGATTCGTACGACGGGCGACATTATTGCCTTGTCGCCACCTCTTGTTATCGAGAAAAAACACATCGACGAGTTATTTGGAAAGTTGACAAAAGTTTTACAGACGCTCGCCTGATTGCGTTTTACGGAGGACGTGCCTGATTTCCTATTTTTACGTCAGGCGGGGATCGCAAGAGGATGACCTGGATTTGTAGGATGATATGAAGCGGTGCTCATCTTGGCGGATGGTCACTGCTTTTTTCAGATGTGCCCGGCTGGTAAAAAATTGTGACTGACGTGAAAACCTGCACTGAAATGTATTTTTTATTGAGGATCTTTTTCAGACTAAAAAGAGTGATTTTTTTATCTGCTGGCGCTGTATTTTTTTGTGTCCATCCGCTTATCGACCTACCTTGAACCAAAGTGGGCGGTCTCAAGTAACAAGCTGTCGCGCACGCTGGCTCTGTTTTTCCTGGGACTGGTAGGCTGAGATTCAGATAATTTCTCTATGGAGCATCGGTGATATCCCCTTCTCGTGTCCATCCGTGCCCTCGGTACCGTCTCTACCATGCTAAAAAATATCGTAGCCAGAGGTAGGTGCATTGTGTTTACCGCGGATTACTGTTTTACTGAGCGTCATTCTTATTTCTCAATGCAGCATTCCTTCAGATAAAAAAACGATGACAACTTTACTTATACTCGGAGCGACGGGTCTGGTTGGCAAGCAGTTGCTGCAGCAAGCGCTTGCCAACGAGCGCATCAAACGGATCATTGCTCCTACACGCCGGCCTCTGCCGGAGCATTCAAAGCTGGAAAACCCTCTCGTCGACTTTCAAAGTTTGCCCACGCAAGCGAGTTGGTGGCATGTAGATGCGGCAGTTTGCGCCCTTGGCAGTACGATTGCCCAGGCTGGATCGCAAGAGGCGTTTTACAAGGTCGATCATGACTTTGTTCTTGCTGCAGCGCAGTTATTGCGTTCTGCCGGTATGCCATGCTTTGTACTGAATTCTTCGCTCGGGGCAAAGATCGATGGCGGATCGTTTTATCTGCGTGTCAAGGGGCAGACCGAGCGCGATCTTGCTGCGCTCAATTTTACTTCACTGACCATTGTCCGGCCGTCGCTGCTCGACGGTGGCAAGCGACCAGAAAATCGCTATGGCGAACAAGCTGCAATTTTTTTCACCCGTTTACTCGGACCATTGATTCCACTACGCTTGCGTCCGGTATCTACTGCGCTGGTGGCTAACGCCATGCTGCGTGCTGCTTTGGCCGGATCAGCTGGAACGACAATCATTGAATCAGATGCACTGCATGACGTACCTGTTGATTTTGCTGCGGGTTAACGAAAAAAATTCTGCTGATGCGGTACGGCTGCAGTAAGGCTGCGGTATGGCTGCAGTAAGGCTACGGTACGGCTGCAGTAAGGCTACGGTATGGCTGCAGTAAGGCTACGGTATGGCTGCAGTAAGGCTACGGTATGGCTGCAGTAAGGCTACGGTATGGCTGCGGTATGGCCCTTATCTCAATGCAAGCAGTGCAGCGCCAATCGCAGCGCTTCATTGCTTTGTGCCGGATAGCCTCTCAACGCTTTTTTATAAATTAGTTAAACTGTTGCCTTGAAAAGCCTTGAAGAAAAGTCGCTATCAACGGTGATTTATTCAGATCAAGGCGTGATTGCCAGCGATAGAAAAATAGCAGTCCCTCATTGTCCGCCTCACTTATCAAGGCAACGCTCTGCCAGTGCAGAGTTTTCTCACCTCATCAGACAGAATTAACATGGCTTACACGACTCAAGAATCCGCAAGTAGCACTATCCCTGTAGCTCCAGTTATTACCATTGACCCCACTATTGCTCCCACTATGACTCTAGTGCCAGAACTCCTGGCGGCGGTTGAAACCGGCGCGCAACATCTGCGAGATATCCTCGCGCTCGCTTTTAATCATGATGAGACGCACGCGGCCGTTGTGGTATTTGACACCCATTGCGAGTTGGCGCTGGCGCTGACAGCGGCTTACCGGAGCGCACTGCCACTTGCGCGCTTCATTGATTTTAGTGCCAGCACACCCGAAGCGGTGTTGGCCATACTGGCGCCCTTGGTTGCGGCTGATCTGGTGGTCTTGATACAGTCAACCAATTTCCGCATGGATGCTTTCAGAATCCGGGTTGAACTCTTTAAACGTGAACTCAAGGTTATCGAGCACCCGCATCTGGCGCGTATGCCTGGCGTGCAGGCGCTTTACTATATCGATTCGCTCGCCTACGATCCGTCTTACTACCGCGGCGTGGGTAATGCGCTCAAGAGCCGCATCGATCAGGCCAGTCATGGCATGGTCGATAGCGGTGGCGAGCAACTCATTTTTGGTACCTCATTCGAATCGGCCAAGCTCAATGTCGGCGATTATCGCGAGATGAAAAACATCGGTGGCCAGTTTCCTATTGGCGAGGTATTCACAGAGTCGAGAGATTTGGAAGCGGTCAATGGCCGGGTCCGTATTTTTGTCTTTGGTGATACCTCATTTAGCGTCAATCAGCCCGCCAGACCCATCACGCTGGTGATCAGCCGCGGACAGGTTATCGATGCGATCGATTCCACCCCCGAGTTCGACCAGGTTCTTGCCAATATTCGTGCCGATGAGGGTGGCGTAGTCTGGCTGCGCGAGTTGGGTTTTGGCATGAACCGCGCGTTTACGCGGGACCGGACCGTCAGTGATATAGGTACGTTTGAGCGTATGTGCGGGATTCATTTATCTCTCGGTTCCAAGCATGGTATTTACGGAAAACCTAATTTTAAACGTGGCGATGGCAAACATCACGTTGATGTCTTTGCCGTGACCCATGCGGTTTTTCTCGATGACGAAGCGGTCTATTGCGATGGCGCCTGGATCGTGTAACCCAGGTATGTCAAACAGATGTGTCAACGACCTTCCGAGCGTAATGCAATGAGAGAGATTTTGTTTCGATAAACTCTTTTATTGCTGCTTAGTAGTAAAACTACCTAGTTAGTTTATTCCAGGTAATTTCATTTTTTTCAGTATCTTTCCAGTGTAATTTCAAACTCATCAAAAATTGTTCTGCCTTTATGGCTAT
>CANIFC010000403.1 GCA_947466695.1 Oxalobacteraceae bacterium | reverse complement strand
TGTTACTTCGTTTCTGGTGAATACGATTATTTTCTGGTTATCCACGTGGTTGATATGGATGCCTACTACCAATTTGTCCGCAGGGTAATTTCAGGATCGGGAAACGTGCGTCATTTCCACTCGCGGTTCCCGATGAAGCAGTCCAAGTTTGCCACGAACATCAGCTTTGATGAAAAGGCCGTGGAAGTATCGGTGCGTACCGCTGACTGAACTGGCCCCGGAGTAAGAGCCGAATCAGCTTGAGCTATCTGCGAAAGGCAATACCGGGCTCTCTTGTAAAGTGAGAATGGTTTGCCTGCAGCGCTGGTACAGGGGGAAATTATTTCGCTCCCTGCGCCAGTATTTTATGCCGGTTGCAGCGTCGCGCCAGGACGAGTTGGAGCAATTCCGGTAAATTTAAAATCAACTTCAGGCATGCGGCCAGAAACGATTTCGGCAATTGCGCGTCCTGATCCTGCTCCCATCGTCCAGCCCAGGGTACCGTGGCCGGTGTTGAGATAGAGATTGCTGTACTTGGTTTTACCGATGTAGGGCACGTTTGACGGTGTCAGGGGTCTGAGGCCGCTCCAGTAGGTCGGGACGTCGTAATCACAGGCGCCAGGGAACAGTTCCTTGGAACGGCGGGTAATGGCCTCACAGCGCGCGGTATTGAGTTCTCGCGAGTAGCCGTTAATTTCGCAGGTTCCTGCCACACGCATGCGGTCACCCAGACGCGACACTACCAGTTTATAGCCATCGTCGGTCAGCGACACAGACGGTGTCAGATCAGGATTGATGACCGGATAGGTCGCTGAGTAGCCCTTGCCTGGATAGATCATCAGGCTCACGCCTAACGGTTTCAGCAAGGGCTGCGAGAAGCTGCCCATTGCCACGACAAACATATCGGCGCGCAGCACCTTGTGACGACCTTCGCCATCGATGACTTCAACGCCGACAATTTTGGCCGCACTACCACTGCCTTCAGTGAGTAAGCGTGTGACTGTTGTGTTGAATTGGAAATCGACTCCGGCGTCAGCAGATTTTTTTGCCAGGCCAGTGGTGAATTTATAGATATCGCCTGATTCATCTGTCTCAGTGAAATCGCCGCCGACGATTTTACTGCGCATCCCTGCCAGGGCTGGCTCAATTTTGATCACTTCATCTGCGCCAATAGAGTTACGCGGACAACCCAGGTCACGCATCAACTTTGCAGAATGCAGTGACAGGTCAAATTCTTTTTGATCGGTGTAAAAGTGCAGGATACCTTTGGTCAGGCAATCGTAGTCGATTCCGGTTTCGGCGCGTACTGATTGCAGTGTCAGGCGGCTGTACTCGGAGATATTGACAATCTGGCGGATGTTTTCATCAGTACGGGTTTGCGTGCATTCGCGCAAAAAGCTCAGGCCCCACATCCATTGGAGGAGTTCGGCACGAGGACGAAACAGCAAGGGAGCATCATCTTTTCCCAGCCATTTCAGCACTTTCATGGGAGCCGATGGATTTGACCATGGTTCGGCGTGAGATACGGAAATCTGGCCGCCATTGGCAAAGCTGGTTTCTTGCGCTGCGCCTGGCTGACGTTCAATGACGGTAACATCATATCCGGCTTTTTTTAAGAACCAGGCCGACGATGTGCCTATCATTCCGGCGCCCAATACGATGACTTTCATATCCAAAATCTCCTCTAGGTTAATAGATAGATTGTAGAAAGTAATCGCTTTTTAGTGTGTTTAAATTATCGTCTATTTTTTTTATTTTTAAAAAAAGTAGATAGATAAATGTTTAAAAATAAAAAATTTTCTCAAAAATATTTTATTTTGACACTTTCACTTTGGAGATTTCCTGTGTTATCGCTCTGGTAACTACTTCTTCCATTGTTTTGCGCAGACCGGCGCGTATTTCAATGGCCAGTGTGTCAACGGCAGTTTGCAAAACATCCGCCAGACTATCTCTCACGCGATGCTCCAAAACAAAATCGACGCGGGCCAGCACTTGCCGCAGGACGTTTTCGTGCATGCTTTGTTCTAGCCGTTGCCATTGTTCATCACTGATTTTGCCCGTGTCGTCTGCGATGACCGCAATACTGTCCACGACGTTACCGGTCGGGTTTGTGTCGCTGGACTCGGCTACGGCCATGGCTGGAAAAATAATTTCGGTGAGTACTGGAATGCTTGAATTACCGGGATTTGTCATTGTGTTTTTGAAATGATATGAGAAGGCGTCAGGCCTTGCTGTTGATAGCTGCGGTAGCGAGCGCGTCCAGCAAGCGTCTCTTGTTGTTCGCGGGATACGATCTCGATAACGCGGCTAAACCGACTGAAATTCACGGGTATGTGCAGGCTCAGGTTAATGAGCAGCTCGAGATGCGGGAAGTCAACATCGTCCTTGTCAGTGAGAACAATCGGTGTCTGTCCCATCAAGGCGTCGTTGAACATCACGTGTGGCAAAAAATCGGTTTCTGAAAAAGTCCAGAGAGCCTCATTGAGCCGGTCTAATTGCCTTGTATCAGTGTCAAGGACGATGATGCGGCAATTGGCCGCCGAGGCCTTGCGAATCAGGCGACAGGTGTAGTCAATTTTGTCAGCAACGTTGGTGTGAAAATCTATCCGGCTCATGGTTACAGTCTCATTCTTAAAAGCGAATACCTGATTCTGAAGCGGGGCTGAGCTTTTGTTCAATACCGGGAGTTTTCACTTCTTTACTGACCGCTGGTGAAGCCGGACGGGCCGGGACAGCAGGTACGGCAACTGGGTAGCGGTAGTTCTTGGGAAGTATGTTACTTGCCGGGTATCCGGCACTGGTAAGAGCGTTACCCCATTCGGCGCTGTTAAACCCGCGAAATTGACTATTGTTGATAATCAGCAGCGGTAATTGGGAGTCATTGCTCAGTTGCTTGAGTTTTTCAATGTCCTCGTTGGTCGTGACGGTTTTTTCCGTGAAGGGAATACCCTGCAGCTTGAGCAGGGCGCGTCCGTCATTACACGCATTGCATGCAGACGTGACGTATAGCGTGACCGGATTTTTCGTTACCGCCGCTGCCAGCTTTCCCGGTAAAACGAACCCGGGGGTGTCACTGCTGATGAGCGGCTTGGTCTCGATCAGCTTGGCGCTCGGAGGCGGGGGCATATCGCTATAGGTCGTCTTGCCATCCGGCCCGACCCATTTGTACAACTCGGCATGTGCAAAATTAACTAGCAGGCAAGTCATTAACAGAGCACTGGCTTGTCGTAATAGGCGCGATTTCATATGTCCCCCTTCTTTGATTAACTGGTCATACCGTTATGGCGCAGCAAGGCGTCAATAGACGGATCACGTCCTCGAAAGGCACGGAACGATTCAATGGCTGGTCGTGAACCACCAACTTCAAGAACCTCTGACTGGAATTTTT
>CANIFC010000402.1 GCA_947466695.1 Oxalobacteraceae bacterium | reverse complement strand
CTAATCGTTAACCGCCGCCATTGGTCGTCAATACCCAAATGTAACTAAAAGTAAGTAGTCTGAATAATAGCTTACTAACAAGCAAATATAATCGTTAATTTAAAGTAATTAAGATAATTCCGTCTCAACGCTAGCTATTTTTATAAATTTATATTTATTTACCTAATAATTAACAACAAAAAAGGTCATTTAGGCAATGATTTTCAGTAACACGGCACATTTTTCTCGTAAACGAAAAAAACCGGTAAAAACCGGCTTTTTTGTCTCGGTCGCCGCTGGTTTAGAAGCGATAACCTACACCAATACCAAACAACCATGGATCAATCTGCACCGCACTCGCTTTTATTCCGCCAATGGTGACATCGCTGCGAATCTGAACTTTTTTGATATCGACATTCAGGGACCAATTTTTATCAAGTTTGTAGTCAAGTCCGGCCTGTAATGCAAAACCAAAGCTGTCTTTCTCCAGGCCGCCCGCGCCACCGAGTAAATCAACACTGGAAATACGTGTGTAGTTAACGCCAGCACCGAGGTAGGGGCTGAATTGCGCTTCAGGCATGAAGTGGTACTTGGCTGTCAAGGTTGGCGGTAAATGCTTGAATGTCCCGATTTTTTGACCGTCGAGCATCACGTCATGTTTTTGTGGATAGGTCAAGATCAATTCAGCCGACCAGTTCGGGGTGAAATAATAAGAAATATCGATTTCAGGAATCGTCTTGTCGCTGACCGTAATGCGGTCTGATGCACCAGCGCCAGCAACAGGATCAGAGTTGTTTGCTGTATTGATGTTGACCACGCGTGCGCGGATCTGCCAAGGGCTTTCCTGTGCAACAGCCTGATTTGCCGCGACGCTGATCGCGGCCAGAGAGAGTGCCAATGCGATTTTTTTCATTTTGAGTTCCTCTATAAAAGTTGGTATGTTTTGCTTAATTTGCTTGGTTTAATTTCATCACTGAGTGTAGTGCTGCGATGCAGCAAGCAAATTGATGCACATCAATCTTGATGTCTGACCGTTGTATTCCGGGCAAATCAGGCGCGCATGCAGGTACCCGGCACCTGACACAAATTTACTGATCAAAGCCCATAGCGCCAGCTCCTTGAGGTATCCTTACGCGCATCCTCTTTACTGTTAAAAACGACACCAATGGCTAATTACGTTTACACCATGAACCGCGTCGGCAAAATCGTGCCGCCCAAGCGTCAGATTCTGAAAGACATTTCCCTCTCCTTTTTCCCGGGCGCCAAAATCGGTGTACTGGGACTCAATGGCTCGGGCAAATCGTCGCTGCTGAAAATTATGGCAGGTATCGATACCGATATTCAGGGCGAAGCTGTACCGATGCCCAATCTGAACATCGGCTACTTACCGCAAGAACCACAACTCGATCCGGAACAGACGGTGCGCCAGGCAGTCGAATCTGCGCTCGGCGAAGTATTTGAAGCCCAGGCCAAGCTTGAACTGGTCTACGCCGCCTACGCAGAGGAAGACGCCGACTTCGACGCCCTCGCCAATGAACAGGCCAGGCTCGAAGCGATCATCTCCACCTCTTCGGGTGATAACGTCCAGCTGCAACTCGAAATGGCCGCTGACGCGCTGCGCTTACCGCCCTGGGATGCCATCATCGGCGTCTTGTCCGGTGGCGAAAAGCGTCGTGTTGCGCTATGCCAGCTGCTGCTGTCAAAACCAGACATGCTGCTGCTTGATGAACCGACGAACCATCTTGATGCCGAATCGGTAGACTGGCTGGAGCAATTTTTACTACGCTTCCCCGGCACCGTTGTCGCCATCACCCATGATCGCTACTTTCTCGACAATGCGGCTGAATGGATACTTGAACTTGACCGCGGCCATGGCATTCCCTGGAAAGGTAATTACAGTTCCTGGCTGGACCAGAAGCAAACCCGCCTGAAACTGGAAGAATCGACCGAATCTGCACGCCAGAAAGCGCTGCAAAAGGAACTGGAATGGTCACGCCAGAACCCCAAGGCGCGGCAAGCCAAGAGCAAGGCGCGTCTGGCCCGTTTCAACGAAATGAGCGAGCACGAATACCAGAAGCGTAACGAAACCCAGGAAATCTTTATCCCGGTCGCCGAGCGCCTTGGTAATGAAGTCATCGAGTTCAAGAATGTCAGCAAGGCTTTCGGCGACCGCATGCTGATCGACAACCTCAGCTTTACCGTTCCGCCAGGCGCCATCGTGGGCATCATCGGGCCAAACGGTGCCGGTAAATCAACGCTGTTCAAGATGATCAAAGGGCTGGAGCAACCTGACAGCGGCGAAGTGGCACTGGGCCAGACCGCCAGAATTTCACTGGTCGACCAGTCGCGCGACAACCTGAGCAATACCAAGACCGTCTTTGATGACGTCACCAATGGTGCCGATATCCTGACGGTGGGACGTTTTGAAATGCCTTCACGCGCTTATCTGGGTCGCTTCAACTTCAAGGGTGGAGACCAGCAAAAAATCGTCGGCAATTTATCCGGTGGTGAACGCGGCCGTTTGCATCTTGCCAAGACCCTGCTGCAAGGCGGTAACGTCCTGCTGCTCGATGAACCGTCCAACGATCTTGATATTGAAACCTTGCGGGCGCTGGAAGATGCCTTGCTTGAGTTTGCCGGCAGCGTCATGGTGATCTCGCATGATCGCTGGTTCCTGGACCGCATCGCAACCCATATCCTCGCGTTTGAAGGCAACTCGCAAGTGAGTTTCTTCGACGGCAATTATCAGGAATATGAAGCCGATAAGAAAAAACGTCTGGGTGAAGAAGGCGCGAAACCAAAACGGATTCGTTTTAAACCGCTGTCAGTCTAAAACGCGCCATGGCAACCGGCGCCGTCCGGTTGCCATGGCGCAGATGACGTACATAACGAACGCGCCCGCTGTGCTTGATTCCATGCGTCAAATGCATCCAAAGTCACTCTGGCCCATACCGGAGTGACCATCGCCAGAAGACCCGATTTAAAAAATATGTTCCAACTCACTCGTGCGAGCTACGCAGAACTTGAGATCAAAAAAAGCCGCTTTCTCGGCCAGTTGCATCCGGTCAGCAGCCGTGCCGAAGCACGTAGCAAACTGGCAGAAATTCGCGCCAACCATCCTAATGCCGGACATGTCTGCTGGGTCTTGCTGTGCGAAGGCGACTCGGGCCTGGACGACGATGGAGAACCTTCCGGTACCGCTGCCAAACCCATGTACAACGTTTTGGTACACAAACAATTATTTAATGTTTTGGCTGTGGTGGTGCGCTATTGGGGCGGAATCAAGCTCGGTGCCGGAGGCCTGACCCGCGCGTATGGACAGGCGATTTCCGATGCCTTCAAGACAGCAGAACTCGTTGAAGTGGAAATCATGTCCGAACTCTGTTTTTCAGT
>CANIFC010000401.1 GCA_947466695.1 Oxalobacteraceae bacterium | reverse complement strand
TCTGTCGATTCGTTGAGGCTGATCGTGCGCAGATAGTGGCGAATTGCCGAGCGGGCTTTTCCGGTGCGCACATAAGTGAGCCAGTTAGGCGTCGGATGCGAGTTGGGCGAGGTAATGATCTCGACAATGTCGCCGTTTTTCAACTCTGAGCGCAGTGGTACCGGTTCGTTATTGATTCTTGTGGCAATGGCCTGGTCGCCAATGTCGGTGTGAATATTGTAGGCAAAATCAAGTGCGGTTGCGCCACGCGGCAGAGCAATGATCGTTGACTTTGGTGTGAAGACATACACTGAATCGGGAAACAGGTCGATCTTGACATGCTCCAGAAATTCGGCGGAGTCACCGGTTTGTTTTTGAATGTCGAGCAGCGACTGCAACCAGGCATGCGTGCGCTGCTGCAGGTCAGTGAGGCTGTCGTCTTCATTCTTGTACAGCCAGTGTGCGGCAACACCAGATTCTGCAACATGGTGCATTTCCTTGGTGCGGATCTGAAACTCTACCGGTGTGCCATAGGGGCCGATGAGGGTCGTATGCAGCGACTGGTAGCCGTTACTTTTCGGGATCGCGATGTAATCCTTGAACTTGCCTGGCATTGGCTTGTACAAGGCATGCAGGGTGCCGAGGGCAAAATAACTGTTCGGGAAGTTGTCGACGACGATGCGAAAGCCGTAGACATCAAGCACCTGCGAGAAGCTGAGGCGTTTATCATGCATCTTGCGATAAATGCCATACAAGGTTTTTTCCCGGCCATAAACTTCGGCGGCCAGGCCAGCGGTCGCTAAAGAGCTCTTGACCGATTCCATGATTTTATTGACGACTTCGCGACGATTGCCACGTGCCGCCTTGACCGCTTTTGCCAGGGTCCTGTAGCGCATCGGATAGATATGCGCAAAGGCGAGATCCTGAAGTTCGCGGTAAATATTGTTTAGTCCGAGGCGGTGCGCGATCGGTACGTACACTTCCATTGTTTCACGTGAGATGCGGCGCTGTTTTTCTGGCGACATCACGCCCAGCGTGCGCATGTTATGCAGGCGATCGGCAAGTTTAACCAGGATCACCCTGACATCACGCGCCATCGCCAGTAACATCTTGCGAAAGTTTTCTGCCTGGGCTTCGATGTGACTTTGGAATTCAATTTTTTCCAGCTTCGAGAGGCCGTCGACCAAGGCCGCTACCGGCGCGCCGAAACGTTCAATTAATTCTTCTTTCGTAACGTCCTGATCTTCCATCAGGTCATGGAGCAATGCCGCCATGATGGCCTGAACATCAAGTTTCCATTCGGCGCAGATTTCGGCGACCGCAATAGGATGAGAGATGTAAGGTTCGCCGGATTTTCTGACCTGGCCAAGATGGCGTTCATCAGAGAAACGATAGGCTTCCTTGACCAATTTGAGCTCAGAAGGCGACAAATAGTCAGAAAGACGGTTGCTGAGATCGGTAATGGATGCCGATCCTGTCACTGCCGGACGCGTCGAAATATCAATAGGGGGGGAGAGTGGGGACGTAATTTTTTTCCGTTTGGGCGAAGGTGGTCTCGCCACGTTGTCAGAAGTGGCGGGGAGGGACGAATTGCTATCACTAAGATTCATTTAGTCTGACCCCTGCCATTTCAAAGGCATAATACCAAATTAAAAGGGTACCTTTTTCAGCATTTCTATACCGACTTTTCCTTCGGCAATTTCACGCAGGGCAATCACGGTAGGCTTATCCTTGGAGTCAATCTTTGGTGTGTGGCCTTGCAGTAGCTGGCGCGCACGGTAAGTTGCACACAAAGTCAGTTGAAAACGGTTAGGGATGTGCTTGAGCGCATCTTCAATTGTAATACGTGCCATATATTTCCTTAAATCGTGGGGTTAGCATGAATACCCAGTTGGGCGAACAACGCTGCATTGCGGGATGCCTGCTGCGCGAAACGGCAGCGAGTGGAGATGACGATTGCATTTAGTTCAGACAACGCGATCGCAAATTCTTGATTGATAATAACATATTCGAACTCGGAAGCGTGGGCGATTTCACCGCCGGCCGCAAGAATTCGCCTTGTAATAATGTGTGGTTCGTCCTGGCCACGCTTTTTTAAACGTTCTTCGAGCGCAGGGATTGACGGCGGCAAGATAAATATTGCCACAGAGTGAGGAAAACGTTTTTTCACTTGCTGGGTGCCTTGCCAGTCGATTTCCAGCAGGATATCCGTTCCTGCCTGCATGTGCTGTTCGATTAAAGTACGCGATGTCCCGTAATAGTTTCCGTGGACCTCGGCCGACTCCAGAAATTCCCCTTGTGAATTGCGCTCCAGGAAGTTGGCCACGCTGATGAAGTGATACTCGCGTCCATCGATTTCGCCCGGACGCGGCTCTCTGGTGGTGAAGGAAATGGAGAGCTTGATCGCCGGTTCCTTGAGCAGCAAGGCATTGACCAGGGTCGATTTTCCGGCGCCAGATGGTGCTGCGACCAGAAACAGGCTTCCTGGGGTGGGTGAGGGTGCTTGCATGATGCCTCTTGAGAGAGTGAATTGAGTAAAATCAGTTGATTGAGTTTGGCTTACATAAGCTAATTAATAATAATCAATATCAATGATTAACATTAATATTAATATTGATCATTGATTGTATAAGCCGCTTACATAAGCCACTTGCGTTGATGGCAGGACACGCATTCAGGAAGTCCGGAGGAAGATTTATTCAAGATTTTGTACTTGCTCACGCATTTGCTCAATCAATAACTTCAGCTCCATGGACGCGTCCGCCAATTCTTTTGCGGCCGCTTTTGCGCCCAGGGTATTGGCTTCGCGGTTTAATTCCTGCATCATGAAATCAAGCCGCTTGCCGACTTGGCCGCCTTTTTTCAAGATGTGGCGAGTTTCGGTCAGATGTGCCGATAAGCGAGCCAATTCTTCGGCGACGTCGACACGGATGCCGTACATGGTCACTTCCTGGCGAATCCGGTCAAGCGCTTCATCTCTGCTAATGGATTGCGTGACATGCGTTTGGTTCGCCTGAGGGGTACCGTTTTTCAAGGCCAGTCCCAAGGCTTCTTCCAGACGGCTTGTTACTTTTTGTTGAAATTGCTGCACGATGCCGGGCATCATCGGTGTAATGCGGCTGACGATTTCTTCCATCGCAACAATTCGGCTGGTCAGTGCCAGTTCCAGCGCGGCACCTTCCCGTTCACGGCTGTCGATAAAGGCATCAAGCGTTGCCGTGATGGTTGAGTTGATGGTGGCCTGCAAGGAATCGGCATTGACCTCGGCCTCCTCGATGACGCCAGGCCAGCGCAATATATCGGCACTGCTTAATGGCGCGGAGGCGGGAAACAGCTGATTGATGGAGGTCTGAAAATGCGCGATTTGTTCAATGATACCGAGATTTAATGTTTTTCC
>CANIFC010000400.1 GCA_947466695.1 Oxalobacteraceae bacterium | reverse complement strand
TGCAGAGCGCTCGCTTCCTGCTTCAGGTTACGGCTGGCCTGTACGGCGCTGCCATCCTGTTCACCGAGCACATTGGCCGCGCCTTTACCAGGAGGAAACCAGCCGCCGTCCGGCAGCGGACGCACCAGCATTTGCAGGCGCAAGCCATCCTTGAGTGGCAACAGATGGGCAAACAAGGCGGGATTGGCATCAATGGTCGCAATATGCCTGGCCAATTCAGGCAAATCAGAATGAATCGCCAGATGGGGTGCAATGGCGGCGATGACATCCACCAACTGCGCCTTGGCAGTGGCCGGTACGGTCAGGCCAGCACCGAGGATACCGGCAATCTGCTTGATTTCGGGGCTGGACGCATAGACCGCCAGCCGCGTCGGCGTTTCCTTGCGCCAGTTGGCAACGGCGTCGGCGCTCATGACGGGATCAAGCTGCAGGCTGATGAGCCCGCCTTTTTCTTTCAGCTGTAACGCTACTTCACCCTTGACGATATCAATGCGTACATCTGGCGCATCTGACCAGAAAACCGCCGGATGACCGATTAAATAGGGTAGTGCTTTCTCGACCTGTATTTCATATTCGCTACCGCCGTAATAGTTATCGAAAGTTTTACGCACACAGGTGGCGAGGCGTTTATCCTGTTCACTCATGCCAGGCAAGCCATCTTGCTCCTGCGCCAGACGCTTGAGCGCGACCGCCCGCCCCTTGCTCCAGACCCCTTTGACGCTACGTTTTTGCTCGCGCGGGTCCAGTTTAGCCATACCATGATGCAACTCCAGCAGCCAGGCAATGCGCACATCACCTTCTGCCGCCCCATGTGACACGACCCCAGGTTTAAGCTGGGACAAGGCGCTCAAGGCGCGTTGCCAGGTCTCTTCGTGTTGCAGGGCTTTGATCAACGGCTTTACGCCATGCGCATCGTGCCATCCTGGCAACAATGGCTCGATGGAAAACTGCACATGCAAGAGGACATCAAGCTCGGCGGTCACCCATTCATAGCCGGCCCTGATACTGACATCGCGCAGGCTCAAGAGTTTATCCTGCATTTTTTTCAGCTTAAGCGCATCTTGCCAGTACAAGGCCAAGCCTTCGAACAAACCATCAATGTCGCGCTCTGCACGGACAAACTGCTGTGCACTGGCCAGCGGTATCCCTTGTGCCAGATGATTGACCAGCGGCTGCAGAAACAGATAGGTGTAGGCGTTTTGCTGTTTTACCCCATCATCAACCTGTTCTTTCGCACGCTTCAGGCTAGCCGCGTCATTTTTACCGAGTAATGCTACGGTATATAACAGGCCTGTCAAATCGGGCAGAAAAATCCGGCGTTTTCCGGTATGCGCTTTCAGCGACTTGAGCAAGACCTCGGCGATCTCGAGCGCCAGCACAAAATCACCACGCAGCACCGCCATGGCGATCATGGTTCCGGGCTCCATGTTGGCTGGCATGATTTGATGCAAGACAGGCAGTCGCTCAAAATCACCGCGCAACAAGGCCTGAACACAGATCAGCTCAATTAACGCAGGCCATACAGTGGTAAAAATGTCGGCATGGGTATTGGCGTAGCCATAAGCCAGATCACATTCATCAAGCACCCAGTTGGCACGCGATAACACATCACTTAACATGATCGCCTGACTGACAGGATTCAAGGTGGCAAACAGGGCAATGCCATCTGCATTAGAGAAAAAAACTGTACCGGGAGGGATATGCTCGCTGGCAGCAGAATGAAAGAATTTATCACGCCACTCGATGAGTTCCTCCTTATTGGCGGCAAACACGGAAAACAGCACTTCACGCCGGCAAAATGCGCTATTGAAGGGCTTCCACTGTTTATATTCACCATGTCGCCTGAGTAAATTACGCACACTCTCGACCCAACTGGTGATCTCACCACTGTGCTGCAAGTGCAACAATACCGCCATTTGCAGATCTTCGCGCACAACATAGCCAAGACCAATTTCCAGTCGCACGCGCAAGCTTTTACACAGACTGGATAAATTTTCTTTCAGATGTACCAACTCGTAAGGAGCGTCATTTGCCGTTCTCTGCTGACGACTCTGCAGCAACTCCATCAATGCAGTCTGATTCAGAGGCGCTTCAAACAGCGCCATTGCATAAAGCAGGGGAAACTCATCGGCAGCGGTGGAAGTGAGATCGTAGAGTTCGGACATAAGGAGGGACACTTCAAAAGAAAGAGGATTGCAACGAATTCATCAATAATAAACAAGTCTAAAAAAACCCTCAATTTTAATCGATATAAATACTTCTTAGTAAAATTGCAGGAAGTTAATCAAGCATTATCGATTTAGTCCTCCATTATCAAGATGCTTCACGCGCCGTAAAAAAGCATGCAGGAATCACTGGGCACTTCATCTAGGTCGCGCATTATCAACGCAGATGGGCCGCCAGTGCTCTGCAATGTCACCCACATTTAGCGAGACAGTATTGACCACCAAATAATTCTTAGCGCTTTCAAGTTTTTCAAAGATCCATCCAGGCGCAACTAGATTTTCAGATTCCATATGAATACACCTCCGGCACCTTACTTTTTCTGGCATGCAAAAAATTAAAATAGTTACTTTGTTGCAAATTTGTAATATAAAAATATTATTTTATATTAAGATTCAATTTGAAAAGTTTTATCAAAGAAAAATGTAGTAGCATTAGCAATAACTTTAGTCCAACTACATTATAAAAATAATAAAAAATTATTCTCTCGCCAGCCTTAAGTAAAAATAAATGCTGCATTCCCGATTCGAGCAACACCCTTTTAGTATTTTTATTGCATCAAATGAATGCCATTATTAAAGAAACAAAAAGTGTAAGTATTTGTAATTGTAATTTTTACAAAAATCATAATCTGATAAGCTATTTTCATGATGAAAAATTGTCGACACACAACTGAGCGCGGAGTAACACTCGTCGAGACGATGGTAGTCGTTGCTATCAGCGCCATTATGCTGTCTATGGCAGCACCTTCTTTCATTGGAATGACGCAGAAATTTCGTGCTAATGGCGAAGCAAGCGAACTATTGAGAGACTTTCAATTCACGCGTTCGGAAGCGATCAAGCAAGGCTTACCCATCACTATTTGCGCTTCCGCAGACAGCTTGGCATGTTCCGCAAGTACAAACTGGCATTCAGGATGGATCGTGATTACCGAGCCGATCGATATTAATGTCACAGGAACCGTACTTCGCATACAAAAAACTTGGTCAAGTAAAGATACTTTTATCGCAAATAATGATGTGTCAAAAGTGCGATTCAACAGGGATGGTTTTGCAATTGGCCTTCCAGGACTGGTCACTTTTACACTTCATACCAGTCCTGCCAACGATAATGCAACCCGGTGTATCGCACTGATCAAAACTGGTCGCCAGGAATTACAGAATTCGGGTTC
>CANIFC010000399.1 GCA_947466695.1 Oxalobacteraceae bacterium | reverse complement strand
TCCTTCGGAAAACACGAACCACCGTAACCGCAACCAGCATAAAGAAAGTGGAACCCGATCCGCGGATCGGCACCGATACCCAGACGCACCTGCTCGATATCCGCACCCAGTTTGTCTGCCAGATTTGCCAATTCATTCATGAAAGAAATCCGCGTTGCCAGCATCGCATTCGCAGCGTATTTTGTAAGTTCGGCAGACCGCACATCCATGACAACGATCCGATCATGGTTGCGATTGAATTGCGCGTACAGTTCACGCATTAGAGCAATCGCACGAGCATCTTCAGTGCCGATTACGATCCGATCAGGGCGCATGAAGTCGTCGAGAGCGGCGCCTTCTTTCAGGAATTCGGGGTTAGAGACCACCGCAAACGTCGTCGTCAATCCACGCTTGTCCAACTCCTCTTTCACCGCGTGGCTAACTTTGTCAGCGGTACCAACCGGGACAGTGGACTTGTCGACGATGACCTTATAGTCGGTCATATGAAGACCAATGTTACGTGCCGCCGCGGTGACATATTTCAAATCGGCCGAGCCGTCTTCATCCGGTGGCGTGCCGACAGCAATAAATTGGACCACTCCAAACGCTACACTTTCCTCGATGCTAGTGGTGAATTGCAAACGCCCTGCAGCCACATTACGGCGAACCATTTCCAGCAAGCCGGGCTCATGAATCGGAATTTCTCCATTGTTCAGAATATCGATCTTTGTTTTGTCGAGATCAAGACAAAGGACATGGTTGCCCACTTCGGCCAGGCAAGCGCCAGTGACTAAACCGACATAGCCGGTACCGATTACAGTAATTTTCATTTTAATTCCTATAATTAAAAATTCTTGAATTCGTGCGAAATGTATTTTTTAAATTTACATTTTTAAAAATCTGCGAACGAAATACATTCCATTTGAAAGAAAATAAGAAAAGCCAACCTTACTAAAAATAACTTGGAAAATTAATTCGCGGTTGGATTTTAAGATATCGAAAATAGATAGAAAAGACCATTTCACGTACGCTTTTCTGTTTATATAATTTTTCTTCTTTAGGTACGAGTTAGCCTCATTGAACGCCTCTATACGATCAATAATGTAACTTGGGCTCTTCTTCGAATTAGTCAGAGAACCTGATCTAATTTTTTGCGTGTAGAGCAATTCAGGAATTGCAACGACAAGCGAAGCACTCAAAGTCAGGGATAACGTGAACATATGGTCCTCATGCGCAGAGCGAGGTGTAAAACTCGCCCCTGACCTTGCTGCAAGCTCCCTACGAAAAATATAAGTCCAGACAGCCGCCGTGAACATACCATGTAACAAATTAAAACTTAAGAGCTCAGAGCCGTGTGCAAACGTATGAACTTTGTCGTATTCGATTTTTGCGCTCATCCTCACTAACTTGGTGTCCCGCAGGATTGCCTGCTCCGACGAAAAAAACATCATTTCCATTGATGGATAAGAGCAATAATATTTTTTAAAACAAGAAACAAAGTCTTCATGAAAAAAATCATCACTATCACAAAAATAGACAAAGTTTCCTTTTGCAAGACCGAGCCCTAATTGACGCGCCTGAGCAGCACCATTATTTTTTGTTTCTCTGTATTCAATGCTGCAAGTACCTGTAAATTTCTTTAAGTATTCCTTTATGTGTCTTGCGGTGTCGTCAGTGGATCCATCGTTAATCAATATCAATTCGCAATCAGCATCCATCTGATCGGAAATCTCAAGCATCAAATTCTTGATAGCAGATCCAACGTTAAAACATGGAACAATAACCGACAAAATCATATTCGCTCCGCGCCTGTTTATTTTTTATCTAATTGTAAAAAACGCTCTAATTTTGGGCTGACACTGTGAACTGCCAGAGAAATAAATCCACGTACCGACGCAAAGGGTGAAAAATAGAGCCCTAAAATATAAGACAATATTCCGAGAACAACCACGATAACAAGATTAACTATCATCGAAGACACCAGCGGAAACAATGTCAACAAGCCCGAAACAAACAGCAATGGAAAAATCTGTAATAACGGAATCAAAATAGCTAAACAATATGCCTTACCAATCCCCGGCAAGCAAGATCGCACCATGTAAAAGTATCCTACTATGGTATTTGCAGCCTGCACCAATAAAAAAGAAATAACAATTCCGGTGATACCGTATTTTATGCCTAGTTGATATGCGAGCGCGATTCCAACAAGAAGCTTGGGAATGCCGAGACGTACATTCAAATGCATTTTCGCCTTTACCAATAGTAGCGATATCACTGGTGCATCCAGGCTACGAAACATTCCGGCAATACAGAGAATTTTGACCAGAACATCGATAAACCACCATTCGGGGCCGAAAAATACGGTGACTAATGCCGTGCTTGTAATTGATATTCCGACAAGAAGAGGAAAATTAATTAACGAGCTATAAGTAGTTATTAACAAAAAGTTTGAGGCAAGCTTTTCATCGTTACCTTGTAGCTTCGCCAATGCCGGAAACAATGCTTGAGTAAGCATCGGCTTCAATCGTTCGATTAAGTTGACGCTAATTCCATTCGCAATATTGTATCCGCCAATAGCAGTAAGATTCAATAACCGCCCCATGAGCAACGGAAAAGTATTTATACTAATTACATTAATTATTGAATCGCTAACTAACGCAACAGAATAAGCAATATGCGGCCTGGCAGCTGCCCAGCTAAATTTCAAAGAAAATTCCCGCTCTCGAAGACCGTGTATAAAAAATATCGAGCAGCCTGCTGCAGCACTCAGTACAGCGGCAACCGATGCAACCCACGCCTTTTCATAAATCAACGCGAGTCCGATAACGCTAAAAAAGTTAGTCAAGATCACTATGATCGAAATAATTGAGATTGTATTGAACCTTAGTTCTCGTGCCAGAAGTGCTCTTTGCTGTTGCCCAAACGCAGAAATAAGAAAAGTGACCGACATTATTTTAATCTGAAGAACCACATCGTCTGACTTAAAAAATACTCCAAACCATTCACTGGAGAAATAAACCAATATGAAGTTGGTGACGCCAAGAAACAAACTAATACAAAACAGCGATGACAACTCTAGATCCGAAATACTCATTCGTCTGATAATTGAATTTGATAATCCGAAATCGACAAAAATATTAAAAAATTGAATTATTATTAACGAAGCACCAATGATTCCATACTCGTGCGGCGACAATATATGCGACAGCGCCCATAACTGAACTACAGTTACAAGCGCACCAACTGCAGTAGACAGAAATGTCCACTTAACAGCTTTGATAGTTTTACTTTTTAATTCCATTTTTATTTATTATTAAAAATTTCTTTAAACATTGGAATAAGAATCTGCCCACCACGCTCGTTTAGGTGATCGTTGTCATAATAAATCGGCATTCCGTTTTTCGATCCAAAGCAATT
>CANIFC010000398.1 GCA_947466695.1 Oxalobacteraceae bacterium | reverse complement strand
TGCAACCACGTGATTTTTCTGGCTTGGTCACCCAACTTGACGATGCCGATCCTGCAGTAAGGCGCTGGGCTGCACGTGATTTATTAGATTTCAGGCAAGCTACGACGGCTTTGGTTGCACGGCTGCAGCTAGAAAATGACCGGTCGGTTCGAGAAGTGATCCTCACCAGCTTGACACGTCTGGGGGATGATATCGCTGTTGCCGGCCTCGTTGGCTGGCTACGAAGTGAAGACGTGCAAATGCGTAATGAGGCAATCGAGGCGATGAAGTCGTTACCAGACGAAGTCGCTCCGATTATGGGCAATTTGTTGATTGATGAGGATTCTGACGTACGGATCATGGCCGTCAATATTCTTGAGTCATTGCTCCATCCTAAGGTCGAGCAATGGTTAATTCAGGTGATCGAAAATGACCTGGTTGTCAACGTCTGTGGAACTGCAGTTGACTTGCTGGGTGAAGTTGGATCCCAGGCGTCGCAGGACTCGCTAGAGCGCCTCTTGAAACGTTTTCCTACTGAACCTTATATTCAGTTTGCCGCCAACCTAGCTTTAAAGCGCATCGAAAAGGCGTAAGCGAGCCATGGCAAAAATCATTATCAGCGAAGACGACTTCCAGAAATTTCAGGAGTATTTTTACCGTAAAACTGGGATTCAGTTCGAAGAGTCTAAGCGCTATTTCGTCGATAAACGCTTGGTCGAGCGGATTGAGGCTTCAGGCACGGATAACTTCCGTAGTTATTTTACGATGTTGCGTTTTCAGGCATCAGGTGCCGAGTTACAAGCACTGGTCAACTTGATGACGATTAATGAGACTTATTTTTTTCGCGAAGAGTATCAGTTTGAATGTCTCGTGAAATCCATATTGCCCAATATTGTCGCAGAAAGAAAGGATAAAAGTCCGATCCGGATTTGGGTCATTCCTTCCTCTTCCGGCGAGGAACCTTATTCAATTGCAATGTGTCTGCTGGAACGCTGGGCTGGAATCCACGAATGGGATGTGGAGATTGTTTCTTCAGATATCGATACCAAAATTCTGGCCCAGGCTAAGACAGGTCTGTATTCAGCCAGGTCAGTCAAGCATGTTCCTCCCAAATACATGCAGAAGTATTTTCGTCATACCGCACATGGATATCAGTTAAATGAAGATTTACGCAATGCGGTTGAATTTACCCGCGTCAATCTCATGGAACCTGCCGATGTCCGGGGTTATCGTAATTTTGACGTTATTTTTTGCCGCAATTTACTGATTTATTTTGATGATCTTTCGCGTAAGCAGGCAGCAGAAACATTTTATGACGCCCTGCAACCAGGCGGTTTTATTTGTCTAGGGCACTCGGAGTCGATGAGCCGTATTTCCTCCCTCTATAAGATTCGAAAGTTTCCAGAGGCGATCGTTTATCAAAAACCTTGGGATGGAAAATGAAACATATTTTAATCGTCGATGACGCGGCAACCGTACGTATGTATCACCGTGGTATTTTGGAGGCAGCCGGTTATCAGGTTGATGAAGCGATCAATGGTATCGAGGCTCTGGAAAAGGCCTTGAACAATTCTTATGATCTGTATCTGGTCGACGTCAATATGCCAAAACTTGATGGTTATTCGTTTGTCCGTGAATTACGCGGTCACAGCACGATTCCCCAGGCGCCAGCTGTGATGGTGTCAACCGAAGCTCAGACCAGTGACCAGATAAAAGCCTACGAGGCCGGTGCTAATCTCTATATTATCAAGCCAACGCGTCCAGATATTTTGCTTAACCATGTTCGACTATTGCTTGGGGAAATTAACACATGACACCGTTACTCCAGCAGTTCTTGTCAGAAGCGCGCGATTTTTTGCAGGGGATCAGTGAAAAACTGATCCAACTTGAAACCGCGCCAGATGATGATGTGATGATGAGCGAGTTATTTCGTCTCGTACACACGCTTAAAGGTAACTGTGGGCTGTTTGATTTTCCGGAAATGCTGAGAGTATTGCATGTCGCGGAAGATTTGATGGCAGTAGTGCGCGACGGAGATCTTGATTACTCCCAAATTCTTGCCGACCGCTTGCTTGAAGCGATGGATTTCGTCAGCATGTTACTCGATGAAATTGAAAATAATGGAGAGAGTAGTCCCAGGCATGCCGCCGAGTCAGCCACTCTCGCACTCGGCTTACGTCAGCTTATTGCCACGCCAGCTGACTTACACGCGTCACAACAGCAGGCCGGTACCGAGATACCAGCAGTTAGTGAGATCGTCTCGCAACTTCCTCTGTCCGAGGTGCCTGAGGCACTTCGTATGGCGTTGTATCGAAAAACGTGGGCTGGTAATTTTGCCAGTAATGGTGTGGCAAATGCGGAGCCATTGCTATGGATAAGTTACACGCCAGAGCCAGAATGTTTTTTTAAGGGAGAGGATCCTTTTTTCCTGGTCCGGCAGGTACCCGCAATCCAATGGCAGAAAATAACAGTCATTGAAGAGTGGCCCGTACTCGCCGAGCTTGATGCTTACCGCAGTAATTTACGGATCGATTTAATTAGTAGTGCTCCACGTGAGCAAATTGATGAGCACTTTCGCTATGTGCCCGAGCAAATCACGCTGGTTGATCTTACGTCGATGATGCTGGTGCTGCCGGTCGGTGATGCCAACGGTGGACCTGTGTACGAAGATTTTGTTATTGCCGCTCTGACGCATCTGGATCGTGATGATCTTGTCAGCCTGGCGCGGGCAGCCAACTCCATGCTCGAATTATCGTCACCCAACTTATGGCTCGCGTCTGCCTTGCGATGGTTGTTGCTGCTGATCGAATGTGAGCCGGCTAATTACCTTGGCTTAAGGGCGCTGGTCCAATCGTTACGCACCTTCACACCGCCCGTTTTTAGTGAAACGAGTGTCGCTACTCTTCATGCTCACATTTCGGCTGACCAAGCACCAGAAATGGTCAAGCCCATGATAAGCGAAACCACGGCATTGATTGCCCAAGAAGTCATCAACGCACAGTTGATGGTGCTTGGCATGCCGGATCAGGTTAATTGGTTGTCTGGGCGTCTTGTTGCGGTCGCAACTACGCTCAACCGTTGTTTCACCAGTATGGGTAAGGCAGACTTATTACCTCAGCTTGATGCTGCGCTTGCAGCGGCATTAAAACAATCCTGCGCAGCACCACTGCTGGCGTGGCTTACCCAGAACCGGACTGTTGAAAAAAATCAGGCAGTAGAAAAAGTAAAAGAAAAAACAAAAGAAAAAATAGCTGATGCCACTGTGGTTGAGTCTCTCCCTACAGAGATCCTTTCAGAGCCTGTATCTGTAGAAGCGGCTGTACTACCAGTTGCAACAAACGACGGAGATATTAAATTTAACAGGCGCTCTGAGGATACCCCTGCAGGAGCGAAAACTCTCAAGGTAGATCAGGAAAAAATCGACC
>CANIFC010000397.1 GCA_947466695.1 Oxalobacteraceae bacterium | reverse complement strand
TACAAGTTTGGCCCGGTACGCGGTTTCGGACTGACTGCAGGCTTTGACGTCAATACTAAAAACGATGCCAATTATGGCTCGAAAAAGCGCATGCTGGTGTTAGGCCCGACATTGATGATGGATGTACCAGGATTTTTAAACCTGAGCTTATTGGTTCTCAACGAAAGCAATCAACCCTACGGTGTCAATTCACGTTACACCTACAAGGCCCATGCAATGCTTGGCGCAGCCTGGGGCATTCCTTTGAATTTCTCTCCGGTACCGGCCTCATTTGAAGGCTATTTCAATCTGATCGATGCAAAAGGCAAAGACGAGTTCGGTGGTGACACTGCCGTTGAAACCAACTTCGATGCGCAAGTCATGTTTGATGTAGGCAGCGTTATGGGTGCAGGAAAAAACACCTTCCGTCTCGGCGTCGAATATCAATACTGGAAAAACAAATTTGGCACTCCATCCTCGGTAACCGGCTCCAAGGCAAGTACTGCCATGATCCGCGGCGAATATCACTTTTAATTATCATTGTTACTATTCTTTGATGTAGCAACCTCAATACCACTAATTCGCTGATGGCACTCACCATCAGCGAACAAACAGGCCACGCACTACCGGAGAATATCCGACAGTACGCGGCCTTTTATTTACGTATAGTCACTCTTTGAATAATGTAAATAAAGAATTCTAATAACGCTTAAGCGCAGCTGGAAACCACGATGATCGTCGTCAGAAATATCTCACGACAATCTTAATGGGAGGTCCTGCCAGCTTCTGCGTGGGGTTTTTTTACTGCACCCTGCGTATGTTCAGCCGCCTCAGCAGACATATCATGCGTGCTTCCAAGATGACCGACGACGCCACCCAGGACTTGCTTCAAGGCCTTCACGGTCATATTGCTCACTTTCCCCGCTTCCTCAATGGCTCCCTCAATCGCATTTTTTCCGGCCTGGGCAACGTTACCACCAGTTTCTATCGTCGCCTCTATCATGCCATCTACCGCATGCTTGGCGACACTACCGACATCCGAGCCGATCACCGCAGCGTGCTTGATCAGCGACCTCATGGTTTCGGATGATGCTGCGACGACGTCGCCACCGACATCATTGACTCCCATGACGATCCCTTTTGCCACGCTCTTCACGCTCATGGCGAAACCAGTTCCGACCTGTTCGGCTGCGCCGATCGCGCCCAGGACAACATGATGAATCACATTGACCAGTTCGCCCGCTGCAGAGCCACCGGTACGGAGCGTGTCGGCAACCGTTTTTCTCACTAGTGCCACAATAGTTGTCTCGATTTCAGAGAGTCCCGACAAGCTGCTGACGATGCCTTGTTTTAATGATTGACCCACCTCTTCAGCAGACATCGATGACTCATCAGCCTGAGTTGCAGATTCATGCGCAATCAATGACTGCTCTTTGCCATTACCGCCGGGAAGATCTGATTCCGGCTTTTTTGTCCTGGTATTCATTTTAGCTCCTCTATTTTTTAAATTGAAAGATACTACCCATCGCCGTCAGATCAATGGTGCGTTACAGCAAAGAGAAATAACGGGACGCTGTTACTGCGTTTAACTCAGGATATAAGTTGAGGTACAAACGACGAAATCCCCGGTGAATCATAGTGCCGCCACCTGATGCACAATTTGATTAATCGCACTTCTTCATGAGATCAGGAATCAGGCTCCAAACTTTTCTCTCAAGGGGATATTTTTGCCTCCATGCCCACATCCCTGGCCGCCAGATCGCGCTCACAAAGCTGCCACATTGCCGTTCCCAGCAGCGCCTCAAACTGTTCACTAAAAAGCCTCACGATCACCCCGGGATCAGGCACCCGCCTGAAATCAGAGACGATGCCAAAGTTAATCTTTCCGGCATAACTGAGAATGCTGACTCCGAGCCCGATACCACCAGACTGGGGAACCCAGAACATTTGCTGGGTAATCCGTTTGCCCGCCAGATAGCGCGACTCGCGCGAGCCCGGCATATTGGTCATCACGGCGCTGGCGTTCGCTGCCAGCGTTTCAAGAATCCGCTCCCGGGCCACAGAAGGCAGGACCCCCATGGCAGCGAGAATACCGAGTGCGACAACAGGCTGCTGTGAATGTCTTAATTCTGCCATTCGGGTGCGCACCGTCAATACCCGTCCCAGCGGATCGGCAACACCGATCGGCAAACTCAGGAACACCAGTCCGAAGTGATTGCCAAGTTCGCTGATGGGACCCGGCGAGCGCAAATTGACCGGTACCATCGCGCGCACTTCAATCTCATCAACGGCATCACCCTGCGCCAGCAAATAGGAGCGCAGCGCACCAGTGACGCAACCCAGCAGGACATCATTGATTGAACAGCCCAGCGCTTCCGCGAGCGCCTTCACTTCGAAAAAAGAGAGCGGCTCTACCCAGGCGACACGCTTCATCACGCCCAGCGATCCCTTGAAGCGCGTATGTGAATCAGGTGTCATGTTGGCGATAACCGCCGCCTCTGAAGCGAGATCAATACCAGTACGGGCAAATTCGAGCGCATGGGCCGGATGAGAAATCCAGTCCCGCCCGATTTCACCGGCCTCAATCGCGGCGCGCCCGATATCACCAATGACTTCGGTGACCGGGCCGAGTATGCGCTCCCAGGAGCTACGCTTGACGTTATAGGAACCGATATCCTCGACCTGTGAATGCGGCTGGGCCGGATCGGCGTCGGTCATCGACATCACCACATGCATGAGGGCAAATCCATCTCCATAGCAATGATGAATACGTAATACCAGCGCAGTCCCGCCGTCAGCAGTCTCCACCAGATGAAACTGCCACATCGGTTTACTTGGATCGAGCGCAGTGCTGATAAGATCTCCGACGATTTCCTCAAGCTCCAGCTTCCCGGCGGCACCGGGCAGTGCGATCTGGCGCACATGCCAGTTGAGATCAAAATTCTTGTCGTCTTCCCAAAAAGCGCTCAGGCCGCTATCCACCACGCGCTGCCGGAACCGGTGAAAACACAGCAATCGAACAAAAACGACCTGCCGGAGCTGCTGCAGAGTAAGCCGCGTGGCAAACATCATGACACCGCATACAATCATGAGATTGGTCGGTCGATCCATGCGTAGCCATGCAGCATCAACAGTAGACAAGCGTTCTTGATCAGCCATGTTTCCATCCCGTCAGCGTAGCCATTTATTCGTTTGGTCGTATTTTTGTTTCTTCGTTTATTCGTTTATTCGTTCGTACGTTTGTACGGTTGTACGTTTGTACAACTACAACGACGTCAACATCAATATCGAGTTCAATGCGGGGAACAGCACAAGCGAGGACTTCACGCCCGGCTACAAGCATAAATAATGGAGTCAGCAAGCGTAGCCGATCAAGTAAAAAACTTCATCCTGTTCTACTCAATAATAAATAACCATGTTCCTGCTTGAG
>CANIFC010000396.1 GCA_947466695.1 Oxalobacteraceae bacterium | reverse complement strand
CAGTGAGGGTAAATCGCCCTCACTTTGATGGAAAAACGGTAAAAAATGACTGTTGAGAACGAAATCACTAAAAAAACGTCATTGTGTTTTTTAAAAATTCTCGCTTTGCTGAAACGCTTCTGATTAAGGCTGTCGTGCAAAGGTCTCAAGTTATGATTTACGTAGTTCCATTTAACTCTGAACTATCATGTTCTGCAAATTAAAGGAGTTAAAAATGATCGTTGCTAATTCAAGTTTTCACAAAAAAATCATCAAATTCTGAATTCAGAATGGTTGCCTTCTGGGCGTCCCGCGATATTTTCCACTTCCATCGGGTGAAACTTATACAGCCAGTTTTTTTCTGACTTCATGCATTCGTCCAGCGATTAAGAGATTGAATTGGCACTGATCGATGAGTGTTGCGTGCTAAAGAATTCGATTATCAAAGACTCCTATCTATTCGAAGCTGACCAATAGCAGTAAGTATTTTCATACGATAATTAATTTTGCGCTAATATTTTTAATATTAGAATTGATTTTTATATTCCAAACTGCATGCAGGATTTGCTCACACAGGAGATTTCATGTTCTTTTTAAGACACCCCAAACCGATCGCAAAGCGCGGTGCAGATGTTGTGCAAATGGTTAAGCATAGCGCTATCACTGCACCGATGAACACCCGTGTGATTATGATCGAAAACACGCTTAAACCGCCGGTGGTTGCGCCCAACCAGCCCAAATAGTCTGCGCGACAATAAATTTAATGCGCCATCATAGGCGACCGACTGCTCGTCAGTCCTTTGTTATTCTCATTTTGTTCGTGACGTGGTGCACCAAACACTCCGCAGCCCCTATACCAACACGATCCGCGTCGCCTTAAACCGGACCTGCTCTTTAGCAAGATTGAGCCGTTCGCGTCTTGCGTTGCTCACTACCGCAACGTATATGATTTTCTCGATAGAATATTTATAAAAACCGGTCAAGTATCTTACGGCCGTGTTTATTCAGAGTCGCCATATCCCGGATCAAAAATTGTATGCCGTGGTTGTCCGAAATGAGGATTGAGGACTGTCCGATACGGCGTATATCCTCATCCGCCTTGAGAACGAAAGCAGTGTCACCGCGGTCTGTGCTGACGGTCCAGGTACACGGTGTGGCGTAACTGCTCACGCTTTCAATCTGATGAATTTCCGGGATGAATTCACGCCCGGCAAATTCAGCGGCGATTAGCTGGCGTATCGTCTCAGGCAACTCTTCCAGCAGATCTATCCAAACTACTTCACGGCCATCCTGCAGCACCATGGAAATACCCTGATCTGGTGATTGAATGGGAAACGCCCGCACCGGACTGACGTTTTCATGCACGACACCGTCGGCGGTCGTGAGGACCAGATGATCAAAGGCATCGCGTGTTAATTGAAAATCACAATTCATCATTATTCTCCACCGACCTGGGCATTACGTAACTGCGCCTCATACAGGCGGAAATAGGCACCTTCGCGCGCCATCAACTCATCATGGCTTCCCACTTCAACGACTTCGCCGCGGTCGAGCACGACCAGACGATCAGCCTTATGCAGGGTCGACAACCTGTGCGCAATGGCGATGGTAGTACGCCCCTGAACCAGGTTATCCAGCGCTTTTTGAATCTCTTTTTCTGTTTCCGAATCGACCGAAGATGTCGCTTCATCCATGATCAGGATGCGTGGATCAATGAGCAGCGCACGGGCAATAGAGATACGCTGGCGTTCACCACCAGAGAGCCCCTGGCCGCGCTCACCCACCATTGAGTCATAGCCTTGCGGCAGGCGCAGAATAAATTCATGGGCATGCGCGGCGCGCGCGGCAGCGATGATATCTTGCTGGCTGGCGTGCGGTTTCCCATAGGCGATGTTCTCGGCAATTGTCCCGAAAAACAAAAACGGCTCCTGTAATACCAGGCCAATATTGCTGCGATAATCAGAAATGGGAAACGAGCGGATATCAACGCCATCGAGCAGTATCGCGCCCTCCGAGACATCATAAAAACGGCAAATCAGGTTGACCAAAGTACTCTTGCCTGATCCGCTATGGCCGACCAGGCCGATCATTTCACCAGGTTTGATGGTGAGGTTGATGCCACGGTTGACGGCGCGGTTGCCATATCTAAAACCAACTTCACGCAACTCGATCTGGCCCTTGACCTCTTTAAGCTGGACAGGCTGAGCCGGTTCCGGGACGCTTGAGACGTGATCGAGAATATCGAAAATCCGTTTCGCTGCAGAGGCCGATTTTTGCGTCACGGAAACAATGCGGCTCATCGAATCGATACGGCCATAAAAGTTTCCGATAAAGGCGATCGCGGCGACCAGCGAACCGACGGTAATTTCATTGTGTGACACCTGCCAGATACCGAAGGCCCACACAACAAGGATACCCAGATCAGTCAGGAATGAGACCGTCGGGGAAAACAGCGACCAGACGGTATTGAGCTTATCGTTGACGGCAAGGTTGTGTTTATTGGCCTCACGAAAGCGTGAAGCCTCACGGTCTTCCTGGGCAAAAGCCTTGACCACGCGGATACCGGGAATTGTGTCAGCCAAGACATTGGTGACTTCCCCCCAGACCCGGTCGATTTTCTCGAAACCGGTGCGCAGTTTGTCACGCACACGGTGAATCATCCAGGCAATAATCGGCAGGGGCAATAAGGTCACGAGAGCCAGTTTGGTGTTGATTTGCATGAGCGCGACAACCGTCATCAGGAACATCAGGACATCCGTTGCAAAGTCGAGCAAATGCAACGACAGGTAAACGCAAATCCGGTCGCTTTCACTACCAACACGGGACATCAGGTCACCGGTGCGTTTGCCGCCAAAATATTCGAGCGAAAGTTTCAATAAATGTTGATAGGTAGTGGTGCGTAAATCAGCGCCGATGCGCTCGGAAACCAATGCCAATATATAGGTTTTTCCCCAGCTCAGCAGCCAGGCGACCAATGCCGATCCCAATAAGCCGCCGATATAAAGAGTTACCAGTTGCGGGTTGACATACTGACCATTTTGATAAGGGATAAGCACCTCATCGGTCAGCGGTTTGGTCAGGTAACGCGGGATCATGTGCGCGGCGGTACCGAGCAGCATCAGGGTAAAACCAGCTGCCAGTTGCCAACGATAAGGTGAAGCGAAACGCCACAGCCTGAACAGCGTCCAGGTTGATGGCGGAGTATGAAGAACCTTGGCACAAACCGGACATTCATCCTGGTCCGGTTCCAGCACAGCCTTGCAACTAGGGCAAATATTTTGCTCCACAGGCATGACCGGCAAACCGGTGACATGGCTTTTCAGCTGCTCCTTAAAATGATCCATTAACCGGATCGCCAGTAGATTTTGCCCCAGAGTGAAGCGCCAGTTGGCGAGTTGCCCAGTTTGATTCAATAACTCAAGATGACCAACACCTGCAT
>CANIFC010000395.1 GCA_947466695.1 Oxalobacteraceae bacterium | reverse complement strand
CATTTCATCCGACCTGGTGCCGATGTATTCTTCCTGCTCGGTCTGGTGCATACCCTATTTGACGAAAAACTGGTACGTCTCGGACGTCTGGCGGAACACACGGCAGGTGTAGAGCAGATGGCAGACGCCGTGCGAGAGTTTGCCCCTGAACGCATGACACAGCGCTGCGGTATCGCCGCTGCCACGGTACGTGAACTGGCACGCACCCTGTCCGGTACCGAACGGGCTGCAGTGTATGGTCGCATCGGCACCTGTACGCAGGAATACGGCAGCCTGTGCTCGTGGCTGATCGACGTCATCAATGTGCTCACTGGACATCTCGATCAGGAAGGCGGCGCCATGTTTCCTAAAGCGGCGGCGTTTGCGGCCAATACCCGTGGCAAGTCCGGCAGCGGGCGCGGCGTGATCAAAGGGCGGCATCATAGCCGCGTGTCAGGCGTAGAAGAAATATCGGGTGAATTTCCGCTCACTTGCCTGGCCGAGGAGATCGACACTCCCGGCACCGGCCAGATCAAGGCCTTGATCACGATTGCCACCAATCCGGTACTCTCCGCCCCCAACGGCGCACGTCTGGCAGCGGCACTTGATCAGCTCGATTTCATGGTCAGCATAGATATTTACATCAACGAAACCTCGCGTCATGCCGATGTCATCCTGCCCGGCTTGTCGCCACTGGAAGAGGCGCATTATGACGTGACCTTCACCCAGTTCTCACACCGCAATCATGCCCGTTACAGTCCGCCTGCCTTGGCCAGCGACAGGACGCAGCCGGAAGAGTGGGAAAGCATCTTGCGCATCGCAGCGATCGTAAAAGGCTTGGGCAGCACGACCGACATCGACGCTTTCGATGATGCCTTGCTGGAACAGGAGTTGCAGCGCAGTGCCGGCGCCGCCAGCGAACAGATCATGGCAGCGCTTCGACCCTTGCGCGGCGCCGAGCGCCAGGTTGAACTGGGCTTACGCAGCGGACCGTACGGGGATCAGTTCGGCCAGCATCCGGAAGGGCTGACGCTGGCTAAAATCAAGGCGGCACCGTCAGGTATTGATCTCGGTGCGCTCACGCAGCGGATACCGGAAGCACTACGCACTCCATCGGGCAAGATCGAGCTGGCGCCAGCGATGCTGCTGGCAGATCTGGCGCGCGCCCGCGCTGACCTCGATGCGCCGGTCCCGGACATGGTCCTTATCGGGCGGCGTCAATTGCGCTCCAATAATAGCTGGATGCACAATTTACCGGCGCTGGCAAAAGGCGCCTATCGTTGTACAGCGCTGGTGCATCCTGATGACGCGCGCCGCCTGCATCTGGCCGATGGCGCCATGGCGCAAATACGTAATGGCGCGCGCATGATCACGGCGCAAGTCGAAATCAGCAGCGACATGATGCCCGGCGTCGTCAGCCTGCCGCATGGTTGGGGCCATGATTTGCCGGGCACACAGCTGGCGGTGGCGGGCAAGCGGCCTGGTGTCAACTTCAATGCGCTGCTCGATGAAAACCTGCGCGATCCTCTCTCGGGAAATGCCGTGTTATCGGGTATTGCGGTACAGATGAGCGCACTGGTGTAAACTTCGTCTGCTGATTTTAATAATTTTTTATTTTTGACTTTTGTAGGGCTTTTATTTTTCATGAGTAATATGAACGAAGAGCGCGTATTAAGCGTGCATCACTGGACCGACCGTCTGTTTTCCTTTACCACTACGCGCGACCCCGCGCTGCGTTTTTCCAATGGCCATTTCACGATGATCGGCCTGAAAATCAACGGCAAGCCATTGCTGCGGGCCTATAGCATTGCCAGTGCCAACTATGAAGACCATCTCGAATTTTTGAGTATCAAGGTTGATGGCGGACCTTTGACTTCGCACCTGAAAAACATTCAGGTCGGTGATGCCGTGATCGTCGGGCGCAAACCAACCGGTACGCTGGTGGCAGACTACCTGCTGCCTGGCAAGCGCCTGTACATGCTCTCGACCGGTACCGGTCTGGCACCGTTCATGAGCATCGTGCGCGACCCTGAGATCTACGAAAAATTTGACCAGATAGTGCTGGTACATGGCACACGTCAGGTTGATGAGCTGGCGTATCACGATATGCTGCTTGAACATTTGCCGAATCATGAATTTCTCGGCGAACTGGTGTCGAGCAAACTGCGCTACTACCCGACCGTGACGCGCGAGGCTTTCCGGAATACCGGACGTGTTACCGATCTCATCGAGAACGGTAAATTATTCGAAGATCTGGGCGTACCACCGTTTGACCCGGCAGTCGACCGCGTGATGATCTGCGGTAGCACCGAGATGCTGCGCGATCTCAAGCATATTCTGGAAGCACGCGGGTTCAAGGAAGGCAATACCTCCACGCCGGGCGACTTTGTGATCGAACGCGCATTTGCAGAGAAGTAATCGGCAGTGATACGGGCAAGATCGACGGCGCAATATCGTGCGACTTCCTTGCCCGTGCTGACATCGATAACTTACATTGGTTGAGTAATACGGCCAATTTCTCGACTTTTTAGAGGAGTAACTAAACAAGGCTCAACATAACGGCTTTATTACTTTATTTTGATGACCTGCGGTGCTCGCTACTAAACTCCAGTAGTGAGCACCACACAGCATTCGTTTCAAGAACTTACAGTGCCAACCTCCGCCACTTAAAATCCGACCAGATCGTCAACCGGCAATACCAGTGGCGCGCCGGTAATTTTCTCCAAAGTTTTGCCAATGATGTCGATGTTGTTGTCAAAACCACCGTGTGATGCGTTTTCGGTCTTCGCTGGCCCATGATCGCCACCCTCGCGTCTGATTAAAAATTTGTCCTCGTTGTGGATAATCAAACGATTAAGTTTGGGATCGGGATTTTGCAATCCACTGATTTTCACCGCGTCACGCCAGTTAGTGAGATCTTCCGCACTATTGGACGAACCATCCCAGCCTGAATACTGCGCCTTGTAGACATGATCAAGACCGAGAATAGGTGTACGCAGATCGGCCTCCAGTGCGTTGGAAACCAGGTAAAGCAGGGATTTATTGTAAATAGCCGCCACGTTATCATCCTGCTCACGGTGATCATCCAGGATGTCCAGATAGAGATTTTTCATAATGCTTGCCTGTGGGGCGTAGTAGCGATTGGCAAAGGCCACTGTGCAGGCCGGGGCATATAAATGGGTCGACTTCACGCTTTCTGTCAGACTTTTTTGTGCCAGATTACTGAGTAATCTGCCCAGAATAATAGAACCGGCAGAGTGGCCTATCAGGTGCAGTTCAAATTGATCGCCCCAGCTACTGGCCAAGGCGCGTAGTGCCGTGACCAGCAGATCGCCACCCCGCTCGCTTTCCGACGCGAGTTCGGCATTTTCTTTCATTTCGCTCCAGAGCGGGCGGGCGAATGGGCGGCCTATCGTTTTCTCTATGACGGGATCCGATATTTTG
>CANIFC010000394.1 GCA_947466695.1 Oxalobacteraceae bacterium | reverse complement strand
GCCGGCTTCAAACCGGAACTGGCAGAAGTCACCATGAAGCCACAAACAGAAACACTCATCAGCGGTGACGAGGCAATCAAGATGCAAAAGCTGATTGATGCACTGGAAAATCTGGATGATGTACAGGAAGTTTATACCAACGTGATTATTGAAAATTAATTTAAATTTTTTAAATCTTTTAAATTAATTTTAACAATCCATATATCTACATAGTCATATATTTACGAACAAGATCAAGAGCGTCCTATGAAAATTCTCGTCGTTGGTTCCGGTGGCCGCGAACATGCCATGGCCTGGAAACTTTCTCAGTCCGAACGGATTCAGAGCGTATTTGTCGCTCCGGGTAACGGCGGCACTGCACTTAATACCTATTTGAAAAATGTGCCGATCACGGATCCGATTGCGCTGGCCGAGTTTGCCATTCGAGAGCAGATCGGGCTCACACTCGTCGGACCCGAAGTCCCGCTGGCCAACGGTATTGTCAATATTTTCCGGGACAAGGGCCTGAAAATATTCGGCCCGACCAAAGAAGCCGCGCAGCTGGAAAGTTCCAAGGATTTCGCCAAGGCATTCATGCAGCGTCATGGCATTCCAACGGCCGAATATCAAACTTTTTCCGACCTGCTGCCAGCACACGCTTACATTGATCTCAAGGGTGCGCCCATCGTCATCAAGGCCGATGGTTTAGCTGCCGGCAAAGGTGTGGTCGTGGCAATGACGCTGGATGAAGCGCATGCCGCCGTTGACATGATGCTGTCGGATAACAAGCTCGGTGACGCCGGCGCCCGCGTTGTCATTGAAGAGTTTCTGGAAGGCGAAGAAGCGAGCTTTATCGTCATGGTTGACGGCAAGAATATCTTGCCGCTGGCCACCAGCCAGGATCACAAGCGCCTGCTCGATGAGGACAAGGGTCCGAACACCGGCGGCATGGGCGCGTATTCCCCGGCGCCGATCATTACGCCGCAATTACACGCCCGTGTCATGCGCGAAATTATCCAGCCAACGGTACAAGGCATGGCGAAGGACGGCATTGTGTTCACCGGTTTTCTTTTTGCCGGCCTGATGATCGATGAGCAGGGCAATCCTAAAACACTGGAATTCAATTGCCGCATGGGCGATCCGGAAACCCAGCCTATCATGGCGCGCTTGAAAACCGATTTCGTAACAGTCATGGAGCATGCCGTCGATGGCACACTTGACACGATCGAGCTCGAGTGGGACCGCCGCACGGCGATGGGTGTCGTCATGGCCGCGGCGGGATATCCGGATGCGCCACGTCAGGGTGACATCATCACAGGGATACCGGACGACAATGCCGATAGCATCACGTTTCATGCCGGCACTACCCTGACCGATAAACAATTGACAGTCAGTGGCGGCCGCGTCTTGTGCGTAGTGGGCTTGGGCGATAGCGTCAAATCAGCACAGAAACATGCCTACGAAACGGTAGAAAAAATTCGTTTCCAGGGGGCGCAATACCGCCGTGATATCGGCTGGCGCGCCATCAACAAAAAACATTGATGCTCTCGTCCAGTTGCCACGACTTTGCTACTTTTTTGCATCCTGATTTTGCACCCTGCTTTTGCTCTCTGATACTCTCATGACCGACTCTACTGCCGTAAAAAATTATCTGCTCGACCTGCAAGTGCGTATTGTGGCAGCCATGGAAGCGATTGATGGCAAGACATTTCTGACCGATAGCTGGGACCGTCCTGAAGGCGGCGGAGGCATTTCCCGCGTCATCGAAAATGGCCATGTATTTGAACGCGGAGGTGTTAATTTCTCCCATGTCAAAGGTAACAGCCTTCCGCCTTCTGCCGCCGCCAGCCGTCCTGAACTGGCAGGCCGAAAATGGGAGGCAATGGGCGTCTCGCTAGTGCTTCACCCGCGCAATCCCTACGCACCGACGGTACACATGAACGTCCGTTTTTTTACCGCTTACGCCGAAAACGCGCCGGCAATATGGTGGTTTGGCGGCGGTATGGATCTGACGCCCTATTACGGTTTCGCGGAAGACGCGCAACACTTTCATCAGCAGTGCAAAGATGCCCTGACACCGTTTGGTGCAGTACTGCATCCGCGTTTTAAAAAATGGTGCGATGAGTATTTTTATCTGAAACACCGGCAGGAAGCGCGCGGCGTTGGCGGTATCTTTTTTGATGATTTCAATGAGCTCGATTTCGCCTCCAGCTTTGCGATGACGCAAAGCGTCGGTGATGCCTTCATTGTGGCCTATGGCCCGATTCTTGAAAAACGCAAGGACATCGCTTATGGCGAACGCGAGCGCGATTTTCAGGCATATCGTCATGGACGTTACGTTGAGTTTAACTTAGTGTATGATCGCGGCACGCTTTTTGGCCTTCAATCAGGCGGACGGACAGAATCCATACTGATGTCCATGCCGCCAATTGTCAAATGGCGCTACGACTGGCAACCGGAACCGGACAGCGCAGAGGCACAACTTGCAGGTAATTTTCTGGTGCACAAGGAATGGGTATAACCCCCAGGGGCTGTGTACTGGTACTGGGAGGCAGTTTCGATCCGGTACACCAGGGACATGTGGCGCTGGCACAGCATTTTGTCACGTTGCTGCAACCACAGGAATTGCGTCTTGTACCGGCCGGACAACCGTGGCAAAAAACCCGTCTGCTGGCAACTGCACAGCAACGTGTCGACATGCTGCAACTGGCGTTTGAATCGAATTTTACTGTGCCGGTAAGGATCGATCAGCAAGAAATACGACGGGCAGAACAGCAAGAGCCGAGCTTCACGATCGACACCTTGCAAAATATTCGCGCGGAACTGGGCGAATACACCCCTGTCGTTTTTTTGATTGGCGCTGACCAGCTGCAAAATTTATCAAGCTGGAAAAACTGGCATCAACTTTTTGAGCTGGCACATATTGGTGCTGCATCGAGACCGGGGTTCTCACTGAAAAGCGAAAACCTCGATCAGGAAGTGGCCCGTGAATGGCGTCAGAGAGCCGGAACAGTACAAGAAATACGAGCAGCACCTGCCGGCAAAACATATCTTGCGCCAGAACTGAACTGGGATGTCTCGGCTACCGGTATCCGGCATGAACTACGGCAAACAAAGCAAACAGCATCGCTAATACCGCCCAAGGTGTTAGACTATATCAAACAACATCATTTATACAGATAAGTACAGAAAATATGGACATTAAAAAACTGCAAGCCTTAGTCGTCGAAGCACTTGAAGACGTTAAGGCGCAAGACATTCAGGTATTTGACACGGTGCATCTGACCAGCCTGTTTGATCGGGTGGCGATCGCCTCGGGTACATCCAATCGTCAAACCAAGGCATTAGCGGCATCCGTGCGTGACATGGTAAAAGAAAACGGTGGCCAGATCATCGGTATGGAAGGCGAAACTACCGGTGAATGGGTGCTGGTCGACCTGGGTGATATGGTCGTCCAT
>CANIFC010000393.1 GCA_947466695.1 Oxalobacteraceae bacterium | reverse complement strand
GCATTGGCAGACTAGTTTGGTACGCAATGCAACCTGTCCCGTATACCATTCCAGTGCCGGCCAGACACCGAGTTGGTCCAAGACGCTAGGTCTTAAATCGGAAATAAGACGCCGTACAGTTTCAATGGCTTCATCAGACATGTTGGCAGCGTCCTGTAATACCGGGTCAGCGGGCGCTCCGGCGCGACTGTTGCGCCCTATTACAACCGACAAATACGACTTGATGCCGGTTAACAGACCACCGAGGTTATCGTGAATTTCACGCGCTATCTTGATGCGTTCCCCCTCCTTGACTTTTTGCTGGTGCAATGACATTTCGCGTAATTGTTCATTTTGATCTGCCAGGGCCATCTGGTGCAAACGCAATTTTTCATCGGCCTTGTGTTTATATAACGCCATCTCGATGACCGTACGCAGGTCTCGCTCGGAAAATGGCTTGAGAATATAACCAAATGGCTCAGTGAGCTTGGCGCGCTCGAGGATATCCTCAGCAGCAAAGGCAGTCAGGAACACCACAGGTAATTTAAGTTGCTCCCGGATGACCCGGGCGGCGGCAATACCATCGATGGCACCGGCGAGTTGAATATCCATTAAGACCAGATCTGGCATGAGTTCCCCTGCCATTTTGATTGCCTCTTCTCCCAAGGCTGTGTGGCCAGCAATCTGGTAGCCCAGTTCGGTCAGTTGCAGCTCAATGTCGCGCGCAACGATCATTTCATCTTCGACTACCATAATCCGGGGTTTGCTTATTGAGTGTGGCATTTTTTATCCGGGATTGACGTTAAATGGGATCTGAAAATAAAAAGCCAACAATGGATACCAAGATGCGGTGTCTTCCTTGTGGCTATATCCATGACAGCCGCTAGTACTGGAAAGTATTTTTTTAGGGTCATTTCAGAAGAATTTATTGAAGGCAACCTATTGTAAGTCAAATTTAAAGGTAAATGAGCTACCAGGTCCGCCGCTTGCCTCCATGACACCCCCCAATTGCCGGGTTAGATCCGACACCAGTTGCAGACCAAGGGACTGGGTGCAACGGAGATCAAAGTCTGTTGCCAATCCGACGCCATTGTCGCTGATACGCAAACCTATCTGGCCTGCCTCGTCAAGTTTCCACAATACAATCTTTACCTCTCCTCCGTCGTTATCGGGAAAAGCGTGCTTGAGGCAGTTGGAGATCATCTCATTGACTAATAAGCCGCAAGAAGTGGCCTGATCCATGCTCACAGAGATTGATGCCATTTCCAGGCTAAGCGCGATAGCATCTTGCCTGATATTGAGCGTGCGAAATACCTGTGTTGCCACCTGCTTGAGATACGCTCCCAAATCGACTGAGGCAAAAATACCCGAACGGTATAAAGACTCGTGCAACACCGCCATGGAACGGATGCGGCCTTGCATGTCAGAGAGAACCAATCTGGTACCTGGTTCGGTGCTACGCCCGGCTTCCAGTCTTAAAAGGCTGGTGATGATTTGCAAATTATTCTTTACCCGGTGGTGCACTTCATTGAGCAGGGCCACTTTTTCCTGCAGCGATGACTGCAAGGCTTTTTCGGTATTCTTGCGCTCTGTAATATCAACGAACGTACAAATGATCTGCTGTACGCTACCGTCCTTGTTCAGGATAGGATTGGCACTCATCAGCAGCCAGATATAGTCATTGGTTAATGGCTGAAAAAAGCCGAGTTCAACATCACGTACCGCCTCAAGGGTGGCCGCCGCCTTTGCCACTGGATATTCATGGCCGACAAAAGGCGTTCCATCGCTGTGAATAGCATTCCAATTAATGTTAAAGCAACTTTTTCCAATTAATTCTTCCTCCGGCATCCCGGTTAAAGTCGTCGTATGTTTATTGGCAAGCATCACTTCGGTCGTTGGTGAATGCAAGACCACGCCGACCTGCAGTTCTTCCAGTAAGTGACGATAATGCGCTTTGCTGTTCTGTAACGCCAGTTCGGTTTTTTTACTCTCGGAGATATCGTTGAGAACCAGATAAATCACCGATGAGCGGTTTTCATCGAGCTTCATTGTTGCAGACAGACTGATCCAGAACTGTATTCCATTAAATTTCTGCATACGTAACTGGCACGTCTGTGGAGCCTTGTTGGCACCGGGTAACTTTCTGCGCAGCAAATAGTAGATATCCTGGTCTTCCTCGCAGATAAAATGGGAAATTGGCTTGCCAACCAGGGCGCTGCCAGGCAAGCCCAGCATCGTGGTCGCCGTCAGGTTTGACTGCATGATCAGGCCCGTTGCGCCCACCGTGCAATACCCGACCGGTGCTAGGTCATATAAATCAAAATAGCGTGCCCTGACACGGTCAAGTTCAAATTGTGATCGCAGCAGTTCCTCATTTTGCATCTGTAACTCAATCTGGTGCACATGTAATTCGTGCAGCATCCGGCGGGTATCTTCCGGTGACATCAGCTCGATCAGTTCAGGCGACAAATTATCGAGATTGGCAAAGCTTATTTCGGCCTTTTTCCGTAACTGTTGCACTGATGCTACCGAAAATGACTCCGGCTTTAGTCCTGCATCCTGCGTCGCTGCATTGGCTGGCGAAACACTGTCGCAAGGTAAATCATTTTTTCTCTCAGACATCGCCATCTCCGTTCAGAGCGCGCTCCGTTGTCGCAATGGCGTAGATCTGTCCCGCTTCGTTCATCAATGCGGTAGAAATGATCGTCACTTCAATCACCTCCGCGCGCTTGTTGATCCGCTGGGCGCGATATGATTGCAAGATACCTTTGGTGTTTAAATGATCGAGCGTAACCTTGGCCTGATCGCGCAATTGTTCAGGAATACGGTCACGCACATTCATCTGCAGGGCTTCGGCTTCGGTCCACCCATACAGCCGTTCTGCGCCCGGGTTCCAGGCCAGGATACAGCCATTTAAATCTTGCACGGTAATGGCGTCATGCGCATCACGAACCACGACGGCCAGGCGCAGCAACTCGTTGGCGGACTTGCGTAGCGCCGCCTCCGTCAGTTTGAGCGTCGTAATGTCAGCGAAGGTAATGACAGCGCCTTCGATGACGTTATTTAAGGTGCGGTAAGGCTGAATGCGCATGGTATACCAGTTACCCTGAGTCGTCTGGACGTCAATTTCTTTTGGCATGAGCGTTGATAGCACCGCTTGCGTATCAGCGACAAGTGACGAGTAACCAACCAAATTGGAGACGACATGCGCCACCGGACGCCCCAGATCACCCGCTATGAGGTTGATGATTTGCGACACGGCCGGAGTAAAACGCAAGATACGTAGCTGATGGTCGACAAACACAGTTCCAATTCCTGTGCCTGCGAGCAAATTATTCATGTCGTTGTTTGCCCTGGACAGATCATGGACTTTGGTCTGCAGCTCCATATTCACCGTTGCCAGCTCTTCATTCACCGATTGTAATTCCTCTTTTGAGGTCTCCATCTCTTCATTCGTCGATTG
>CANIFC010000392.1 GCA_947466695.1 Oxalobacteraceae bacterium | reverse complement strand
TACGATCGGTAAATTTGGCGTCGGTTCGCTCGTGTCGCTCGGTTATCTGATGATGACCTTTTATACCACCTGTCTGCTTTTCATTTTTGTAGTGCTCGGTACCATTGCCAAGATACACGGCTTTAGCGTGTGGAAATTCATCAAGTACATCAAGGAAGAATTGCTCATCGTCCTCGGCACTTCGTCATCAGAATCAGTATTGCCGCGCATGATGGCCAAGCTGGAAAACCTCGGTGTCAAGAAGTCGGTCGTGGGTCTGGTGATTCCTACCGGTTACTCGTTTAACCTCGATGGTACCTCGATTTACCTGACAATGGCAGCGGTCTTCATTGCACAAGCAACCAATACGCCGATGAGCATCATGCAGCAAGTGACATTGCTCGCGGTATTGCTGCTGACGTCAAAAGGTGCAGCAGGCATTACTGGCAGCGGCTTTATCGTGTTGGCGGCTACTTTGTCTGCCGTCGGCGGCGTACCAGTGGCCGGTCTGGCGCTCATCCTCGGCATAGACCGTTTCATGTCGGAAGCGCGCGCCCTGACCAATCTGATCGGTAACGGCGTGGCGACCATAGTGGTCGGTAAATGGGGCAACGATGTGGATATGGTCAAACTGCAAAAACGTCTGAACAACGAAACCGTTGATGAGGCGGACGAGCCAGAATTAGTTCTTGATAAAACGGTCGCCCATATGGCAACTAACGGCAGCTGAACAGGCTGACAAAATAAAGAGAAGGGGCTCAGGAATGAGTCCCTTTTTTATTGATTTCTAGCAATTAATTGTCTTTATACAAAGCTGCGCAGCTCTAATGATATCGTCTATAATTGCCCCCCTGTTTTGATCTAGGAAATTTGATGTTGCAAGCATGCGGAGTAGATTTTGGCACCTCGAATTCGACGGTAGGTTGGCATTCCAAAGATCTGGTAGGCCAAACCTCGCTGCTTGCCCTGGAGCAGGATAAAGTCACTTTGCCATCGGTAGTGTTCTTTAACCTCGATGAAGATGAAGTGAGTTATGGCCGCGCCGCCCTAACTTCTTACCTGGCCGGCTATGAAGGGCGCCTGATGCGCTCGATGAAAAGCTTGTTAGGTACGAGCCTGATCGATGGCCAAACCGAGGTGCAGGGACGCGCCTTGCCCTTCCGCGACTTGCTGGCGCAATACATCGGTGAATTGAAATGCCGCGCCGAACAATCGGCTGGCCAGCAGTTCACCCAGGCGGTATTCGGCCGCCCTGTGCACTTTGTCGATGACAATCAGACTGCCGACAATCTGGCCCAACAAACGCTGGAAGACATCGCCAAAGCGGTGGGGTTTAAGGATGTGCAGTTTCAATTTGAGCCGATTGCCGCGGCGATCGATTATGAATCCCGTATAGACCGCGAAGAATTGGTACTGGTGGCCGATATCGGCGGTGGCACCTCGGATTTCTCACTAGTGCGCTTGTCACCGCAGCGCAGCCAGCACACTGACAGGCAAAGCGATATTCTAGGCAACGGCGGTGTGCATATCGGTGGTACAGACTTTGATAAATACCTGAGCCTGACCCAAGTCATGCCTTTGCTGGGTCTGGGCGGCACGCTCGCTAGCGGCACCGAAATGCCATCGGGCTATTACTTCAACCTCGCTACCTGGCACACCATCAATCTAGCCTACACGCAAAAAGTCGCGCGCGAATTGCAGGATGTGTACCGCGATGTGAATAATGCCGATTTACGCATACGCATAGAGCGCCTGCTTAATCTGGTGGAGCAGCGCGATGGCCATTGGCTGGCGCTAAAATCGGAAGAAGCCAAAATCATGCTGTCCGACCAGGACAGCATCAGCCTGGCGCTGGAGCGCCTGCGCAGCAAAAGCCAGGAGTCGATCGAATGTATCCTGACGCTTAATCAGCAAGGCTTTCAATCCTCGATTGGCCATCTGATGGATCAGATAGGAATCAACATCAATAAAGTACTTGCCGACGCCGGCATACGTGCAGCCGATGTCGATACGGTGTTTTTTACCGGCGGCTCTAGCGGCGTGCGCGGCTTACGCCAGCGTATTGCTGCCATCGTGCCAGACGCCAAACAAGTGGAAGGTGATCTATTTGGCAGCATCGGTGCCGGCTTGGGGCTGGATGCTTACCGGCGTTTTCTCTGATAAGACTGCGGTCACGGCTGTGAGGTCTTTCGATCAGCGCATGGGCTGATAGCCGACCATGGTAGCTATAGTCAATATGTTCTCGCATTATTTACCACGGCGCAACAAAACAGATGTTATATACTAAGGCTTACTCTACTGCGCGCATGCTATCTTGGGGACGTCATGTCAAACACACCTGTAAATCACGATGATGATGACATTTTCATTGAAGAAGATGCGGGGGATGAATCTGACAATCAGCCTGCTCCGCGTACATGGAAAATAGCCATCGTCGATGATGACGAAGATGTGCATCGCGCTACTGAATTTGCCTTGCTCGATGTCAAAATCCTGAACCGCAAACTCGAATTCATTCATACCTATTCCAAAGCCCAGACCCGCGAGTGCTTCGCTAAGGAATCCGACATTGCCGTGATCTTGCTCGATGTCGTTATGGAAACCGAACAAGCTGGTCTGGAGCTGGTCGGGTATATCCGCGATGAACTAAAGTGGCGCGACAGCCGCATTATTCTGCGTACCGGCCAGCCCGGTTATGCCCCCGAAGAAGATGCGATCCGTGATTACGACATCAATGATTACAAGACCAAAAACGAACTCACCCGTAAAAAATTGCTGACGGCACTCACTGCGGCGATTCGTTCCTACGATCAGATCCGCACCATAGACGCTAGCCGTCGAGGTCTGCACCAGATCATCGTTTCCAGCGCCTCGTTTTCTGTTGAAGATGGAATACAGCGCTTTGCCTCCGGTGTCATTACGCAAATCGCCGCCTTATGTGGCGTGCCGCCGGAGGGTTTGCTGTGCGCGCAGGGTGATCAGCCAGATGATCTTGGCCACTCCTTGCGCTTTAGCGTGATTGCTTCTGCCGGACACTTTAGTAATCTGATGAATTGCCCGATTGATGACATCGCCAACGCGCACATCCGCGATTCACTCAGACATGCGCTGACCTACCGCGAGTCTTTGTTTAACAAGCATGATATGACGCTGTATTTCTCTGGCCAGGGCAACCGTCCGGTCGCAGCATTCATTGAATTGCCTTATGCCTTGTCAGAAATTGATCAGCAGTTGCTCGGCGTGTTTTGCGCCAACCTAGGCGTCTGTCTGGATAATCTGGGTCTGGTGAATCAGCTCAAGAATCATGCTTATCGTGATCAGTTGTTGATGTTACCGAACCGGCTAAAATTCATCGAAAAAATTGTCATGTCGATGGAAGAAGCTAGCAGCAAGCAGATGGTGGTGCTGATCGATATCGATGACTTTGCCGAGATCAATGATGTGCTTGGCCACCACTATGGTGATTTGCTCCTGAGAGC
>CANIFC010000391.1 GCA_947466695.1 Oxalobacteraceae bacterium | reverse complement strand
GGCGGAAATGTTTCCCTGGTGGATCGGCGCCCTGGCTCTGGTTGGCTGTGCAGTTCTGCCGGTGAATGCCATGCTGGAAAAAATTATCCCTTTTCCCGTTTTTCTCCATTGGCGCCGGCAAACACCGCCCGGCCAGCGGGTGCCTGCAATGCAGGTCGTGTTGCCGCCACAAAGGTTCAAATGGCAGGCGCGGCTAGTGTTGCTGGCCTTACTTCTGCTGATCTTGCCGCTGGCGCCGGAAGCACTGGCAATGATTGCCGGCATCATTTTTGCCTCGTCACAGGGGCTGATGGGAACGCTGCTGGTACTGACGCTCTTACGCTACCGGCGTGAATTACGTCTCTTCCTCTTGTCTTGAAATAGGGTGGTTCGAGTATCAGAGTGAAGATTTTGCTACTCGAACCTGCCGTCAGTCCATCATCTTGATGGCATGAAATTGATTATCATGCGCTGAACTTCATGTGTGTATATTCCTGCGTTTCCATTGCCGCGCTTAAATTCGCCCTTTATTTTCATCCGGTACGAAAAGATAAATGCTATTTGTCATGTAGTAACGAGATAGATGTGTAGAATGCGGTCAAAGCGTTGCGTAAATCATATTTTGTTTTTTCGTAACATGGGTAACTATTACTACTGATCTCAGAATGTCTGAGAACCAGATTTTTTGACGGAGTTTCTTGAGAAATCTGTCAGCTACAAGGAAAACAAATGAACGCAGCTAAAGTTGTTGGAATATTATTTATCGTTGGTGGTGTACTTGGCCTGGCCTATGGTGGTTTTAGCTATACCAAGGAAACACATGACGTCAAGATCGGCCCGGTTGAACTGTCGGTTCAGGAAAAGGAAACAATCAATGTACCAGTCTGGGCTGGCGTCGGTTCAATTGTGCTTGGTGGCTTGCTGCTGGCTTTCGCAAGCAAAAAGGGCTGATCCTTGCAGACAGCAATAATTAGTAACTAACTAACTAACTAAGTAAATAAATAAATAAATAAATATACAATCGCCTTGATAAGTATATTGATAAGTACACTGATACGGTTAATGCAATAAGTTTTTGTCTGTTAACAATCGGTGTGCTGATCTCGTCTGTGTTTTCATGCAGGTTATCGGCCAGACTTATCCCCCAGTCGAACTAGGCCTCACTGGCTTGACGGCGAATGGCGTTCATCATTTGCCAGGTTCACAATGCAGGGATGGAAAATCCTGCCTCTATCCCCCTATTCCCCCCACTGATTAATCGTTTTGGCCGTCCGTTGCGGGAGCAGTTGGTGCACACCTTTAACTTACCGCCCGTCGCCATTGAATCGGGTGGTGGTCCGGCGCGATACTGGTGTACTCAGGATGGAGAGGGGACTATCGGTTTTATTTCTCCGCTTAGCCAGCACTTTTGTGTCAGTTGTAACCGGGTCAGGCTGTCAGTTGACGGCAATTTATACCGCTACCTTGGCCATGACGATCAATTTGAGTTGCATCCCTTGCTGCGCGCCGGGATGAGTGATGCGCAACGGGAAGCGGCTATCCGGATCACCATTGAACGCAAGCCGGAGCATCACGAATTTAATGAAAACCGGCAAAAAATTGTCCGTTTTATGTCGCAAACCGGAGGCTGATATGACCATGCATAACATTTCTCACTTCATTGAGGGCTTCCAGCGCTTTCAGAATAAGTATTTTTCTGGCGAAAAGACGCTATATGACGCGTTGAACAATGGCCAGAAGCCAACGACGCTCCTGATCGGTTGCTGCGACTCCCGCGTCGATCCTGCGTTGCTGCTCGATTGCGATCCGGGAGATATTTTTGTTGTGCGCAATGTGGCGAATCTGGTTCCACCTTGCAACGAGACTGGCCATCAGCAAGGTGTCAGCGCGGCGATTCAGTATGCGATTGAAGCGCTTAATGTCAAACGGGTCATTATTATGGGGCATGAAAAATGTGGCGGCATACGTGCGCTGATGCAGGGATATCAGCCAAGCCGCGAATTGGACTTCATTGGAAAATGGATGAAAATTGTTGAGCCGGTCAAGCGTCAGGTCTTGCAGCAACTCACCGATTGTACGGTGGAAGAGCAAAACCGCGCCTGTGAATTGGGCGCAGTCATCATGTCGGTGAATAATTTACGTAGCTTTCCCTGGGTTGCCGAACGCGAGGCCCGCGGCGAAATTGCCTTGCATGGCTGGTATTTTGATATGAGTAACGGGGCATTGCTGGCCTATTCAGAACGTTCCGGTACCTTTCTTCCTATGGTGTGTCCTTTGGGTATCCCCCACAAGAATGGCTAGTGTGCTCTCACATTGCGCTAAGTCATGTTGCGGCTGGTAGAAAAGGTTTACACTATTGGCATCATAAGGAGCCATTTTCATCATGAATTTCACCAATGGTTTGCCTATTGGTAAACGACTTACTTTTCGTATTCTCGTCACCACCTTAATCGGGCTTGCTTTCACGCTCATTGCGATCGGCTACACTTTATTGCTATCATGGCAACTTGAGGGCGGTGCGGCTGCCATCAATGAGGCTGGCAGCTTACGCATGCGCTCTTATCGGCTGGTTGTCTTGCTGGAGCATGACAGTGATAAAGCGATAAGAAATGAACTGGAACAATTTAACCGTACCCTCGGTGACTTGCAAGCCGGTGACGCCAGACGTCCCTTGTTTTTGCCTGCCTCTGCGCGTATTCGCGAACAGATGCGCCTGGTGCAGGAAGACTGGCAACTGCGTATGCAAAACCTTGCCAGAAAAGCCTTGTTGGCGAGCGATACAGATAGCCGGAAAGAGGCAATCATTCTTTATGCCGATGCGTTGCCGTCGTTTGTTGGTAGTGTCAATCAGCTCGTTTCTCTGGTGGAAACGGAACTATCAGAAAAAACGACCTGGCTACGCCTGAGCCAGACCATCCTGATCTTCATGTCGCTCGCCGCCAGTGTGACCCTGCTGTACTTACTCTACTTGTGGATCGTCGGTCCTGTGACCAGAATGCAGGCTGGAATTGCACGGATGACCAAGGATGACCTGAGTGTACGTTTACCGATAGAAATGGAGGATGAGTTTGGTGTTTTGGCACACGCGTTCAATCAGATGGCGGATCGGGTACAAAAAGTGCATCACACACTGGAAGAGCGTGTGCATGAAAAAACCGCTAAATTGATGGAGCAAAATAAAGAAATGATCACGCTCTATGAGACCGCCGGATTTTTGGCCGGTCCACATGCCATTGAAGAGCTTTGCCGTGGATTTTTACACCGTATCATGCAACGCATCGGTGCAGAAGGCGGTACCGTCCGCATACTCGATAGCGGGCATGACAACTTGCACATCACAGTGCATGAAGGCTTATCGGAAAAAATGGTCGAGGAGGAGCATTGCATCAAGACCGATGATTGTCTTTGTGGCGCAGCCGTGAATCAGGGCGTGATCTTCGTCAAGGATTTTCGTCAGCTGCAGACGCAAAAGCGCTATC
>CANIFC010000390.1 GCA_947466695.1 Oxalobacteraceae bacterium | reverse complement strand
TCTCCTGCGCAAGCCATCCATACCACCTTGAACCGGCTCTCACTAACAGACAAACTGATGTATAACGCTAAAAACCGCGGGCGGCCGTCGATTTACTTCTCGGGCATTTGCTTGCCTTTGTAAAACAATTCCCAGCAGGCGATGAACATGGCGGCAATGACCGGGCCGATCACGAAACCGTTCAGGCCGAAAACCGAGATGCCTCCCAGTGTCGACAACAGGACAACATAGTCAGGCATCTGCGTTTCCTTGCCGACCAGGATAGGGCGGAGGATATTATCGACCAGACCGATAACAAACACGCCGTACACGGTTAATGTGACGCCTTGCCAGATGGCCCCGGTGAGTAAAAAATAAAAGGCGACAGGCGCCCAGATCAGACCTGCGCCCACTGCCGGCAACAAGGACATCACGGCCATCAATACGGCCCACAAGAGTGGCCCCTGAATACCTAAAAACCAGAACATCAGGCCGCCCAGTGATCCCTGCACCGCGGCCACCGTAATATTGCCTTTTACAGTCGCCCGGATGACGGTGACAAACTTGCTGAACAGTTCGCTGGTGTGACCTTCGTCCAGTGGAATGACATGCCTGATTTTATCGGCCAGCAACTCACCATCACGCAGCAGAAAAAAGAGCATGTACAGCATGAGGCCGATACTGATCATGAACCCTGCCGTGATCTGGCCAATATTGAGCAATTTGGTGGCAATGAACTGGCTACCTTGCGTCGCCACATCCGAGAGCGTCGTTTTTAAGGTGGAAATATCGCCCAGTCCAAAACGCGACAGCAGGCCGGACATCCATTGAGGCAGGGAATTGACTATCTGTTGGAAGTACGCACCGAAATCGATCTGCCCGGAGAGTGATTTTTCGTAAAAATACGCGCCTTCCTGTACCAGCGACAACGTAACAAGCGCCAGTGGAATGAGTACGACAAACAAAAATAGCAGCAACGAGATCAAGGCTGAAAAGCCCCTGTGATTGCGTAACAGTTTGCAGATGCGCCGCTGGAGTGGCGCAAACAGGATGGCCACGACCAGTGCCCAGAAAATCGCACCATAGAATGGCAGAAGTATCGCGCCAAAGGCGAGCGAAACAACGATGAGTAAAAGTAAGAATACCTGGTGATGCAATGGCCGGAAACTCATGAGCGCTCCTTGGGTCTGGTTAGGTCTGGTTAGATCTGGTTAGGTTGATTAACCGCGTCGATTCTACTGCCTGAATTGGGCAAGTCACCTGTGCAATAGCAACCCGGTCTTGAAAAACCATGGCTGAGCCTGAATAATCTTAGCTGGCAACAGTGAAACGCACGCCATCGGGCAAGTTTGTTGTCCGATGGCGTGAAGATTGCCTTAATCCAATGGCGCTGTGCGGTAACGATTGACTTCCGGTGAAGTCACTGCGCTGGCCTGATTTCCCCAGGCATTGCGAATGTAGGTCAGGACGACGGCAACCTCGCCATCGTTCAGTACCGGGCCAAACGGCGGCATGCCATAAGGTCGTGGATTGCCTTGCGTCACCGGGCCAAACCCTCCGGAGAGAATAATGCGCAGGGGATTGGTGACACTGTGCATCTGCACTGCCTGATTTCCCTTGAGCGCGGGATACACAGCGTCCACCCCGCTGCCATTGGCGCCATGGCAATCGGCGCAATGGGTCTTGTACAGGCTTTCCCCCTGCTGCATGATTCTGAGCATCTGCTCTTTACCGACTGTCTGCACAGCGTCAGGCCGCTGGATCGCCCTGTCGAGCATATCGGCGGCAACCACTTTCGCTTGCGGCCTCGCTTGTAAATACGTACTCATCGCAGCGATATCTGTCGAGGAAAGATATTGCAGACTACCGGAGACCACTTCTGCCATCGGGCCGGACACGACGGCGTCTTGCGAGACACCGGTTTTAAGCAATGCCTGCAGTTGTGCCGGCTGCCAATGCGCGACGCCAGCCTCGTCCTTTGACACCAGTGAAGGCGCATACCAGTTGACCATCGATAGCTCACCGCCGGATAAATCCTGGCTACCGCCGTTAGCGCCGAGCGCATTACGGCTGCTGTGGCACGCGCTGCAATGCGCCAAGCCGTTGACCAGATAGGCACCGCGGTTCCAGGCGACGGACTGCTGCGTATCTTCCCGGTACAGCGCGGGACGAAAATACAGGGCGCGCCAAAACGCCAGCAAGGCGCGCTGGTTATAGGGAAAGCGCAAGGAATGCGCTTCGTTTTCCCGGTCGACTGCAGTCACGGTTTTAAAGTAGGCAAACATGGCGTCCGAGTCAACGCGTGTAATGTGGGTGTAATTGGTGAATGGAAAAGCGGGATACAGCAGGCTGCCATCTTTTGATTTACCGTTGTGCAAGGCGCCCCAGAAATCATCTGCACTCCAGCTGCCGATGCCATGCTTCACATCAGAAGTGATGTTGGGCGAGACAAAGTTACCGAAATCAGATTGGATCAGGCGTCCGCCAGCATAGGCATCACCACCACGCACGGTATGGCAGCCCATGCAATTACCGGCGCGCGCCAGATAGGCACCACGCACAATTTGCTCACCAGCGTCTGTTAAAGAGGCACTTTGTTTTGCCTGTGCGGTTTGAGCGTCGCCCAGATAGTAGCCATACGCGGCAACGCCGCCAACCAGCGCCAGCAGCAAGGCAAACAGGGAATAGAAAATTCGTTTCATGGATAGGTTCATCTTCATTTTGGCACGCTGCCACAGGCCAGCGGCAGCTTGAATTGGGGAATATCTGCTGCATTGACCGCCAGCGGATTGACCGGCATATTTTGGCTCGACAGCCAGGCAGAAACGGCGCCGATATCTTGTGGCTTGAGTTTAATCGCGATCTGCTGCATGCAGTCGGGTGCCACGGCATGCCGTGTTCCGGTCTGCCATGCGCCTAGCTGCGCAACAATATAATCGCGTGGCAGCCCTAATAAGCCGGGAATGAAGGGCGCAACACCGGTCATTTTCTCGCCGTGACAGGCAAGGCAGGCCGGTAGTTTTTGCAGTTTGTCGCCTTGCTGCACCAGTATCCGGCCGCGTTCGAGCATGGCTGGCGTCGCGTCGCTTGCTGGCGGTGCGGCATAAGGCGGATGCTGGTCCGAAAAATAGTGCGCAATTTCTGCGAGGTAGGTATCAGACATGTTGGCAACCATATAGGTCATCAAGGGATAAGTACGCTTGCCATCACGAAAATTTTTCAGCTGGTTGAACAGGTAGCCTTCCGGCTTGCCGGCGATACGCGGATAATAGCCATCGGCGGCGGCACGCCCGCCCTGACCATGGCAGGAGGTGCAGGCCTTGAGCCTTTGCTCGAGTGTATTTGGTACCGTTTGCGCCGCAACCGGCAGCGCAGTACACAGCAAAAGAGCGAGAAAAAACAGGCCGGCGCGGGCAAGCGGGCTAAAAAATGGAGAGACATTCATCATAAAAGCTGAAAACATTCATGCAAAGAATGAAAGCATAACAGGCGTGACACAATATTGC
>CANIFC010000389.1 GCA_947466695.1 Oxalobacteraceae bacterium | reverse complement strand
TTTATCTTCTTCTCCTTCGTGAATAATCAATCAAATACATAATTGATGCGGCGTGCATGGAAGTTCCTCTTGTTAATGACTTTCCTTAAGTCAATTACTGTTAAGATTATAATAATTTTAAAAAAATAATTTTGTGCAAAAGGATCACATGCCAGAGCAGCAGCAGAAAATCAGTCAATTTAAAAGTAAAAGTGGTCTGAAGCGTATTTTTTCGGCGCTGCTCTACTCCATAGAGGGATTTAAATCTGCCTGGAAATATGAGCATGCATTTCGCCAGGAACTGATATTGGTATTGGTTGGTACGATAGCGGCGCTATTGTTACCAGTCTCCGCTTTTGAGAAATTATTGATGATCGTTGTTTTGGTGTTGATCCTCGTGGTGGAGTTGATCAATTCAGCCATAGAAGCCGTTGTTGACAGAGTATCGCTTGAACATAATCCACTGTCGAAAAATGCCAAGGACTTTGGCAGTGCCGCAGTCTCGCTCACTTTTTTGATAGCAGCCGCATCCTGGTGCGTTGTGTTGTTTAACCGATTTTATTATTAAATGTTTATATAAATGCGTAGTGCCATTCCTGTTTAAAGGGGGGATGTTGCATGCGAACATGCGCTTTATGATCGTTTGGCTTACCCGGTGCAGTTATTAAATGGCGCGACTGATAGCATTATGATTGCACATAGTGCTATCAGTTTGGGCTTATCTGATTACTCGTCTGCATTGACAATCCGATATAAAAACAGACATTGATAACATTGTAAAAATAATAAAATTTTATTGAGAAATCTGCCGCACGCTTATTTAAAGTCACGGCATAAATTTTATTATTTACGCAATATTTTGTTGTTAATAGTAAAAAAGGGCAGTTTTGCTGCACTTTACTGGCAAGTTTTTACTAAGGTAGTCTATAAATTATTTTTATTATGTAACAATCGCGTAAATTTACAAATTAGCCATTTCTTTATCTCAACTTGAGGTATGTTCTGAAATTTTGTATTTTAGCTATATTTATTCATATAAAAAGATATAGTCAATGCCGTCCTCATTACTTTAGCAAGTCTATAAAGCCGGATCGTTACAAGGTCATTTTGTCTGACACGATTAGTTGCCTTCCCTCCTTTCGCTCGAAAGAGTCAGTAGAAAATAATTAACTAAAATGCATATTAAGAACATTCGAATTGGCCAGCGTCTTGCCCTTGGATTTGGCGTTGTCATTGCGCTGTTAATGTTGCTCGCCGGGCTCTCTTACCTGCGCGTCGGGCAACTTAATAACGAAATCTCGCTGATCGTGAATGACCGCTATTCCAACACGGTCACTGCCAATAAAATCAAGTCTCAAATAAGCGACGTGGCGCGCAGCATGCTCAATGTGCTGATCATGACCGATCCAGGGCAAATAAAAAATGAGCTGACCAATATTGATCAGATCAACATACAAAATAACGAAGCGATTGCCAGCCTTGATAAAATTATTACCGATGAAAAAGGGCGTGGGTTTCTGAAGGACATTATTGTTATCCGTGATAAATTCATTCCGTTACAAAGTAAATTTGTCAGCCTCATCAATGAAGACAGAAAAGATGATGCAATGGTAAAATTTTTGTTCTCAGTGCGACCCGCGCAAACAAAATATTTCACCGCGCTGGATAATTTTTTAGTCCATCAAAATAGTCAGATGGAACAAGCCGGAAGAGACTCAGCTACGGTTGCAACACAAACAAGTACACTGATACTCGTTCTTGCTCTTTCAGCGACTGTGGTGAGTATTCTTGTGGCATTTTTAGCGACCCGGAGTATTACCAGACCTCTCAATGAGGCGGTAGAAGTGGCTGAACGGGTCGCTCAAGGTGACTTAAGTAGTGACATTGAAGTGCAATCCCAGGATGAAACCGGCCGCCTGATGCAAGCGCTCAAAGAGATGAACGCCAGCCTGATGGAAATTGTTGGTGAAGTGCGTTTTGGGACGGACACCATTGCGGTCGTGTCGCGCGAGATCGCCGATAGCAATCTCGATCTCTCCTCCCGTACCGAAGAGCAAGCCACTTCGCTACAGGAAACGGCAGCCTCAATGCGCGACCTGACTGACACCGTTAAGCAAAATGCCGAAAATGCCTTACAGGCGAACCGTCTGGCATCGTCGGCTTCAGAAGTCGCCGCCCGGGGAGGCGTGGTGGTTTCTCAAGTAGTCGATACCATGGGTTCAATTAATGCTTCTTCGAAAAAAATTGTTGATATCATCGGAGTCATAGACGGTATTGCATTCCAGACCAACATTCTCGCGCTCAATGCTGCGGTAGAAGCAGCCAGGGCGGGCGAGCAGGGCCGGGGCTTTGCAGTTGTTGCCTCGGAAGTGAGAAATCTGGCACAACGCTCGGCGGCGGCGGCCAAGGAAATAAAAACCCTGATCGGTGACTCGGTAGAAAAGGTCACTGCCGGAAGTCGGTTGGTCGTGCAGGCGGGCGTCACGATGGATGAGGTAGTGGCCAGTGTCAAGAGGGTCACGGATATCATGACAGAAATAACGACGGCCAGCCAAGATCAGAGTAATGGTATTGAACGCATCAATTACACCATTGCTCAAATGGACGATGTGACGCAACAGAACGCGGCCTTGGTAGAGGAAGCTGCCGCAGCCGCAGAATCCATGCAAAATCAAGCCAGTAAGCTTGCCAGGGTAGTCAGTATATTTAAGCTTGACGACAATGCCAAACCTGCAATCAGATCAACCGTAGTGGCGGTTTCTGAAAAAAAATTCGGCCAGGTTCTCGCTGTGTCGACAGACTTATCGGGTCAAGTTGCTGCTAGTTCAACTACGAGGCGGGCCAGTCCCGCTGTCCCGGTCGGCGCCGATGAGTTTGAAGAGTACTAATTGCAATTTTTTTCATTCATATAAAAAATAATTTACATTCATTAAAAGGAGACACCATGAATTTTTCTTTACGTTTCAAATCTTGCCTGCTATTTGCGTGCTTTGCCATGGCAATAAGCCAAAGTACGCATGCCGTAGAGGTTGGCGGTATTAAATTTGATGAGACGATGAAGGTCAGCAACAAGGAATTGATACTTAACGGTGCCGGTATGCGTGTCAAGGCGGCATTTTTTAAACTGTATGTTGCCGGTTTATATCTGACTGAAAAAAAAGCAACTCCCGCTGAGGTACTCGCTTTACCAGGGGCAAAGCGTGTGTCCGTTGTTATGCTAAGGGAAGTGAGTGCGGAAGACTTTGGTGATGCATTCATGAAAGGATTGAATGAAAATGCAGATAAGGCCGAAAAATCCAAATATGTGAGTCAGATAACAATGTTTGGTGATGTTTTTGCATCGGTGCCAAACTTGAAAAAAGGGGATGTTCTTTCACTCGATTTGGTTCCTGGAGTCGGGATAGTTTCATTGTTGAATGGAAAACAACTCGGTGTGACCATTACAGAGCCTGGCTTTTATAATGTATTGCTAAAAATTTGGCTCGGCGACAAGCCAGTTGACTCCTCGCTC
>CANIFC010000388.1 GCA_947466695.1 Oxalobacteraceae bacterium | reverse complement strand
GGTCGTCCATATCATGCAACCCGCCATCCGCGCCTACTATCGCCTGGAAGAACTCTGGGGCGACAAGGAAGTGAAATTTGGCGCCGCTAAACGTGTCACAAAAGGCCTGGCAAAAGCATCTGGTGACGGCGACGTTGCGCAAGCGGAGGCTGAAGAAAAGCCAAAGCGTGCGAGTCGCAGTAAAGTCGCTCCGGTCGAGGTTACCTATGACATGATGGCGATCCAGACCACACTGGACGACGATGTCAAGAAGCCGGTGCGTAAGCCCCGCGCTGTCAAGGCCGCAGCAGATGCCACGACTGTCAAACCGGTACGCAAGACAGCGGCAGGAAAAATTGCCGGCACGACCAGTTCCAGCACCCCCGCTGTAGTCAGAAAACCGCGCGTCAAGACACCTGCCGGTGCAAAGGTCAGGGTTGCCTCAACCAAGACCGCAACCGCCTCGGCCAAGCAAGCGGCAACCAAGCGTGCGACTACCAAGCGCAAGACCGCCGATTAAAGGTCAATTGGTACGATCAATGCACCATTGATCGTACTAATGCACCGCTGGCCTTGTTTTGCGTTAAGGCTGTACCTGCAAGGTCGCATTGGCAATGCAGTTTTGGTGCAGCTATTGGTGTAATTGCCTGCATATCCAACGTAACGCCAATGCGCCAAGATACGCCAAGATACGCCAGACATTGGTTCCGTACTGTCTTGCTACCATCGCTCAGTACGCATTTTTGCTCTGGCAGTTTCAAACCTTCATCTCCATTTCCCCATGCAGCTCATCATCGCCGCCGTCGGTCATAAAATGCCTTCCTGGATAGACACCGGATATCAGGAGTATGCCAAACGCATGCCGCCTGAGTGCCGGGTTTCCATCAAGGAAATCAAACCTGTCGACCGTTCCGGAAGTAAAACGGCCGAAACCTCCATGGCACTCGAACGCAGCAGGATAGAGGCGGTCATTCCCAAGAATGCCCGCATCATTGCGCTGGACGAACATGGCAAGGATCTTACCTCGGTCGCCTTGTCACAACATCTCATTGCATGGCAGCAGGACGGTCGTGACGTTGTCTTTGTCATCGGCGGGGCCGATGGCCTTGATCCCCAGTTTAAATCCAAAGCAGACATGCTGATACGCATTTCCAGCCTCACTTTGCCCCATGGTATGGTCAGGGTCATTCTGGCAGAGCAATTGTATCGCGCATGGTCAATTACACAAAATCACCCGTATCATAGGGTATGATAGTTTAGGCTTTTTGCTTATCCCACCCACAACACAGGCAGGAGAAATGATGGTTATCTCTCAAAATAAAATCTATCTTGCATCCAAGAGTCCGCGCCGCCGCGAGCTCTTGCGCCAGATTGGGGTCGAATTTGATTTACTGCTGTTGCGCGATGTGATCCTGCGCGAACCTGACGTCTCAGAAATCGTGTTGCCGGGCGAATTGCCCGACGTGTACGTAGCGCGCGTCACACAAGAAAAAGCCATTGCAGGCTGGAATGTCATGCAAACACGTAAATTGCCACTGCGACCGGTACTTGCCGCAGATACCACCGTAGTGATTAATCAGCAGATATTGGGAAAACCAGCGAATGAGGAAGAAGCGCTCGCGATGTTGCGGCTGCTCTCGGGCAATAGCCATCAGGTACTTACCAGTCTGGCGGTGCACTACCAGGACAATAATTTTCACTGCACACAAACTTCCGAAGTCACTTTTGCCACCCTGACTGAAAAACAGATGCACGCCTATTGTGCGACGCAGGAACCTTACGATAAGGCCGGCGGCTATGGCATACAAGGAATCGCCGCAACCTTTATTTCTCACATCAGTGGTAGTTATTCTGGCATCATGGGACTGCCCTTGTTTGAGACTACCGCGCTGTTACGGCAAGCAGGCATCCGAGTCACCTAATTTTCTTATCTATGAGCGAAAATCTCCTCATCAATATCACTCCGCAAGAAACCCGTGTCGCCCTTATTTTTCAGGGCGCGGTACAGGAACTCCACATTGAACGTACGCTCTCCCGAGGATTAGTCGGTAACGTTTATCTCGGCAAGGTAGTACGTGTCCTGCCTGGCATGCAATCGGCATTCATCGATATCGGTCTCGAACGCGCCGCTTTTCTGCATATCGCCGATATCTGGGATGCGCGGCCAGCGGAAGGTGGCAATGGCAATACGCTCACGCCAATAGAAAAACTGCTTTATGACGGCCAGTCCGTCACCGTTCAGGTGGTGAAAGATCCCATCGGAACCAAAGGTGCGCGACTGTCAACGCAGGTTTCCATTGCCGGCCGGATGCTGGTATATCTGCCGCAGGATTCACATATCGGCATTTCGCAAAGAATTGAAAATGAGGCGGAACGGGAAGCCTTGCGCAACAAGGTCAAGGCGCTCCAGCAACCGGATGAAAAAGGCGGCTTCATTGTCCGTACGATGGCAGAAGATGCTTCCGACGAAGATTTGAAATCGGATGTTGATTATCTGCGGCGCACCTGGTCAAACATCACGCAGATGGCCAAAACGCTGCCACCTACCTCATTATTACATCAGGACCTTAATCTGGCCCAGCGTGTCTTGCGTGATTTCGTCAATGAAGAGACCGATACCATTCAGGTCGATTCACGCGAAAACCACCTGATGCTGGTCGAGTTCGGCAAGACCTACACGCCTTCGGTATTACCCAAGCTTCAGCACTATACCGGTGAGCGGCCGCTGTTTGACCTCTATGGCGTTGAGGAAGAAATTGAGCGCGCGCTGGGACGCCGGGTCAATCTCAAGTCTGGCGGCTACCTGATCATTGACCAGACCGAGGCAATGACGACGATTGATGTCAACACCGGAAGTTTTGTAGCCGGACGCAATTTCGACGACACAATTTTTAAAACCAACCTGGAAGCGGCGCACGCCATTGCCCGCCAGTTACGCCTGCGTAATTTAGGTGGCATCATCATTCTCGATATCATCGACATGGAGAATGAAGAACACAAGAGTGCGGTCCTGGCGGAACTCAACAAGGCATTGTCACGGGACCGGACCAAATTATCTGTTTCCGGCTTTTCCGCCCTGGGCCTGGTTGAAGTGACCCGCAAGCGCACCCGTGAATCACTGGCACACGTCTTGTGTGAGCCCTGCCCGTCGTGCGCAGGCAAGGGCCAGGTCAAGACGGCGCGGACAATCTGCTACGAAATCCTGCGTGAACTGCTGCGCGAGGCAAAGCAATTTAACCCGCGCGAATTTCGGATCATGGCCTCGCAAGTGGTCGTCGACATGTTTCTTGAGGAGGAGTCGCAGCATCTGGCGATGCTCGGTGACTTCGTCGGCAAGCCCATCTCGCTGCATGTTGAAAACGTTTTTCCGCAAGAGCAATACGATATTATTCTGATGTAAACGCTGATGCCAGCGTAGCCTCGTCACACGAGTCTGCAAAAAAACCGGTTTACCCTGGAGGCTAATACCGGTTTTTTTACGTCTTTTTTAACCTTGGTTATGTAGACTTGGTT
>CANIFC010000387.1 GCA_947466695.1 Oxalobacteraceae bacterium | reverse complement strand
CTGGAGTACGACAAATACACCGATCAATCCATACAGGATAAAGGTTGGCAAAACCTCGCGCAACAATTGTCGAGAAGGTTGCCGAAGCAAAAACACTAACGCAATCAGTACTGCGGGTGCCATGATTGCATGTTCTTTCGATAGAACCGCAAAACCATATGCAACAGCGGAAGCGATGAGTAAGCTCTTTTTATGGCGTACCAGACCTTCCAGAAACAGACTCCACATGATCAGCACAAAAAAACTTGCCATTAAAGTAGAACGTTGAGACAGATAGGCCACTGTGTACACAGCCGCCGGATGTAAAGCGAAAATGAGGGTGCCAAAAAAAGCCAACGATGATGGTGATAATGTAGTGGAACTATCTGAGGTGATGTTCGGCAAGTTGCCACTACCTAGAACCACAGCAAACAAACGGCGTGCGAATAAGAATAAAACAATACAGTTCGCCACATGGAGCATCATATTGCCCAGATGAAACCAAATCAGATCCAAACCCAACAATTTTCGGGTCCATTCAAAACTGGCATAGGGTAGCCAGCGCAAGTCAAAGCTAAAAAATTTATCTAAGTACTCAGGGTGAACTGTTCCGTCGAAAAAATAAATATCGTCAAAAACAAGCGGATTCCACAAAAATTGCCCATATACGATGCTAATAGCCACAGCAAGCAATACGCATTGGATAAAAATGGATTGGTGAAAAGATTTTCCCAATTTGTATAGCCAATTAAAATGCAACATCAAATAATTACCTCGCACCATCGATAGCGGATCTAAAGAATGGATAAAAAAAAGCACTCTTTTGAAGAGTGCTTTTTTGTTAAATTACTACTAAAATCGAAATAACTTACTTTTTATGCGATTACTTGCATAACAGTGCTGTTAAGCAACCACCGGAAACAGCCCACTGAATCGGAGTGTTGGCAGTATAAGAAGGGGTCAAAATATAAGTATCAGCTGTTGCGATACCTTCCAGAGCTACAGGCGTCACAGTAATGACACCCGCGGCCACGCCAACGGAAGCGACATACTTGCTTGCTGATGTAGCAGGTACGCCATTGGATCCTGTCTGACAACCAGTAAGAGTAGCCAGATCTTGAGCGCAAATTTCAACCGCTGTTTTAGCCGCAGCGCTCGCTAAAATAACTTCAGAAAATTTCGCTCTTTTCATGTAATTTTGATACGCGGGCAAGGCTACTGCAGCCAAGATACCAATGATCGCAACAACAATCATCAACTCAATCAGGGTAAAACCGGCTTGTGCGCGTTGGGTCATTTTCAGGGATTTCATTTTTTGTTCCTATGAGGAATGAGTAAATTTTATTAAAATTTTCGTTACTCTTTCCTATTAGCAAACAACGTGCCAGAGTGTAATTTTCGTCAATGGACATCTTATACACCAATTTTTTGATCAAAATAACCAATAAATAGCTATTTTTTTGCTTTAATAATAATATTCTTATTTCTTTTAAGCCATTTTTTGTTCCATTTATGACATTTTTTGTCATAAAATTATCTAAATAAGACAATATGTCCAAAATTTGTCTTATTTGTCAATTATAAAAAAACGAAGAATTTGTAATAAGAACTGCGCTAAGGCCAAATTAAACCTTTTTTTCTGAAAAATGTTGTGCATAAAAACACTCCAGTCTTAAAGACTGCAAGTTCCGTTTGGTCATAAAGCCGCTTCACAAATAAATCAGCTTTTTTCTGCAGCCACTCATTGAGAGCTTGAATTATTTTTTTACTATCATCAAATTACTATCAATAATATTTTGGCAATAGTGAGTTGCTTATCGCTAGTGACGAACTAATAACATCGTGACGATTCATCAACCATCTGCACAAATTTCCGTGTATTGAGGTTTGATCTGGAACTACCGTTCGGACAAGCGCCAACTAATCCCTTGTTCACAACTTTTACCAAAAAAATTGGCCAGCGACGACAAGGAGTGATCGCTCGAAACGACGCATATAAAACGGGCTTATTAGAGAATTAATTTTTTGCGTAAGTATTAATAGAAGCGACAAATTTTAGATGCAACTTATTTTATTCCTATTTGATGCGACAAAAAAAGTCAGCGATCAAGCAAAAAATGTCCCCTTTTATTATAAAAAAAATCAAAAAAGTAGGTCTTTTAAGCGAAATTATGTCTGGCATGCGGTTTGCTGATAAGCGCTTGCAGCAAACAAATGAATAGAAATCTCTCATTCCCCTAAGGAGCAGGAAAATGAAATCTCGTAAAATGACCCAACGCGTACAAGCTGGTTTTACCCTGATTGAATTGATGATTGTTGTTGCGATTATCGGTATCCTGGCTGCAGTAGCCTTGCCCGCCTATCAAAACTATATGAAAAGAGCGAAATTTTCTGAAGTCATTTTGGGCAGCGCCGCAGCTAAAACTGCCGTAGAAATCTGCGCTCAAGATCTGAATGCGCTTGCTGGTTGCGCAACCGGCACTAATGGCGTGCCCGCTACATCCGCAAGCAAGTATGTCGCTTCAGTTGCCGTAGTCGCGGGTGTCATTACTGTGACGCCTGTAGCCCTGGAAGGTATTTTGGCAACTGACACCTATATCTTGACCCCGACTTATGTAGCCGGAAATCCTATTCAGTGGGCCACCACAGGTAGCGGTTGCTTAGCGACTCAATTATGCAAATAATCGCAAAAATTTAAAATGTTTTGGTTTTAGTAGTAATGAATATTAGTAAGGAATTGTAGTGGCGAATTAAAAGAAGCACTTTTTACACAAGTGCTTCTTTTGTATTTTCCGAGGGTGGATTCAACTCGCGGTTCCAACTTTAACAAGTGCGACACCACGTTAAGGCAAGAGCAGGCTCTAAAACCAAGTGCTGCACTCTGCGTCACCTCATACTAAAGAAAACGCCATCTTCGTTCCGAGTAGATCAATCACGTCACCATCCTTGAGCCGGCATGATTTTTCAGTGAGTGCCTGGTCATTAATCTGCGGTGAAGAACTACCCTCCACCTGCGTGAGCACATAGTGTTGCGACTGACGGGTCAGCGTGATGATGAGTCCGCCTGGTGTGCCTAGAGTTGTGACGGGTTTCATCAGGAGTAATTCGCGACCGGCATTACAGCCATTGAGAATCCTGATTTTTCCGCTTACCGGCGTTTCATCCTGTGTTAGTTTTGATTCGCTGGCATTCACGCTATTGTTAATTGCACTGCTATTGATGGCACTGCTAATTGTGCTAGTTAAAACGGGCGGAATAGGGTCGCTCTTTATTTCCCCAGAGACAAAGCGAATCCGGTACTTTCCAATAGCGATCACATCTTCATGTTGCAGCATATGCATGGTGATGGGTTGCCCATTGACCAGCGTGCCATTGGTGCTGCCCAGGTCAAGAACAAAGATGCCCGTCGCTGTGGTGTCGATGGAGGCATGATTGCCACTAACGGTCAGCTGATCCAAAATCAAATCGTTCCCGTGCCGTCTGCCGATGCTCAGGCGAGGTTTGACCAGCGCCACT
>CANIFC010000386.1 GCA_947466695.1 Oxalobacteraceae bacterium | reverse complement strand
AGGGTAATTTTTTTACCACGAACCTCGATGCTGTGCGAATCGCATTTGAAGCTGTGCCGTGGGTACGTAAGGCGACTGTGCAAAGAGAGTGGCCGAACAAATTGACCATCACTCTCGAGGAGCACCAGGTATTGGGAACGTGGGGTACCGAAGGCCGGTTAATTTCGGCGAAGGGAGACGTTTTTACGGCCAATCTGGCAGAGGCGGAAGAAGATACCGACCTGATCGGCTTGGTCGGTCCTGAGGGTAGTGAAAAAGAAGTGCTGGCGCGTTACCTCGATTTCAAGCAATGGTTTTCAAATATCAGTCTTGTGCCCGAGGAGGTGAAGTACTCTAGCCGTTATGCCTGGAGTGTGAAGCTTAATAACGGCATGACGGTCGAGCTGGGAAGAGTGCAGGACGAACTGAGCTTGAAAAAACGCGTGGATCGCTTATTGACAGTGTATCCGCAGTTGGTTGCAAGCTTGCAGGACAATATTGATAGTGTGGACATGCGGTATCCGAACGGACTGGCGTTAAAAGCCAGTCACAGCGCGCTCGGATTAAAAAGCAAACTAAAGTAAGCGGAATGACATGACAAAAGACGCAAAAAACCTCATCGTTGGCCTCGATATCGGCACCTCAAAAATCGTTGCGGTCGTCGCGGAAGTGATGCCGGATGGACGCCACGCAGTGATCGGTCTCGGACAGCATGAATCAAGGGGCTTGAAAAAAGGCGTGGTCGTCAATATTGAGGCGACAGTTGAGTCTATCCGGCGCGCGTTGGAGGAAGCTGAATTGATGGCCGACTGCAAGATTCGCCATGTCTATACAGGAATCGCCGGTAGCCATATCCGGAGTTTCAATTCCAGTGGCATGGTGGCCATCAAGGACAAGGAAGTGACCGCAGCTGACGTCTCGCGGGTCATCGAGACTGCCAAAGCGGTCAATATTCCGACCGACCATCAACTGCTCCACACGTTGCCGCAAGAGTTTATCGTTGACAGCCAGGATGACGTGCGCGAACCGATAGGCATGAGTGGCCTGCGGCTGGAGGTGAAAGTGCATATCGTGACCGGTGCGGTCTCTGCCGTTCAGAATATCGTCAAGTGCGTACGCCGTTGCGGGCTGGAAGTTTCGGATTTGATCCTGCAGCCGATGGCTTCGGCTGAAGCGGTGCTCACTGTCGATGAAAAAGAATTGGGTGTGGTCCTGATTGATATTGGCGGGGGAACCACTGACATCGCCGTGTTCAGCGATGGCGCAATCCGGCATACCGCAGTGATTCCGATTGCCGGCGATCAGATTACCAACGATATCGCGATGGCCTTGCGTACTCCTACCTTGGAAGCGGAAGATATCAAGATTCGTTTTGGCGTCGCCAAGCAGGTGCTGGCTGACCCGTCCGATACACTGGAAGTGCCGGGCCTGGGCGACCGCAGTCCGCGCTCATTATCCCGCCAGGCCCTGGCGGCTGTCATTGAGCCGCGGGTAGAGGAATTGTTCGCTCTCGTACATCAGGTCGTACGCGAGTCTGGCTACGAGGATGTCATGTCTTCGGGTATCGTTTTGACCGGTGGGTCATCGATCATGCCGGGCATGATTGAGATGGCCGAAGATATCTTTTTAAAGCCGACCAGACTAGGGATGCCGATGTACACAGGACAGTTGGCAGACGTCGTTCGCAGTCCGCGGTATGCAACTGTTTTAGGCTTATTACTAGAGGCAAAAAAACAATATATGCGAGGCCATATCGTGACGAAACAGGAAGGTTCTGCGAAAGCGGTGTGGCAACGCATGAAAGAGTGGGTTTTAGGGAATTTTTAAGTTATTTTCAGCATAATTTGTATTTAAATTATGCATTGTTTGTGGTTATCATTTTATAATGTTGTGAACTGCAGTATGTAGTCGCTAGCTGTGACATAGGGTGATACCTGGCGACTGAAAACTGCCTACTTGGAGGATGCATGATGGAGTTCGATATGGTTGATAACGCTACACAGGGCACCGTAATCAAGGTTGTCGGTGTTGGTGGTGCGGGTGGTAATGCAGTGCAGCATATGATTAACAAAGGTGTTTCCGGCGTTGAGTTCATTTGTGCGAACACTGATGCGCAAGCACTGAAGCAATCCAAGGCACATAATGTGATTCAGATCGGTGACACCGGTTTGGGTGCAGGCATGAGGCCCGATGTCGGACGTCAGTTGGCGGAAGAATCGCGCAGCAGGATTGAAGATGCCTTGCGCGGTGCGCACATGGTGTTTATCGCGGCGGGTATGGGTGGTGGTACCGGTACCGGTGCCGCTCCGGTGGTTGCCCAAATTGCCAAGGAACTTGGCGCGCTGACAGTGGCTGTCGTGTCCAAGCCTTTTTCTTATGAAGGCAAAAAGTGCATGGATATCGCCGACGAAGGTCTGGCGGAACTAACCAAGCATGTTGATTCGCTGATCATCATCCTCAACGGAAAGCTCGAAGAGATTTACGAAGACGACAGCATGATCGAGTGGCTGCAGCATGCCGATAATGTACTCAATAATGCCGTCGCAGGTATCGCCGAAATCATCAATGTTCCCGGTCATATCAACGTCGATTTTAACGACGTCAAGACCATCATGGGTGAGCAGGGCAAGGCGATGATGGGAACCGCTACCGCTTCCGGTGTCGATCGTGCCCGTATTGCCGCAGAACAGGCTGTCGCCTCCCCGCTGCTCGATGGTATCGATTTGTCCGGCGCACGGGGTGTACTGGTCAATGTGACTGCCAGTCGCGGGCTCAAGGGTAAAGAGATCAAGGAGGTCATGGCAGCGGTACGTGCTTTTGCCGCCGATGACGCTTCAATCGCCCAGGGTATCGCCTACGATGACGCCATGGGTGACGATATTCGCGTTACCGTGGTGGCGACCGGACTTGGCCGTGGCAAGAAAAATATTCAATTGGTCCAGACGCCCATGCTGCGCACCGGCACCAATAATGAACCCGTGATGATGGCTTCCGGCAGCACGTCTGCGACTACCGTGAACGTGGGATCGTCCAGCGGTTTTGAGAACTTGAACAAGCCAGCGGTATGGCGTCGTGAGTCCGCCTCTGATCAGGTGCGGGCACTGGAAAAAAATGGTATGGAAACCTACGATATTCCGGCCTTCTTGCGCAAGCAGGCCGATTGATTATTGTATTTAATGTGCTGGTCACGTCAGATCCTGCCCGCTTTACACGCAGTGTCTGAGTGATTCTTGTATCGATCAAACGCTGGTATCGGAAGATGCCGGCGTTTTGCTTTTTTGCGCAAAAAACCAGACTCAGGCATACTTGCGAACAGCCCGTATCTGAGCCACCGTTTTTGGCCGGAACGGAGTATTCACAATCTATTAATGGAGCCATTCATGACAATCAAAATCACAGACAAACTTCCCGAAGGCAGTTTGGCAGAGTTTATCGAAGTCGAGGCAGAGGGCTGTTCACTCGGCCCCAATACGTTTAATGTCGCCGATCTGACCAAAGGCAAGACCATCGCTATTTT
>CANIFC010000385.1 GCA_947466695.1 Oxalobacteraceae bacterium | reverse complement strand
TACCGGATCACTGACCAGCACGTCCAGTTTTGGATTGTCGCGGTGCGCCTTGAAATAGTCGCGTTCGGCGAGATTGATTGTTGGCGTTGGCCATGCGCGGGTAAAGTTAATTACATCTCCGTTTGACGCAACGATGGTTGCTACATCGATTTGTGGCGAACTGCTCGCCTTGTCGGACATCATCTGGAAGGTCGCTTCGTTGGCGAACATCGCGTGCAGGGCGGCATCGTCCTTCGCCCCGCCGGACTTGACACGTTCGACAATGCCATCAAGGGCCAGATAAGCCGTCGTCATCTGCTGCGCGGTATTTTCTGACAGGATCAACGAGATGATTTTGGTTTGCTGGGTCCAGTCATCAATTGCCTTATTGTATAAAATCTTGACTGATATACCGGTGGCAAGGGCGATCGTTGAGGCCAGAACTACCCCCAGAATGATTGCCAGCGTACTGATGTGAATGCGTTTCATGGTGGATGGCCTTGCTGGTGCGAGGAAATTTTACTTGGCTGGCCGGACCGGCGCAGGAGATGCCAGGAATTGTCATTGAGCATCATATAGGAGATTAAGGGAGAAATTGTCGTGAAATAATACTCTTTGAAAATTCCCTGGAAGCGATATGTAATTTGTCTATGTTAAGATCAAAAAATTGTCATTTACTGACTTGTTTTTATAAACTTCCGGCACAAGCTACAAATTTCATAATGATGTAAATTACTCAATAAACTAGTATTATTTTTTGCTATTTTATCTACGAGTTCTGGCGTGATGTCATTGCTGATGCTCTCGTATTTAAAGTAGTCAAGATCAACTTAACGAAAGTGGTTTTTTCCCAATGAGTGAACAAGCAAGAATTGACAAGTGGTTATGGGCTGCCAGATTTTTTAAAACCAGGACACTTGCCACCCACGCAGTGGAACTCGGTCGTATTTTACAAAATGAGCAACGTATTAAACCTTCACATGGCGTGAAACTCGATGATGTCATCGAAATTCATCATGCCGATCAGGTGTGGCAGGTGCAAGTCTTGCGGCTGCTTGATGTGCGTGGATCTGCGCTTGTGGCGCAGACGATGTATCAGGAGACGGCAGAGAGTAGTGCAAAAAGGGCGGTCGTCACTGAAAACAAAAAGCTCTACCAAGAGCCGGGAGCCGTGCTGGCAAGACGCCCGACTAAACGCGAGCGCCGGCAACTTGATTTCACTAAAAATTAAAAAAATGAAGATCTCTGATGTCCCTACGAGGTACGGTGAAGACCTCCATTAAGTAGATACTCTCCTCTAAAGCGTCTTTCTGGTTTGACTTTTCAAGCCCGGTGATTAATAGTACGAACGTTCGATTAATTATACTTATGGGTCAGTTAATCAGTTCGCTGCTTTCAAGAGTTGTGCTGATATATTATTTTGATAGATATAACGAATTATGAATATTGCACCGAAATTTATGCGTAAAGGTGAGTTGACCCGCGCTGCCATTCTCGATGTGGCGCTAGACGCTGCCAGTCGCGATGGTATTGAGGGCCTGACGATTGGCCTGCTGGCCGATAAGATGAACATGAGCAAGTCTGGTGTTTTCGCACATTTTGGTTCACGCGAAGACTTGCAGATTGAAGTGCTCAAGCTCTATCACCATCACTTTGAGCAGGAGGTGTTTTACCCCAGCATGAAGGAAGAGCGTGGTTTGCCGCGGTTGCAGTCAATGTTTGCCTTTTGGGTAAAGCGGGTGACCGTTGAAATTGCATCAGGCTGTATCTATATCAGTGGTGCGGCAGAATATGATGACCGTCAGGGGCCGATCCGGGAAGAGTTAGTGGGGATGGTACACGCCTGGCAGGGCGCCTTGCGTCGTGCCGCAGTCCAGGCAATTGCCCTGGGGCACTTACGGTCGGATGTTGATCCTGAACAGATCGTCTATGAAATGTACGGTTTGATACTCGCACTGCACCACGATGCGCGTTTTTTAAGAAAACCCGGTAGTGTCAGCCGGGCTGAAATTGGCTTTGACAGAATGATCGAGTGTTATTCCGCACCGGAAACTGCACCGGAACCCGTACCGGAACCGTCTGCTGTTATCCCTTGAGGGTATGTGTGATCTCTTTCGACGAAACTGCTGGTCGATGTAGTAGGGAAATTTTAGTTTTACCGAATTTTTAGTTTTTTAATTAAGTAGTGTTAACTTTGTCTTCTGGAGAAAATTATGGGTCAGTACGTCGCTCCCTTGCGTGATATGCAATTCGTTTTGCATGAGCTGTTAGCTGTTGAAGGCGAATTAAAGCATTTGCCGAAATATGAAGAAATTGATGCCGATATCATCAATCAGGTCTTGGAGGAAGGTGGAAAATTCACGTCTGAAGTGCTGTTTCCGTTAAACCATTCCGGTGATCGCGAAGGCTGCCATCACGACAAGGCTACTAAAGACGTTACGACACCAAAAGGCTTTAAAGAAGCCTACAAGCAATATGTTGCAGCCGGTTGGCCAGCACTGTCTTGTGATCCTGAATTCGGTGGTCAGGGCTTGCCATTGGTACTGAATAATTCGTTCTACGAAATGATGAACTCTGCCAATCAGGCCTGGACCATGTACCCTGGCTTATCGCACGGTGCCTATGAATGTATTCACGAGCATGGTACCCAGGAACAAAAAGAGTTGTATCTGCCAAAATTGATTTCAGGCGAATGGACTGGCACGATGTGCCTGACTGAGCCACATTGCGGCACTGATCTGGGTATGTTGCGCTCCAAGGCGGAGCCGCAAGAGGATGGCTCTTACAAAGGCAATGGGGCAAAAATCTTTATCTCATCAGGTGAGCACGATTTAGCAGAGAATATCGTGCATCTGGTACTGGCGCGTTTGCCAGGCGCACCCGAAGGATCTAAAGGGATTTCACTGTTCATCATACCTAAATTCCTTCCTAATGCCGATGGCACTGCTGGTGCGCGCAACCCGATTTTTTGCGGTGCAATAGAAGAAAAAATGGGTATTCATGGTAATTCAACTTGCCAGATGATTTTGGATGATGCAACAGGCTGGTTGATCGGCGGACCGCACAAGGGTTTGAATGCCATGTTCGTCTTCATGAACGCAGCTCGCCTGGGTGTGGGGATGCAAGGCCTTGGCCTGACTGAAGTTGCGTATCAGAACGCTGTTGTCTATGCAAAAGACCGCATCCAGATGCGCAGTTTGTCCGGTGTCAAGGCGCCTGACAAGGCGGCTGATCCGATTATTGTTCACGCCGACGTCCGTCGCATGCTGTTCACTGCCAAGGCTTACGCTGAAGGCGCGCGTGCATTTTGCTCTTACGTCGCGTTGCAGCTCGATAAAGAGCTCAATCACCCGGACGAAGCGGTACGTAAGGACTGTGCCGATGAAGTCGCCCTGCTGACCCCGATCGTCAAAGCCTTTATTACCGACAACGCCTGGGTTGCCACTTCCGAATGTATGCAAGTCTACGGCGGCCACGGCTTTATCGCTGAATGGGGCATGGAGCAGTATGTCCGCGATGC
>CANIFC010000384.1 GCA_947466695.1 Oxalobacteraceae bacterium | reverse complement strand
TAGATATTTTTTGATAAAAAACTTCTAGAAATAAGAAAAAAGAAACTTATGTAGTTTATTGCATTTTTAATTCCGGTGGGAACTTCGTTGGTATCGGTGATACTTATCGCTGCTTATTTAACAAATATTACTCAAGAAAGTGGTATTTAAGAAACACAAGGAGATCCCTGCATTGAATTTTTTTGTTATTTTTGAATAAAAAATAATGGATCTAGAGTGATCCCCGTGGTTGCCGGAGCTCTATCCGCAATCAGATTGGCGGCGGAAAAATTTCTTTCCTTGAGGCCAGGTTAGACAATCAAGCTGGATAATCTCTTGGTTCAAAAGCAAAAAAACCTGCAAGTTTCCTTGCAGGTTTTTTCTGATCATCGTGCAAAGGGCAATTACTTGCCCATGCAAAATTACATCATGCCGCCCATACCACCCATGCCGCCCATACCACCCATGTCGCCACCGCCCATACCGCCAGCAGCTTTGTCTTCTGGTAATTCAGCCACCAGAGCGTCAGTAGTGAGGATCAGGCCGGCAACAGACGCTGCATTTTGCAATGCAGAGCGAGTTACTTTTGCTGGATCCAGGACGCCGAGTTCAACCAGGTCACCGTAAGTACCGTTAGCAGCGTTGTAACCGTAGTTACCAGTGCCTGACAATACTTGGTTGATGACAACAGATGGCTCGTCACCAGCGTTGGCAACGATCTGACGCAATGGCTCTTCAACCGCACGCATAACGATCTTGATACCAGCATCTTGATCAGCGTTATCGCCTTTCAGATCTTTTACATTGGCACGTGCGCGCAACAGGGCAACGCCACCGCCAGGAACAACGCCTTCTTCAACAGCTGCGCGTGTTGCGTGCAGTGCATCTTCAACGCGTGCTTTTTTCTCTTTCATTTCAACTTCAGTAGCAGCACCAACCTTGATGACTGCAACGCCGCCTGCCAATTTGGCAACGCGTTCTTGCAGTTTCTCGCGGTCATAGTCAGAGCTTGCTTCTTCGATCTGGGCGCGGATTTGCTTAACGCGCGCTTCGATGGCGATTGCCTGGCCAGCACCGTCGATGACGATGGTGTTTTCTTTACCGATTTCGATACGCTTGGCAGAACCCAGATCAGTCAAAGTGACTTTTTCCAGTGTCAGGCCAACTTCTTCAGCAATAACCTGACCACCGGTCAGGACAGCGATATCTTCCAGCATCGCTTTACGGCGATCGCCAAAACCTGGCGCTTTAACAGCGGCAGTTTTCAGGATGCCGCGGATGTTGTTGACAACCAGAGTTGCCAGCGCTTCGCCATCGACGTCTTCTGCGATGATCAGCAATGGACGACCTGATTTGGCGACTTGTTCCAGGATCGGGAGCAAATCACGGATGTTGGAGATTTTTTTGTCGTACAGCAGGACAAATGGGTTTTCCAGCAAGACTGACTGCTTTTCTGGATTGTTGATGAAGTAAGGTGACAGATAGCCACGGTCAAACTGCATACCTTCAACGATGTCGAGTTCGTTGTCCAGTGATTTACCGTCTTCAACAGTGATCACGCCTTCTTTGCCGACTTTGTCCATGGCATTGGCAATGATGTCGCCGATGTTTGCATCGGAGTTAGCGGAGATAGAACCAACTTGAGCGATTTCTTTGTTGGTAGTAGTTGGCTTAGCCAATACTTTGATTTCAGCAACAATAGCGATAACCGCTTTGTCGATGCCGCGTTTGAGGTCAGTTGGGTTGAAACCGGCTGCAACGTACTTGAAGCCTTCGCGAACAATCGCCTGAGCCAATACGGTCGCGGTAGTTGTACCGTCACCAGCATTGTCAGAAGTGCGGGAAGCGACTTCTTTCACGAGCTGCGCGCCCATGTTTTCCAGCTTGTCTTTCAATTCGATTTCTTTAGCGACTGAAACACCATCTTTAGTCACTGTAGGGGCGCCATATGAACGCTCCAGAACAACGTTACGGCCTTTAGGGCCCAGTGTTACTTTAACTGCGTTAGCCAGAATGTTAACGCCATTAACGATCTTGGCGCGTGCATCGTCGCCGAAAATTACTTGTTTAGCTGCCATGTTTATTCTCCGAATTCTTGGGGGTGGATGTCGATTACTTCTGTACGATTGCGAAAACGTCTTCTTCGCGCATCACCAGAACTTCATTGCCGTCAACTTTGACAGCCTGGCCAGAGTATTTACCGAACAGGACGCGGTCGCCGACTTTAACTTCCAATGGGCGTACTTGACCGTCTTCCAGCATTTTGCCGTTACCAACAGCCAACACTTCACCTTGATCTGGCTTTTCAGCTGCGGCGTCAGGCAATACGATACCTGAGGCTGTCTTAGTTTCTTGATCAAGGCGTTTAACGATAATGCGATCATACAAAGGGCGAAGATTCATACTAACTCCTTAAAAATTACGATAAGTAACAATGGTGGCACACATTAAATGTGTCTTATCCAAGCGAAATATGATTTTTTAAACATTCCACAAAGAAAACTGTGGCTGAGAGAATACCGTTAGCACTCTCTGTGCCTGAGTGCTAATTATATGGGCGAGTACGTTCTTTTTCAAGAACGACATGTGGAAAAAATCATTTTTCTTTTAAAATCAACTTGTTATCTTTTGTTTTAGAAACGTTTCAGGAACTAATTTGGATTGATATTAGTCCGACGAAAGTGAAAAATTTATTGCCCCGATTCAATGACAGGCCGGTATATCGTCCGATTGCCGCCAGTTTCTTTTTTGTCAGTGTCATCGAAAGCAGGTGTTTATCCGTTGAAGGGGGGAGCTTTCGTGAGCTTTCTCTTGATACGAATGGAAAAATTGTGAAAAAAACTTTATTTAAAGCGGGTTTGCTGTTTGCCTTGCTGATCTCCGCCGGTGCACAAGCAGCGGACGTCGGCGTGTCGCTACAATTTGGCCAGCCAGGGTTTTATGGCAATCTCGATATCGGTAATTTCCAGCAGCCGCAATTGATTTACAGCGAACCACGCATTGTTGAGCGGGTGTACTCGCCACGTCCGCCGCTGTATCTGGTGGTGCCACCGGGTCACTCCAGGCATTGGCGCGAAAACTGTCGCCGTTACGATGCCTGTAACCGTTCCGTCTATTTTGTGCAGGAACGCTGGTATAACGATGTAGTCGTCCCGCGTTACCGTGGTGGCTATTACAGCCGTGATGACCGGGATGGCTGGCGCGGACACGATGGCCGTGACCGACGCGATCATCGTGATAACCGTTCCTATGAGGATCACCAGAGGCGCGACGAACATCGTGACGACGGCGACCGTGAACATGGCAGGGGTGATGATCGTGGTAACGGTAACGGGCATGGCCGCGGCGGCCGGAACGATTAATTCTGGCCTTGCCCGGTGCAGTTGTCGTAGTCAACTGCAAACGTAGCCTCGTATTTTTATACTCTCCTGCGCCGGATCATCCTGCCCGCCAGTGACTCTTCAATCGACAACCTCACCGTAAAAAACGGGTAAGAAAAGTATTTCAGATACTTTTCTTACCCGTTCTTG
>CANIFC010000383.1 GCA_947466695.1 Oxalobacteraceae bacterium | reverse complement strand
CTCGAAACGCTGGTCGGTATCTGGGGCATAGGCCTGCAACCGACTGGCGATAAAGATCCCTTTGCCTTGCGTCGCCATGCACTGGGCGTCTTGCGCATGCTGGTTGAAAAACGTTTACCGCTCTCGCTCAATGCGTTATTGGCCGATGCTGTCAGCGTGTTTGCCGGCAATGGCAATTTCAAGGACCCTGCAGCAGAAGTCTTAAATTTCATGTTTGACCGTTTGCGCGGCCAGTTGCGTGATAAGGGATTTTCTCAAAGTGAAGTGGAAGCAGTCGTCGCGCAAAATCCGGATACGCTGGCAAATATCGTTGAACGCCTGCAGGCAGTGCAAGCGTTCGCTTCGCTGACAGAATCGGCCGCGCTGGCTGCCGCCAATAAGCGTATTACCAATATCCTGAAAAAATCCGATATTCTGCCTGGAATAGTCAATGCGACGCTGCTGCAAGAAGCGGCCGAGCAGGGTTTGTTTCAGGCCATGAGTAAAGTGAAGCCACAAGTTGACCTGGCATTTAGTCAGGGCGACTTTACTGGTGCGCTCAAAACTCTGGCAGCATTACGGAGTGAGGTTGATACCTTTTTCAATGACGTGATGGTCAATGCAGAAGATCCTGCACTGCGCAATAACCGGCTCGCGTTACTGGCGCAACTGCATGTCATGCTCAATCAGGTCGCCGACATCTCAAAACTGGCAGCTTAAAAATATGGTTACGCAGACAAAACTGATTATTCTCGACCGCGATGGTGTCATCAACCAAGACTCGGACGCCTTCATCAAGTCGCCCGATGAATGGCATGCGCTGCCGGGTTCCCTGCAAGCGATCGCACGACTGAATCAGGCGGGTTACACGGTAGTGGTAGCGACCAACCAGTCCGGTATCGCCCGCAAGTTATTTGATATGGCAACGCTCAATAAAATACATCAAAAGATGCATGTAGCCGCACAGCAGGTCGGCGCCACCATCGATGCCATCTTTTTTTGTCCCCATACGTCAGAAGAAAGCTGCGACTGCCGCAAACCCAAACCCGGCATGCTGCAGGAAATCGGCCGGCGCTATGAGCTCAATCTGAAGGGAGTGCATTGCGTGGGTGACTCACTGCGTGATTTGCAATCGGGATTTGTCATGGGCTGCATTCCCCATCTGGTAATGACAGGCAAGGGACAAAAAACGGTCGAACAAGGGGGCTTACCTCCGGGCACAAGGATTTATCCGGATCTCGCGGCGATGGTCGATGCACTACTGAGCACCCAGCACGATCAAGCTGCAGACAATTGACCGGATGCAGCGGGCGCAACACAAGGTGAGGCGAAGCAAGGTAAGCGGTTCGATGCTTCCGGTATAAACAAAGAAATTTGGCAAGGTTTCGGCTTGTACATGACTTGCCAGAACAATTTTGTATAAGTAGTATGAGATATCAAAAAAAACAGTCCTGTCGCAGCGCCGAGACGATGACGGGAATTAAAAATTACCATTAGAAAATACAATGCTCACGATTACCCGCTTTATACGCTCCCTGCTGTTTTTACTGGTCATGATTACCGTCACGGTCATCTGGGCACCAATCTGCTTTTTATTTGCCCCGCTCCCGTACAACAAGCGCTATTACGCCACTGCACGCTGGAACGTGTTCATGATCTGGGCCGCCAAAGTTATTTGTGGCATCCGTTATCAGACCAAAGGCTTTGAAAATTTTCCGGATGGTCCGGTTATCGTACTGTCGAAACACCAGTCTGCCTGGGAGACCATTTTCCTGCTGATGGCAACGCCACGTCCGCTGGTATTTGTCTTTAAAAAATCGATTACCTACATTCCTTTTTTTGGCTGGGCGATTGCTCTTATGCGTATGATTCCGATCGATCGCAGTAAAGGTAAAGACGCTTTTTCTCAGGTGGTGGTTCAAGGCAGGAATCGTCTGGCCGATGGCCAATGGGTCATCATGTTTCCGGAAGGCACACGTATTCCAGTGGGCCAGAAGGGCCATTACAAAGGTGGAGGAACTCGGCTGGCCATAGAAACTAATACCCCTGTGATTCCCATTGCGCTCAATTCTGGCGAGTGCTGGCCAAAAAATTCCTTCATCAAGAAACCAGGCCTGATTACTGTATCCGTCGGCAAGCCGATTTCACCTGACGGCTTGACAGCAACGGAGCTGATGCAAAAAGTGGAAGAGTGGATTGAAGCGGAGATGCGTGTTATTTCACCGCAGGTGTACCAACACGAACAGAAGAAAAAGTAACCGCTTTTTGCCTGATCAAGTCCGGCGATCCTTGATACCAGTATTGCCGGACCGGTTAATAAATTTATCAATATCCGCTATTTTTTTCATCGCTGTTTTTTAAATAACGTCATTAAAATGACTATTCATCAGCAACTATTCATTTCATACAAACCCAATAATGACAATACCGGTGGCTCCATGTCGGATGTCGAGTATGGCGACATTGAGGACATATAATTTCCTGATTCGGCGCATCAGTTGACCACGTTAAGCCTGCAGTGCATCGAAAGTCACAAGTTGTATGTTCATAGACAGTAAATAATGAAATCCTTATTAAAACAGGCTGTTGAGAAGGCATTGCAACTGGATTTTTTTAACGATCTTTTCAGTATTGAAAAACCGTGTTCTGAATCAGGCGAGCTCCCAACGATTCCTACAGCGCTCACACAGGCCCGTTCACCTGATGCAGCAAAACCCCACAATCCTAATAAGCGCAAAATTGCGCTGTCAGGCCAGATCCTTGAATACAGCCTGCTACGTTCCACGCGACGAAGTATCGGCTTTCTGATCAATCAGGAGGGCCTGCGCGTCACCGCACCACGCTGGGTAACGATCACCGATATAGAACAGGCGATACAGGAAAAACAGCGCTGGATAATGACTAAACTAAGCGAACGACATGCGCGTCAGGAGCGTCGCGTGCAAGTGGCAACGCGCTGGGAAGATGGCGCAACGTTTTTGTATCTGGGAACACCCGTCACCTTACGCATCCTCCATGCGGCGCGCAGTTATACACATTTTGATGACGTTCTGCGGGAACTGCAACTGACGTTCCCTTCCGCCGCAAACGCCGCAATGGCTGAAGAAAACTCGGAAGAGAAAATCAAGATGAGGATCAAACTCTGGCTACAGCAGCAAGCTAGACAGGTATTTTCAGCGCGTATGCCCGTTTATGCTGAAAAACTAGGGGTGCACTACCAGTCATTGTCGCTCTCCAACGCGACGACACGCTGGGGTTCCTGTACATCCCAAGGAAAAATTCGCCTGAACTGGCGCCTGATTCACTTTGCGCCAGAACTGATCGATTATGTCATCGCCCATGAACTGTCACACTTACACGAAATGAATCACAGCCCACGTTTCTGGGCGCACGTACAGGCCGTGTTTCCAGACTTTGCTTTCGCAAAGCGGCAGCTTCGACATCACGCCACGGCAGACCTTCTGGTCTTGTAGGAGCCGTTGAACAGTGCCCGGTCTGCAGTCCGGGCGAAAAAAGGGTAAACTTCGTGT
>CANIFC010000382.1 GCA_947466695.1 Oxalobacteraceae bacterium | reverse complement strand
GTCACAATTCCGCTGGTGATGCCGACGTCCAACACCATGACATTGCAGAAATGGGCGCTGGCAGGATTGGATTCGATTTTCCGTTCCGGCTATTTATACAAAAAGGCGGGAGTGATCCTGAGTGAGATCTGCGACGCCTCTTCTTATCAGGGTGACCTGTTTGCCGGGCCGCCGGAGAATTCGAAGATTATGCAGGTGTTTGATCAAATGAATGCAAGGTACGGCAAAGGCACGATAAAACTGAGTCAGGACGGCTCCAGACAATCATGGCAGATGCGGCAGGAAAAAAAGTCGCCGGAATACACAACAAACTGGGATGAGTTACCAATCTGTTTTTAGATGAAAAAGGTACGAGACTGATCAAATAGTCCTCTCCTGCCATCATCACGGGAATACCCGAAGTTCATAAACAATACGCTTTTAACTTTATTAGGGTAAAAAAGTAATTGCAACTAATTTGCAATTAATGAGCGCAGGGGCAAGACCGGCGCGGTCTGATTCCCGACATGACGAGTATCGAAGAGCGTTCCATTGAAGTGGCTGAGCGTCTCGTCCCCGGCCACTGAGAAGGCGATCTCATCAAGGGTGCGCGCAATGGCTCGCAAGTTGGCATGCTGGTCGATCGCACGACGTTGTTTGTCGCCCTGGTCAAGCGCGACCGTGCCACTGCGGTTGACACGGCACAAGGTTTCGGCGCAATCCTCAATCGCTTTGAGGCCACCCTGCGTCGCTCGATGACCTATGACCAGGGGCGCAAAATACAGAAATGTCTCGGCGTGCGCCACTGTCGCAAAGCACTGGCATCGCGGTCTACTTTGCCCATCCGCACAGTCCGTGCGAGCGCGGCATCAACGAAAACACGAACGGCTTGCTGAGCCAGTATCTGCCCAAGGGCTTCGATTTAAGCGGAGCTTCGCAAGAAGATCTCGATGAGATCGCCTGCCCCCTGCGTCAGACTATCTGTCGTGTAACTTTTTTGAATTGAATTGCGAATCTGTCGCTGATTGACGCGGCCGTGATATGGGTTTTTTTGCTCTATCCGGAGATTCATTTTTCCGCGGCAGCAGTGGACCTTGACGGGTGGAGCGCAGCGTAACCCGTCTCTCAAGGTGTCAGTTTTTATTCAAAAAAATACTACAGCAGATCTTCTGGCCGGCGGCTGAACTGGTTGTCGCTTCCCTATTCATTACATTTAGTGAGGCAACAATGGCAACAACCTATTCCAGGGCATTTATCGAGCAAGCTTTAGTCAAGGCCTTTGCCCGCGGCGACCAATCCATTCTGTCGGTCGCCAATAAGTTAAATATCAACCACCATACGCTAAGATATTGGATGAAAAAGAAATCAATGAGTGTCAGCGCTGCCGCCTCAGGCAAAGAGAAACGGCCGCACGACTGGACCGCAGAAGAGCAACTGATGGCCCTGCAAGAAAGTCATGGCTTGACCGGTGAGCCATTGCAGGCATGGTGTCGTGAACACGGTCTGTTCGCCCATCATTTAACGAGCTGGAAAGCGGCCTTTTGCGCCGGTGGGCAAGAGCGAACACCCAGTGATCGCGAAATCAAAACCCTGAAGAATGAAAACCTGCAACTCAAGCGCGACCTGGTACGCAAAGAGAAGGCGCTGGCAGAGGCGGCGGCGTTGCTGATGTTACAAAAAAAGTTCCGTGCGCTGTGGGAGGACGAGGTGTGATGACTGCCCTTTCAGAGCGCAATGTTGTATTGGCCCTGGTGGCTGAAGCGGTAGAGGCCGGTGCGCGCCAGGAACGCGCCTGCCATGTCATTGTTGGCGCTAGTCTAAATTTGACCCTACATGCTAAAAATCACTGCCCCACCGGTATTCACCGATAACGCATAGTGAGTATGGTTTTGACTCTGCTCAAAGCGGGTCACCCGAAACTGGCGGCATGGGTCAATTTAGTACTGGTACCAACACCACTGGAAACTGGCTGTTAATAATGGTCACTTTATTGGTGGCGCGGTCATTGATAATTTCCAGCAATCCGAACGAGTCATGTTGTCAATGTCACCTATACCCCATTCGTCCAAGACCAGAACATCGGTCTTGGACGAATGGGGTAACCACTTACCAAACACGCCACTACCATGATGGATGCGCAGTTCTTACTGCAGGCGTGGCACCCGTTAGATTTGGTGAAGGTTACCGATCATTCCCACGCAATCGGGAGAGATTAAATAGAAATGAAAAGCGTGCGCAAGGTCTTTGCGCACAGGTACAACGAATAGACAAAGACTCAATGCAGCCTCGGAAAATCAACGTCAGGGATATCCTTGGTGACTACCAACCGCTCAAATAATTTGCTACCGTCCTTAAAATACTCATGAATTTCTTTTAACTGCACGTTATATAGTTACGAAATAGCAATGCAGTCGTTAAAACTGCCTTGATTGAGCCGCCCCCTCACTTTTATCCAATGTTCGTCTGGACTGAACGCGACTATCAAGCCAAATTTGGACGTCTCCCTCGAACCAGCCCACCGCTCGGCTTCCAAGCAAAAATGACCTTGGAAAACTTCCTTCGCTAATCCATTTATATAGCGAACTACGACCAACACCCGTTATTTTCATAACCTCTGGCAAACGTAAAACTCTGCGTACACTATTCATATCATCTTTCAATTTTTATGAAACAGCAGCACCTCCAGATAAATGTGCAAGACACACTTGCGCCAATTCTTCTGTCGTGTAGAATCAACTAACTACTATCGATAGTTGTCCCAATTGCTGTCGAACTTGTCCAGGATGAGTGCCGAAAACACTCATCCTAGACTCCTATTCAATCAACTTTGCCAAACAGGTTTGCTGCAAAGTACGAATTGACTGAGTCTATCGTACAGAACATCAATATCTCTTTGAGCTCAAAAACCACGTTTTTGCGATTTATTTGATATTCTCGAACTTAATTCTTCAATTAACTCCTCTTCTAACAATTTTAGCGGCGAACTTTCACGAATTCATGACCAAAACTACCTGGATGATTCGTCATATACCCGCGCAGCAGAGCCGGGGGCGGATCAGAAAGTTTGCTTGCCGTAAAATAATAGAGTGAATTGAGGCGATCACGTTCCATTTTTAAAAAATGTTGAGACGTGACAATGATGGTTTGCGCGAATACCAGCGATGACTCAAGCCGTTATCAAAAATTACAAGTATTTGGTTCCTCCCAATAATATTGGGAAGAAGCGCCTGTAAATCAACAACAACTCATAATCTCACGAGAGTAAACCAAGGAGCTATCTCGCCGCACTTTGTGCAATGGCTCGAGCTTGCCTCATTGTCGAGCTGCCTCGTCCAATACAATCCACATGAAGATGGCATACCGAATGGCATACCGGAGATCCTAAAAAAAGAAAAAGCCCTTAAAAATCAAGGGCTTATATCATATTTCTGGCGGAAGGTGTGAGATTCGAACTCACGGAGGCTGTAACACCTCGCCAGTTTTCAAGACTGGTGCATTCAACCGCTCTGCCAACCTTCCAAGCCGCAGATT
>CANIFC010000381.1 GCA_947466695.1 Oxalobacteraceae bacterium | reverse complement strand
TGATGCGCACGACGCTTGATCTGATGCTCAGTACCCCGCCGGAATTTCGTAGCGATGAATGGCCCGCGATACAGGCACTTTGTGTCTGGTCGCACCTGATGAGTGTCCCGAAAGAAGAACCGGCCATTCTTTTAAAAACAGGGCAAAGTCAGGGCCAAACGCAAGGTGGGACTCAAAGTCAAACCCAAAGCCAAGCTCAAAGCCAAGCTCAAAGCCAAGCTCAAAGCCAAGGTCAAAGCCAAGCTCAAAGCCAAGGTCAAGGTCAGAGAGTGCCCGTCAAAACCAACATGGCGCCGATGTTTGCCGATGAACAAGTTGAGCTGGCGCTGTTACAGGCGATGGTCTCACCGGACGTTCCTGGCCTGGCCAACCAGATACAGCATCTGTACCGGATCGCCAGCCAGTTGCGTGAACGCCTGTCGCTCGACAACTGGCGCACCCTCAACCAGATGATCCAGCGCTTCAGCGTCAGCGACCAGCCGCTCTCCATTTCGGATGCCGGCACGATGCTCGAAGAGGCCATTACCTATCTCACGACACTGGCCGGATTTGCGCTCGACGGCATGACGCGTGACAAGGGTTGGCGGTTTCTGTCGATCGGCCGGCGCATTGAACGGCTGCAGTTTCTTTGCGCGCTGTTGCAGCAAGGGCTGAGAATGAAGACCGACAGTAACCTTGAATGGCTGCTGGAAATTTCCGACAGTATCGTCACCTACCGTTCACGCTATATGGCACGGCCAGACTGGCCGTCGGTACTTAACCTGTTATTGCTCGATGAAAATAACCCGCGCTCAGTGCTGTTCCAGCTCAACGGTATTCTCAGTTATCTGCGTAAATTATCACTCACTTATGGCCCCTGTGGTGAGGAGGTGCTGGTGCCGTTGCTGGAGGAATTACAGAATCTCGACCGGACGACGCAGTTGCAGGGCGATAATCCACAGCTGACGAACTTACTCATCCGTATCAGTAACGCCAGCGGTACCGTATCAGAACAAATAGGCCTGCGTTTTTTTAGCTATACAGGTGATGTTCAGCTAACGAAAATGATCTGATGAAAAAAATACTCCCGAACGAAGCTGTCGCCTGTTACCAGGTAGTGCATGAAACCAGCTACAGTTACCAGAGCATGGTCACGCTGTCGCAGCAATACCTGCATCTGGCGCCGCGTTCTTTCGCCTACCAGAATGTGCTGCAACAGGATATCCGGGTTGAACCGCTGCCAGCCGAATGCGCGTTTAATCTCGATTACTTTGGCAACTGTGCAGAAAGCCTGACAATTACGCTACCGCACCAGTCCTTGCTGGTGCATGCCGAATTTACCGTTGCCCTGTTGCCGCGCTACACCCAGGAGCAAATCGCAGATTCAGCACCATGGGAAGTCGTGCGCGACACGCGACGCCCCTTTAATCCTGCTTCAACCGAAGAGCCCCAGCTTTTCATGTATCCGTCCCCGCACGTCAGCTGGGGTCAGGCACTGAGTGACTATGCGCTTGTCAGCTACACGCCGGGGCGGCCGCATCTGGATGCAGCACTCGACCTGACGCAACGTATTTTTGATGATTTTGAATTTGACGGTGAGGCCACAGAAATCTCTACGCCGCTGGAAGAAGTGCTTGAAGGCCGGCGCGGTGTCTGCCAGGACTTTGCCCAGCTCATGATCGGTTGTCTCAGGAGCCTGGGTCTGGCGGCGCGTTATGTCAGTGGTTACATACTCACGCATCCGCCAGAGGGACAGCCGCGCATGATCGGTGCTGACGCCTCGCATGCCTGGGTGTCGGTATTTTGTCCCGATTATGGCTGGGTCGATTTTGATCCGACCAATCATTGCCTGGTCCAGTACGAGCACATTACCCTGGGCTGGGGGCGCGATTTTAGTGATGTGACGCCACTGCGCGGTACGGTTCTGGGCGGCGGCAAGCATAGTTTGCAGGTCAATGTCACCGTCACGCCTCTGCCTCTGGTACCGGGTAACACCGCCGCACCGACATGAATTACCTCGCAGTACTACCGGTTGACCAATGAGTATCATGTTGTAAATTCAGCGTCAGCGTGCTCAATATGACGTTTTTTTGCAAGCAGTGAAGGCGCGGCGCGCGGCTAGTGTAGAATCCCGTTTTTTATTAAAATTGACGATCATGACCTACTGTGTTGGTATGCGCCTTGATGCAGGGCTAGTTTTTCTCTCCGACTCCCGCACCAATGCCGGCGTCGATCACATCGGCACTTTCCGTAAAATGAACGTGTTTGAAAACCCGGGTGACCGCATGATGGTCATTCTTAATGCCGGTAATCTGTCCATCTCGCAATCGATCCGTGAACTGATCTCGGGCCACGTCAGCGCTGACGGTCGCAGCATCTGGAATGCCGTCAACATGTATGAGGCGGCGCGTATCCTCGGCGATGCAGTGCGCAGTATCCATCAGCGTGACGCCAGCGCACTGGCTGAATTCGGTATTGATTTTAATGTCAGCATTATTTTTGGCGGACAAATCAAGGGCGAACGTTGCCGTCTGTTCCAGATTTATTCTGCCGGTAATTTCATTGAATCCTACGATGAAACGACCTATTTTCAAATCGGCGAAGCCAAGTATGGCAAGCCCATCATTGACCGTGTCGTCACACCGGCCACCTCGCTCGATGAGGCGGCCAAATGTGCGCTGATCTCGATGGATTCCACCCTGCGCTCCAATATTTCAGTTGGCCTGCCGCTCGACCTGCTGGTCTATCAGGCCGATAGCCTGGCGGTGACCCGCTTCGTGACGATCGATGAAAAAAATCAGTATTTTCAGATGATACGCAACACCTGGGGACTCCAGCTTAAAACGATTTTTGAAGGCCTTGATGATCCGGTCTGGGACGCTGCGCCAGATGTCAGTGCCAATGTCCTGTCCAGCTCCAGTCTGGTCAGCCGGCCGGTACGGGTCGCCTTGCCGGGTAATCTCCAGCCTGCGTCACCAGTCGATATCTCGGCGGCACCACTGCAGTCACTGGCACAACAGTTCTCGACTTCCCAGCCTTAACCGGTATGAATGCGCAGAAGTTGGCGCCTTTAAAGGACAGGGCCGGATAAACGCCACGTATCTGTCAGCCGCAAGCCGGTACCGGATATATCCCGCTACCGGCTTGATTCTTTTATCCAGTAGAAGATTGCGCCTTTGCAGTTTGCATAAACTATGCCGTTGCCAAGCGGATAGTGATTCTGCCTGACGTTGGACATCGCAAGAAGACGGATGCTCACACACCAGAGTTTCATGCAATACTTATTTCTTTACAGGAGACCAAGCCATCATGACAATAACAGCTATTGAATTCATCGTTAATAAAAGCCAGCTGCGCGAATCCCAATTTTCCCCTCTTCATTTACCCGCCGGAGCCGAACTGGCGCCAGGCAGTGTCGTCATGAAGATCGATAAATTTGCCTTCACTGCCAATAACGTCACCTACGCGGCCTTTGGTACGGCGATGAAGTACTGGAATTTTTTCCCGACTCAGGAAGGCTGGGGCAATATACCCGTCTGGGGATTTGC
>CANIFC010000380.1 GCA_947466695.1 Oxalobacteraceae bacterium | reverse complement strand
CCGACACCGCCAGCCTGCCGCTGGTGGTATCGAATCTCGTCAATATTGTTTCTGCCGACTATTTCAATATCAGTTTTTCCCGTTATGCAGCGGTCATGCTGCCAGTTAACCTGGTATCGGTCACTGCGACCTTGCTGGTCTTGATGTGGTTTTTTCGTAAGGACATTCCGGCCAATTATGATGTCAGCCAATTAAAATTGCCTGCGACTGCGATTCGCGACAATGCCACTTTTACCGCGGGTTGGTGGGTCCTGGCATTACTTCTGGTCGGATTTTTTGGTACTGATCTTGCCGGTGTCCCGATCAGCGCTGTGGCGGCGACCGGGGCATTGATCCTGTTGGCCGTGGCGGCACAAGGGCGGGTCATTGCCACCCGTGAGGTGATTAAAAATGCGCCGTGGCAGATTGTGCTGTTTTCGCTTGGAATGTATCTGGTGGTATACGGACTGCGGAATGCAGGGCTTACCTCCTACCTGACCAGTCTGCTCAACGAATTTTCCCGTTATGGCGTGTGGGGGGCCGCCATCGGTACCGGATTCCTTACTGCGTTTTTATCCTCAGTGATGAACAACATGCCCACGGTCCTGATCGGGGCACTCTCCATTGATCCCTCAATCGCGCAAGGCACAGTGCGCGAGGCCATGATCTACGCCAATGTGATCGGCAGTGACCTTGGCCCGAAAATTACCCCCATCGGCAGTCTTGCCACCTTACTTTGGCTGCACGTCCTGGCGAGTAAAAAAATTACGATTTCATGGCGCTATTACTTTCAGGTCGGTATCGTCCTGACACTGCCGGTTTTACTCGTCACACTCGCGGCACTGGCAATTCGCCTCAGTCTATAAATTCGAAGCTGCCTTGTTCTTAAGAGGAATGAGGCAAGGACAAACCAGGCAAAATAGTAGACAACAAACTAAACAGTGAGAAAAAAATGAATACAGAAAATACCGCCACAAATACGGTCACAGATACGATTACAGACATCAAAAATGACATGGTAACTGGAAGTGCAACGAACACGACTACTATCTATCACAATCCCGATTGTGGTACTTCACGCAATACGCTGGCGTTAATTCGCAATAGCGGCGTAGAGCCCGTCGTGATTGAATACCTGGTCTCGCCACCAGATCGCGCCACGCTGACGGACCTGATTACCAGATCCGGCTTGAGCGTGCGCGGAGCGATACGCGAAAAAGGGACGCCTTATCTTGCCCTGGGTCTGGATAATCTTGAACTGACCGATGCGGCCTTACTTGATGCGATGTTGGCGCATCCCCTGTTAATCAACCGGCCGTTCGTCGTGACACCCATCGGCGTGCGCTTGTGCCGTCCATCGGAGCTCGTATTGGAAATTCTGGAGTCACCACAACAGATAGTTTTCATCAAGGAAGACGGCGATATTGTCCTTGATCTTAACCGGCCAAAGGCAGGGTCGCATGACTGATTCATTACGAGATTTACCGAGCGATTTACCGGATAATTTATCAAATAATTTACTGAAACAATTCCCCAGTATTGTTCCCCGGTTACTCGATATTCCGACCCTCGCCAAGCTCACTCCTGAGGCAGAATTTAGTCATCCCCCGCGTATTTTATTGCTTTACGGTTCTTTGCGTGAACGCTCTTTCAGCCGTCTTCTCGTTGAAGAGGCGGCACGTTTGCTGGTACACATGGGCGCAGACGTACAGATTTTTAATCCGGCAGAGTTGCCAATCGCTGGCAGTGTTCCTGAGACGCACCCCAAAGTGGCTGAGTTGCGGGCTTTGTCGATCTGGTCTGAGGGGCAGGTCTGGTGCAGTCCTGAACGTCATGGCGCCATCACTGCCGTTTTCAAGAACCAGATTGACTGGATTCCGCTGGAACAGGGCTCCGTACGGCCCAGTCAGGGGCGTACTCTGGCTGTCATGCAGGTCTGCGGTGGTTCGCAATCTTTTAATACGGTCAACGCTTTGCGTCTGCTCGGTCGCTGGATGCGCATGGTGACGATTCCAAATCAGTCATCGGTAGCAAAAGCCTACGAAGAGTTTGATGCAGAGGGTCGCATGAAGCCCTCCGCTTATTACGACCGCCTGGTCGATGTCATGGAGGAGTTATTTAAATTTACCCTGTTATTGCGCACCCGCGTTGACTACATGACGCACCGGTATAGCGAACGCAAGCAGCAGGAAGTTGATGTGGTGCAAAAAATCTAGTGCAACATAGCTGAGGAGAAATTAAAAATTACGAGTAATCCCTGGAGCGACGTTCAATGAAATTTCGCGCCACTTATCCTGAAAAAAGCACTTTATTTTTTTCAGGCATGGAGCTGATTCACAAGGTGTTTTACTGGCTTATTTTTTTACGGCAACAGCAGCGAGTACCATGTCGACTATCAGCTTTTCAGCCGCTTCAAAATCTTGTGCACTGAGTTTTTTTTGATTCAGCACCAGCACCATCTGGGTTGAAAAGTCGGCATACGACTGGGTCATCGCCCAGATGACAAAAAGCAGATGTGTGGTGTTGACGGGCATAATTTTGCCCTGGAGTATCCACTTTTCAAATGTCGCGATATCCTTGCGCAGAAGCGGTATGACTTTCTTGCGAATTTCTTGCCCGTACATTTTTGCGCCGCCGATGACCTCCATGGCATAGACCCTTGAACCCCAGGGATGATCGCGCGAGAAACGTAATTTAGCCTGGATGTAGCTGCGCAATAAGTCCTGTGGCTCACGCAGTTCGTCGGCCAGGCTGTCCATGCGATCGAGCCAGGCATCGAGTACGTCGTCGAGCACGCGCTGATACAAGATTTGCTTGCTGGGAAAGTAGTACAGCAAATTTTGTTTTGACAGACCAACCTGTTCTGCAATGCTGGCAATTGACGTACCTTCATAGCCACAATCGGCAAACACTTTGACGGCATGTTGCAGGATATTTACCTCAAGCTTGCCACGACTGGCCTCGCGATTTGTTTCTTTTTTCTCCGCTACCGTTTTTTTTTGCACTGTACCTGGTACCTTCGGGATCACGCCAACTGCAGCTACCGGGCGTATTTTGATGTTGATCGCTGAGGAGAGTGCGGGTGCGGGTGGTTTTTTTGCAACGGATTTTTTATCGATTTCAGCGCTTTTATCTGGCATATTTTTTTATCCAAAAAATTTTCATCATCTCCTGCCTCCGTTCGCTGACACCACCCTGGCACCACCCTGTCCCCGCTATCGTACAGAACTTTTCAGGTGATCTCTCTTTTATTCGCAAGCGCATTTGATTTCCTGACTACCTTGTTGTGATTGAAGATTGAAACAAAACTTTTTGGTGAATCTTCAATTTAGTGTGGCATTATAGTTTTACCAGTTGGTAAAGGTTATAAAAAGTTCTGCCCTATTTTGAACATCAGATTGTCCACCTGCACGACTTTTTTCCGGGCATAGACCATGATTGATTCTTTGCAACACCTGAACCACGCAGTGGCTAACCATGAAACGAATGAAACGCTCGCCGCGCATTTTACCGATCTAGCGCCACCACTGACAGCACGTCAGGCGCTGATT
>CANIFC010000379.1 GCA_947466695.1 Oxalobacteraceae bacterium | reverse complement strand
TCGATGCCGGAGCGAAACTGGTCGATGCAGCCGGCAAAACGATGGAGGAAATCGTCGTTTCGGTTAAACATGTCGCGAGCATCATGAGTGAGATGACCGCTGCCGGCCAAGAGCAAAATGCCGGCATCGAGGAGGTCAACCGGGCGATCACTCAAATGGATGAAATGACACAGCAAAACGCCGCACTGGTTGAGCAAGCCGCCGCAGCGGCGGAAAGTATGGAAGAGCAGGCAGCAGGATTGGCAAGAGCTGTTTCCGCCTTTAAACTTGATCACTCCGGAATGGAGAGAAAACCGCATGTAGTCAAAAAATCTTCTGGATCTGATACCCCCAGAGGTGGCAAACCTCGTTCCGGCGGCGCCAATAAAGCATTGAGGGCATTGAAATTTGATAAATAATCCCGCTAACTTCATTTGGTGAACTTAGTCAAATTAGTGAGCAGTGGCTGCAGGTACGTGCAAGCAGTTTTGTCAGTTGGATAAAAAAGTAAAATTTGCCGAATCGGTCGATTTTTCTATTCAACCGGATTAGCGACCGGTTCGAGACTTGCCTCAACGGAAGTTAATTTACTTGAAGGATTTTTTGTATGAACCGCTCAGAGGCGCTTGCCTACATTATTGAGCAGACTCTACGGGGAGAATTAGTATTTCCGACCAATGTGAACGCCTCGTTACAAATTCATCAAGCCCTGGATGAACCTGATTGTTGTATGGAAAGTGCGGCAAGTTTGGTCGTCACCGAGCCGCTTCTCGCCGCCAGACTCGTCGCCATTGCCAATTCAGTCGCTTATAACCGCTTCGGAGGCGGGGTCACCAATGTCAGGACCGCGATCACCATCCTTGGTTTCAGTACGTTGCGCGCGATTGTCATGTCAATCGTCATCCGGCAACTAGGTCATTCGATCAAAAATCCCCAGCTCCGGCGCAAGGCTAGTCAGTTATGGCAGCATTCGGCGCATGTAGCGGCACTTGCTTTTGTTCTTGCAAAAAAAATAAGTCATGTGGATTTTGAAGCAGCCTTGTTTATTGGCATTGTGCATGAAGTCGGCGGATTCTATGTACTTTCCCGCGCGGAGGAGTTTCCGGTCCTGTTGGAAAATTGGCCGGAAAATTCGCCAGAGCCGGATTATTCCGTCAATAACACGCATCTGACAAAAATACCGGAGGCAATGATCGGCCGGGCGGTACTGCAAAAATTAATGGTGCCAAAGACCGTGATCAGTTCGCTGGAAACCCTGTGGAGTGGCACCCGCACAACATCACCGGAAACACTGGGTGATACGCTCATGCTGGCCAATGATCTTGTAACCGTCATTTCACCATTCGATGCAGCTTCATCTGAGGTGATAGAGGAGCGTCGCCTTTCAATTGATTTTAAGCTTGGCGAAAGTACCCTTAAAAAAGTATTGTCCACATCCGAGGAAGAGATTCATTCCCTGACGGAAGCCTTGTTAAAGTAAAAAATCGCGACTTGTTCTACGTGCAGCAAAGAATTCAAACATTAGGCATAATGACAACGTGAGGAAAAGTCAGATCAACTGACCCCTCGTAGACCAACCCTGGAGATCAATCAGTGATTACCCCTTTTTTTTTACGTACCAGCCTGGCCCTCGCTTTAACCGCCGGTAGTTCCCTTGCCCTGTTTGGCGTCACTGCAGCGCAAGCGGCGGCTCCGATGGTCAAGACCTCCGCCCCCGGCTATTTCCGGATGATGTTGGGTGATTTTGAAATTACCGCACTCTCCGATGGTACCGTGCCGCTTCCCATGGATAAATTGCTGACCAATACAACGCCAGCCAATATCACCAAGGCATTTAAAAAATATCACCTGAAAAGCCCGGTCGATACTTCCGTCAACGGTTATTTGATCAATACTGGTGAAAAGTTGATACTTGTTGATGCCGGTGCAGGAAAATTATTCGGGCCTACCCTGGGAAAACTTGTTTCCAACATCAAGGCTGCCGGTTATCAGCCTGAGCAGATCGATGAAATCTACATCACGCACATGCATGCTGATCATGTCGGCGGGCTTGTCGATGCCGACAAGATGGTGTTCACTCATGCCGTAGTCCGCGCTGATCAGCATGATGCAGATTATTGGCTCAGCCAGGCCAATCTGGACAAAGCTGCCGCTGACGACAAGGGTTTCTTTCAAGGTGCCATGGCGTCCATGAACCCTTACGTCAAGGCCGATAAATTCAAGGCCTTCGATGGTGATACAGATCTGTTGCCAGGCATTAAAGCCATCGCAAGTCACGGCCATACCGCCGGTCATACGATCTATCAGATCGAAAGCAAGGGACAAAAACTCGTCTTGTGGGGCGACCTGATGCATGTTGCCGCGATGCAGTTTGACAACCCGTCTGTAACGATCAAATTTGACTCCGACAGCAAAGCGGCCGCGGTCCAGCGCAAAAAAGCCTACGCAGATTCAGCTAAAACGGGCTACATGGTTGGCGCCGCGCACGTGGCGTTTCCTGGCCTGGGTTACGTCCGTACCGAAGGCAAGGCCTATGCCTGGGTACCGGTGAATTACACAACCATGCCTTAAACATGTAGTTTAGTGCGTAAAAAAGGGAAGTTCCGCGTCAAGCAGCGGAACTTCCCTTTTTACTTTTAATAATGTGGTGGCCGTTCATCCAGCACGGCACTGCGTTGGTTTGCGCTGGCAGCCAGATCACGCATTCGTCCTGCCAAGGCCAGGCACAAGGCTTCCAGATCATCAATTTTCTTTTGTTGCCGGTAGACCTGTGTGTTGAGGGTATCGACCAGATCATCCTGGCGACTAATTTTTATTTCAAGATCAATCAGACGTTCTTCGTTTGTCATTGTGGCTCCGTTTTGCATGCTAGCAGACTAGCCTTGGGTGAGATGTGATTCAAGGGGATAAATTTTACTCCAGGCAACGAGGAAGATTTGATTTTTCGATGGTCACCTTGCAACCAGATTCCCGGTTTTTCTCAATTTTTTTGATAAATTTGAGACAGCTGGCAGTGTACTGCGCTTGCTGGAGCGCTTACTGGCACGCATATCGATCTACCATCAGAACGTGTTAGACGGGAGCTTATTGGCTAAAACATCATAGACATATTTGCATTAAAAAATATGAAATTAGTTACCAATTTAATCTACATAAAAAATGATTACAACATGCCGCCGTTTGACGGGATATTGTCGAGGAATTGAACGAATAAGGATTGCCTGTTTGTGCACTATGTTTTTTGCCAGGGGTAATAAATTGAATAATAAAATGTGCTATAACAACAATGTCTATTTTAGCAAGGCGGATTCAACCTCGAAGTGCAACACCGTGTTGATCCGATTTTAACTGCTCCATGAATACCTCGTGTGGTGTTTTGAAATTGAGGCACTTCCTGGGACGATGATTGAGGCTATGCATGGCCTGTACGATGTCTTCGGCAGTGATGCTTTCGAAGCGCATTTTCTTGGGGAAAAATTGCCGGATCAGGCCATTCATGTTCTCGTTTGCACCGCGCTCCCAGGAGCAGTAAGGATGCGCGAAGAAGTACTTTGCATCAAGGCTTT
>CANIFC010000378.1 GCA_947466695.1 Oxalobacteraceae bacterium | reverse complement strand
CGGTGCACTAATTTACCTGCAGTTACGCTCAGGTTTACTGTTCGCGCTGAAAATAGATGGGACGATTGATCAGCTGATCGGGCAACTTGCAGAACTGGCTGGCCAGCTTCAAAGGGTCGACAATGATGAGTCTCAATTGGTACAAATTGAAAATGACTTAAATGAAGAGTTGTCTTTCTGTACGGTGAATCTGATTCGCCATGCCCCGGTATGCCCGGATGATCTTCTATTTCATTACATCAACCGACGCTATGGCTGCGGCAAAATTTTTGACTTCTTTGAAAGCCGTCACAGCGCGTTACCGATACGGCAAAGACGCTCTTTGGATAGATATTTTTTGAACCTGTTCAGCGAAAAAAATCCAGAAGTAATCGGCTTTAAAAAGGGATTGGACGGCGAAATACTCGGTGCTTTGGCGCAAATGGGCGCTGCATTACCGCATGACATCAGTCTATTGGCAGCCTACAATTGGCTGACATCCGTCGACACAGAGACCAGGAAGAGACGACAGCAGGCTTTATTACTTTTACCCTGGCTAGCTCACATACTCGTCGGTTCGTCTGCTACGCCTGCGCGACTAGAGAACTTATGTAAAGATTATCCGGTTACCCAAAGATGGGAACCGGTACGGCACACGATTCTGGCTGTTATCGATTCTGGCAAACCTTTCTTGAGTAAGCTTGGAAAGATCTTAAAACTACCTAGAGAAACGAATGCATGGAGTCATCACACAACTTTTCCGGAAAGCAGTGTTTTTCCGTACGACCAGAGCGATATGCGTTTGCGTGTTGTATCCTGGCTGCCAGTTTCATTACGTCCGACCACGGTGGATGACTGGAAAGCTTTGGAACGCCAGTTTGAGTGTTACATCCATTTGATCGCCTCTGCAATACGGATTCCCGATTTCCTCATTCTCAGTAATGGCGGTACACGCCCGATAGGAGCACTCTTCGTTTCAGAAACACACGAATGTATTCTGATTCGTTGGTTTCAGCGTGATAGCCTGCTACGTTTGCGCAATCAATTCACTAAACGAGACCAACTGACGAAAACGCTGGGCACTGCCGATGTTTTTTTAATGGCGATATCCGACGCATTAAGAGAAAAACTTCACTTCTTTATTCAGCGACACTTTGAGTGCAACCGTCTCCACCTGCAGATCATCACTTCATGGCTGGAACTCGTGACCCTGGACGAAATCACACAATTATCGTTGCGTTGGGAGCGAAAGATGGCTACCGAGAAAAAATTCGTATGTATTGAACCAACATTTTGCGACGGTAAACCATCACAACAGCAGGATACAACTACGTTTAATTGGCAAGACCCCGGCGCTGAACTGGCATGGAACTTAATGCAGACAAACAGACTTGGAAAAAAATTTCGGCATGCATGGATACAAAACTACATTCCCTTTTCACATTCTGCATTAGAAAACGTCTCGAAAAACATGGTGAGTATATGTGGATTTTAACCCAGTGCGCGCAAGTGTCGCTGCGACACCGGAAACGTCTGATTTCATGGCGATACAACAGCCCCTGCAAACCTTCGGGGCGCAACGCGCAAGTGCTGACTCCAAGCCAGCGCAAGCGCAGGCGGTGATCCGTGGCACAGTAATCGGCCAGGTCGAGAGATTAAAAGCCTACGCAATCAGGCCCAATTCGTGCCCAGCGTTTCCGCGATTCCACGCAGCGCCTCAGTGGCCCCCATGCGCACACCAACATCCAAAGCAGTTGTAACACCAGGTTCTTGCGGATTGATCCGAATCAGACGTCCGCCATGCGATTTGACGATACGCTCGCTAAAATTACGCACTGAGGGAATAGCGCTACCAGCACCCAGTTCGATGATGACCGGTCGGGCAACAGAAGCCAGCCATGAATTCTGCCGCCCGGACTGCATCATGGCGCGCGAATCACACCAACCAGTGTCGTTAAACATCAAAATATTGGGTCGTGCCAAGCCACCACAATGCCGGCACTTTGGAGCAGGATTACGCAGGCGGCAGATATCCGCGTCCACATCTGGAATGAAGTCGCCGGCGTCCCAGATTGATTCGGAACATGGCTTAAGACACTGCAGATGATGAATTGATCCATGGCATTCATAAATGCGATTCTGATCAAAGCCGGCCTTCTGAAATTGCCCGTCCACATTGCTGGTGTAAACGCGATAGCCATGCTGCATTTTCTCGCCCCACCGGCGCAACGAGGCGAAACCGGCATGCGGCAATGTGCGCCGGTACAAATCCAGCCGATGGCCATAAAAACCCCAAGCAAGCGATGGCTGTGAGAAAAAAATCGACGGAGTGGCAATATCGCGAAAGTTCATGCCTGCGCCGTGCAGTGCCGGATACGCCTTCCAAAAACCATCATTACCACGAAAATCGGGCAGTCCCGAGTCGACGCCCATCCCCGCACCAGCCGCAACGATCAAACCGTCGGCTTGGGTGATCAATGCAGCGGCTTTCTCAAATAAAATCACATTTGGTGTATTTGACATATTTTCCATTTTGCTATTTGTAAAAGTGGCGATTCTGGCTTAAAAGCAGAATCTTGGGCTAGCTTCTCATTCTCCCCGGAAAAAGTGCAGATAAGATCTGCACCAAGCATCGCGACATTCAACGTCACGCCACATCCTGTAATCATTCCTGATTCTGGTAAAACAGAGAAACTCAACAAAGCATTTTTTGATCATTCATCATTGATGTTGACTCCTTCTGCATCCCACAAGAGGCGCATTACATGAACCCAATGGCGCCCCTGCCTAAAGCCTTGATCTCACACTCTCCCGTCAGTGCGACTAAAAATGACTCGGTAGAACAAATCGGCCGAAACCGGTGTTGTCGGATGACGGCGGCAAAGTCGCCAGGCGTGAGGTGTGAAAGCCGGCTGAGTTGCGCCAATACTGCAGACGTCGGTGCCGGCAGGGTGAGTTGCTGGCAGTAGCGTTGAAACAGTTCACAGGATTGTTCTGGCCTGAGGAAATCAAACTTCACCTTGAGATCAAAGCGGCGTAATGCTGCCTGGTCCAGGCCTGTCATTAAATTGGTTGTTCCGATAAAGATGCCGGAAAAGGATTCCATCTGGGTGAGCATTTCATTGACCAGGGTCGCTTCCCATCCGTGTTGCGCGCCGCGCCTGTCTTGCAGAAAGCTGTCGACTTCATCAATCAATAAAATGGCACCGCCCTGATCGGCTTCTCTAAACGCTCGTGCAATGTTTTGTTCATTTTCACCGACCCATTTAGACATCAGATCGGATGCGCGTTTAATGACGATGGGCAGGCTCATTCGTTCTGCCAACCATCTGGCAAAGGCCGTTTTACCGGTTCCGGGAGGACCATCAAGGCACAGACGGCCTGACCTTGACACCATTAATCCTTCTGCGATGTGGGCGAGATTTGCGTCTGCGGCAATGAAGGCTGGATCATAAACTTCCGGCAGTGCGGTGGAATCATATTTGCGGATCGCCTGATGACCTTGCGCTTCCAAAGTGCCGCTGATTAACTTTTCTATCGCCGCTGAAGTCGTCATTTCTCCTAAAT
>CANIFC010000377.1 GCA_947466695.1 Oxalobacteraceae bacterium | reverse complement strand
GGCTCAACCGCCAATTTTTTTATCGATGAATTGGCAAAAATTAAACATAAAATCAAGGGTGCTGTTGCCTCATCGGAAGTAACGGCGGATCGCTTACTTGGCCATGGTATCGAGGTTCTCGATTTAAATGAAGTTGATTCGATTTCAGTCTACGTCGACGGTGCCGATGAAATTACGGCATGTGGTGCAATGATCAAGGGCGGCGGAGCGGCACTGACCCGTGAAAAAATTGTCGCTTCTGTTGCACGGCAATTTGTTTGTATTGCAGACGGTTCCAAATTGGTGGAACAGCTTGGTCAGTTCCCTTTGCCGGTTGAAGTGATTCCCATGGCGCAAAAGGTTGTTATGCGCAAACTCAACGCGATAGGAGGCGATGCACGCCTGCGCCTGAAAGATGGTGTGCCGCTGGTGACGGATAACGGTAATTTCATCATTGACGTGCACGGTTTGCCTATGAATGATCCAGTAGCTCTCGAGACCGAAATCAATAACATTGTTGGCGTTGTGACGGTCGGATTATTTGCCCGGCAAGGCGCCGATATTTGTTTGCTGGGTACAGCAGAGGGAATTAAAACGCTTATTTTTTAAGAATTTTACTTTTTTAGTAGGGCCGTCCTTCAGCCCGGCACAAGTATGAAAAAAGAGTTTTTTATACTTGTATCATCGCTCCAGGGAGACTGCTGTTATCCTAGTGCCTTATCTTCTTTAATTTCCCATTCCATCATGACTCTGCCACTTGTGCCTTCGCTCCCGATTTCGTCCGCCAGTACTGATGAGTTCATTTCTATTACTCAGGTTTGGCTGGAAAAAGCTGTTATTGGCTTAAATCTTTGCCCGTTTGCTAAGGCGGTACACATCAAGGAACAGATTCGTTATTTTGTCAGCTTGGCTCGCACTCCTGAGGAGTTGCTGCAGGATCTGATTGCTGAATTAGAAATCCTCGCCGAGGCTAATCCGGATAAAATTGAGACGACTTTGCTCATCCATCCGTATGTATTCAAGGATTTTCTAGATTTTAATGATTTTCTTGATACTGCCGATGGTGCCTTGGAAGAGCTTGATCTCGATGGAATATTACAAATCGCCAGTTTTCATCCGCAGTATCAGTTTGCTGATACAAATATTGATGATATTGAAAATTTTACAAATCGCTCGCCATTTCCTACGCTACACCTGCTGCGTGAAGACAGTATCGATAAAGCAGTCATCGCGTTTCCTGAAGCTGATGCCATTTATGAAAAAAATATGCAAACATTGTCGAACCTGGGCTTGGATGGATGGAAAAAATTATTTTCTGAGCACGAAAAAAAATAACTGCATACCAAGCCTGAGTAAGGGCAGCTTCTAAAAAAAGAATTTCAGAGATTTTTCATCCTCTTTTTATGCTGCCGCTAAATAAATTTTGTGTAATAAAAAAAATAAAAAGGCCACGCGCTAATTTCAAGCGTAACCTTTTATTTGAAATGCATTGCGGAGTTTGTCTCTTTAGGCTGTTAATAATATGAAATGATAAAAAAATATTTTTTCTTTCATTTTTAGATAAGAAGCCAAATTTTGTAAAATTATTTTCAGATCAGTTTATTTTTTTATTATTTTTTTACAAAAAACTACTGACATTAAAATCTTCCCTTCAACTGCTTACTTTTTAAGCAAGCATCCCCTTGTTTTTTTGCGTAGCAACATGTAGAGTAATACGTTGACTCTACGCACTTTTTACCTTTTTTTGTACTCTTCCAATTCTCTACTCCTATGGCTTTAATTGTCCACAAATACGGCGGCACTTCGATGGGTTCAACTGAACGCATCAAGAATGTCGCTAAACGCGTTGCTAAATGGCATGACGCGGGCTACCAGATCGTGGTGGTACCTTCCGCCATGTCTGGCGAAACAAATCGCATTATTGGTCTCGCCCGAGAAATTATGGCCGAGCCTGATTCCCGTGAACTCGATATGATTACTTCTACTGGCGAGCAAGTCTCGGTAGGCTTGCTGGCAATGGCGTTGTTGGCGATCGGCAAGCCGGCAGTGTCCTATGCTGGCTGGCAAGTTCAGATCAAAACAGATTCGGCGCACAGCAAGGCGCGCATCTCGTCCATTGATGATGCTAAAGTGCGTGCCGATCTGGATGCCGGAAAAATCGTGATCATTACCGGCTTTCAAGGTGTGGACGACAAGGGCGATATTACGACGCTCGGCCGCGGCGGTTCCGATACGTCTGCAGTGGCAATTGCGGCTGCCCTGAACGCAAAAGAATGCATGATTTACACCGATGTTGATGGTGTGTACACGACTGACCCAAGGGTTGTGACTGATGCCCGTCGCTTAAAGACGGTCACGTTCGAGGAAATGCTGGAAATGGCTTCGCTCGGCTCCAAAGTGCTGCAAATCCGGTCGGTGGAATTTGCCGGTAATTTTCGCATGCCAACCCGTGTGCTGTCATCATTGACAGACCCATTGATGTCGCTGGAAGAGGAAGCAAGTTCTGGCACACTGATCTCGTTTGAGGAAGATATAAATATGGAACAAGCCACTATCACTGGCATCGCGTTCAATCGTGATGAAGCAAAAGTCACTGTTTTTGGTGTGCCTGACAAGCCCGGAATTGCCTATCAAATTCTTGGTCCGATTGCCGAAGCCAATATTGAAGTTGACATGATTATTCAAAATCAATCGGTCGAGGGTAAGACGGACTTCACTTTTACCGTTCCCCGTGGCGAATACAATAAGGCGATGGAAGTGTTGAACGCCAGTGTCAGGGCGCATATTTCTACTGGCAGCATTATTGGCGATCCTAAAGTGTCCAAGGTTTCCGTGGTAGGTGTGGGCATGCGTAGTCATGTTGGTATCGCTTCACAAATGTTTCGTACCTTATCGGAAGAGGGAATCAACATACAGATGATTTCAACATCCGAAATTAAAATTTCGGTATTAATCGATGAGAAATATATGGAGCTTGCTGTTCGTTCTTTGCACAAGGCGTTCGGTCTCGAATCTGCTTAACTATTCTTGTTCATATTGAGAAATTTATTCAATAGCTTTTCTTGACAAAGCTTGACCAAGCAGCTATTATTTTGATCTTGATTGTTGCCGGTATTACTTGGTAATAATAGCGTGGAGATGTGGCCGAGTGGCCGAAGGCACTTCCCTGCTAAGGAAGCATATGGGCTTAACCCCGTATCGTGAGTTCGAATCTCACCATCTCCTCCAGTAAAGATTTATGCCCGCGCAAGCGGGCATTTTCTTTTTCAGAAGCGCTTATGTTGGAAATCCCACTAATCAGTATGTTGCGAGAATGCAGGGCGATCACATGAAACTTTCAACTGATTGATTTTTAATGTATTTTCACAAAATGGCAAAAATTAAATTATCAATCAATTCAAATAATTACGCATTTTGATACGATTGCCCTACGAGAACGCTACAGTGTCTACTTACTCAGATAGTGATGGTATTATTTAAGGCATTATTTAAAGCCTTATTTTTTTATTTCTTTAGTTATGGCTCTACTTTCGCTGAAAAAATATTTTCCGTGAGCGAAATACTCGTTGTAAGT
>CANIFC010000376.1 GCA_947466695.1 Oxalobacteraceae bacterium | reverse complement strand
GCATAAACATCAATGAAACGTTCACCGAGTACGCCGCGCAACTTATCTTCCGCCCTGAGTGCCTGCAGCGCTTCCGGCAATCCTTGTGGTAACTCAAATTTCAGGTCGTAGGCGCTGCCCAGCGTGATCTCTGTCGGTTCAAGTTGCTCAACCATACCGAGGTAACCACAGGCCAGCGTGACGGCTAATGCGAGGTACGGATTGGCATCAGCCCCGATGATACGGTTCTCGACACGGCGGTCCTGAACCCCCGATTCCGGCACCCTGAAGCCAACAGTTCGGTTGTCCATGCCCCACTGGATATTGATCGGCGCCGCCGTGTGCCGCAGGATGCGGCGATATGAATTCACATAAGGCGCGGCAATGGCCATTGCCGAGGGCATGTAACGTTGCAGGCCACCGATGTAATGCTTGAAGATGGGCGCGGCTGAGCCATCTTCATTGCTGAAAATGTTCAGGCCGGTCTTGCAGTCAACCACACTCTGGTGCACGTGCATGGCAGAACCGGGTTCGCCGGCCATGGGTTTGGCCATGAAGGTCGCGTACATGTCATGCTTTAACGCCGCTTCACGCAAGGTGCGCTTAAAGAAGAACACTTTGTCCGCGAGGCTGAGCGGATCACCGTGCAAAAAGTTGATCTCCATCTGGCCGGCGCCAATTTCATGAATCAGGGTATCGACATCAAGATTCATCAATTCGCAATAGTCGTAGATATCTTCAAACAAGGGATCAAATTCATTGACAGCATCAATGCTATAGACCTGACGACTGGTTTCTGCCCTGCCGCTACGGCCGATCGGTGGTTTTAACGGTAAATCGGGATCAATGTTTTTTGCGGTCAGATAGAATTCGAGTTCAGGCGCCACTACCGGCTTCCAGCCCTTGTCGGCATAGAGTTTAAGAACCCGGCGCAGCACCGAGCGGGGTGCAAAGTCAACCAGTTTGCCATCGGAAAAGTAACAGTCGTGAATAACCTGAGCGGTTGGGTCCGTAGCCCACGGCACCATCGTGATGGTACCTGGGTCCGCTTTGAGAATCATGTCACGGTCAGTGGCGGAAATGGCGCGGTCGTAGGCATCGTCGTCGGTGGGATAATTGCCAGTCACGGTCATGCCTAGCACCGCTTCGGGAATGCGCATGCCGCGTTCTTGCGTGAATTTACCGCGAGGCAAAATTTTGCCGCGTGCTACGCCGGTCAAATCGGGTACCAGGCATTCAATTTCTGTAACCCTGTTTTCGTTAAGCCACAGGTCCATGTCGGTGTAGGAAAAGTTTTCACGAATTGCCATCGTCGTCTCTCTGTTGTATTGATCAATGCACCACAATTGCCGGTACCTTAGTTTGACATTACTTAACCGCTTACATTCTTCTTTTCAATACTGCTGAGGCATCTATTTTTTTCAATTTGATGCGTTAGCCTTGTTTTTGCGCTGATAGTCACGGCAGGCCTGGCCGAAGGCCTGGAATAATCTGACTGAATCCGGATTGTCCATCAGGTTCCACTCTGGATGCCATTGCACGGCAAGCGCAAACGTGCCCGGTGCACCAAAACTGAAGGCTTCCACCAGGCCATCATCGGCTTTTGCCTCGACCCTTAGCCCGGCAGCGAGCCTGTCGATACCCTGTCCGTGCAGGGAATTGACCATCAGGCGCTCAGCGCCACCCAAAATTTGCTGCATTTGTCCACCGGCAGTCAGTGTCACGCCGTGCGCCGGACCATATTGCTGATCTTGCGTCAGTGTCTTGTTTTCACGATGATCTGACATGCCTTCGACCTCCTGTACCGCTTGGTGCAGGCTACCGCCGAGCGCAACATTGATTTCTTGAAAGCCACGGCATACGGCAAAAAGTGGAATCCCGTGTTTTAATGCCGCCCGGATCAGGGGAAGGGTGGTCGCATCGCGCGCCGCATCTTGCGGTAACGCCGGGTTATGCACTTCCTGTGCATAGTGACTGGGATGTACGTTGGAATAAGCGCCGGTCAGCATGATGCCGTCGGCGGTAGCAAGTACCGTATCGAGATCGGTCTCAGCGCCAAAGGCGGGCAAGATCAGTGGCAGGCAAGCGGCGCCACGATAGACTGCATCCACATATTTCATCTGCGCGACGTAAAAAAAATGTGACCCGATTTTTTCGGTACAAGACGGAATGATGACAAGTGGGCTAGGACTAGACATAAGTGGCATAGTGAAATAATTGACGTTTATCGGACATGGAAGCATTGGAACGAAAACTTAATTTAAATATTAATCCATGTAGATCCACTTGCAAAGAATTAAATATTTTGCAATGCATCAATTTTGCAACAAGAAAAAATGTTTCCAAGTGAATTTAAAATAATAAATCTGTTAATAAGTAAATTTGGTATGATCAAAATTAATTTTTATTATTTTTGATAGAGCCACTTTTGTGATGGCACAATTATGCTAACTGCCTCTGACTTACTTGCCAGACTACTGACCCAGGCGACTTTTTATCCCAGGCTACCGCAACAGCGGCGACTTTATGAGGCAGCAAAAACCGCCATACATCAGCATCAGCTTGGCGCTGGTAACAAGTTACCTTCCAGCCGTGATCTCGCCCGGGATCTCGGGATCGCACGCAATACGGTGGTCGCTGCATTTGCACAACTGGCCGCAGAAGGCTACGTGGTCAGCACAAGGGGCAGCGGCACGTATGTCGCCGATCTGGCTAATCTCGCCTCCCTTGACAACAAGCCTGAACTGCCGACTACAGTGGTTGCCGAGATGGCTCTGCCGCCGCTTTCTGAGCGTGGTGCGCGCATTACGGCGTTTGCGGCCGGACCGCGTTTTGAAATTCAACCCTTCGTCCCTGGTGACGCCGATTTCAGCAGTTTTCCTTTTAAATTATGGCAGCGCCTGCAAAACCGGGTCTGGCGGGAGGCGCGCCCTGATATGCTCGATTACGGGCAGTCTGGTGGCTACCTGCCACTGCGCCAGGCCATTGCGGAATATTTACGCATATCGCGCTCAGTCAAGGTCTCCATAGAAAACATCGTCATCACTTCCGGCACCCATCAGTCATTGGACTTGTGCGCCCAATTACTGGCCGATGTAGGCGATACGGCCTGGGTTGAAGACCCTTGTTACTGGGGTGCCCGGCGCGTTTTTGAGGCTTGCGATCTGCTATTGCATCCGGTGACCGTTGACGGAGAGGGAATGGCACTGGATGCGGCGGACCTGGCCACCGATCCGCGACTCATTTACGTGACGCCGTCGCATCAGTATCCGACCGGTGCTGTCATGAGCCTGGCCCGGCGGCGCGAACTGCTTGACATTGCCGTACGCAAGAATGCCTGGATTCTGGAAGACGATTACGACAGTGAGTTTCGCTACACCGGCCGGCCCCTGGCCTCTCTGCAGGGGCTCGATGCCAATGACCGGGTCGTCTATCTGGGCACTTTTTCCAAAGTGCTTTACCCAGGTATCAAGGTGGGTTACATGGTGGTTCCGCCCTCGCTGGCAGAATCATTCAAGAGCGCTCTTTATGATTTGCAGCGCCCTGGCCAACTGATGGTGCAGGCGGCACTGGCGGACT
>CANIFC010000375.1 GCA_947466695.1 Oxalobacteraceae bacterium | reverse complement strand
TACAATTAGATTTGAACGGTCGTGCTTTTTTATTCAGGGATGTGAAACGGCCCCAACCTAGTGGAGACAATATGGATTTAAATTACACGTCTGAGGATCTGGCATTTCGTGACGAAGTGCGTTCTTATCTGGACACGCATTTGCCGGCGGACTTGAAGCATAAAGTACTTAATCATAAGCGGATGTCAAAAGAAGACTTTGTCCGTTGGCACAAAATCCTTGCGAAACAAGGATGGGTGGCGACCGGATGGCCCGCAGAATATGGCGGCACTGGATGGAGCCCTACCAAACGACATATATTTGAAGAGGAATGCGCCCGTGCAGGAACTCCGGCGATCATGCCGTTTGGTGTCGCGATGGTAGCTCCCGTCATTATGGCGTTTGGTAACCAGGCACAAAAAGACTATTATTTGCCCCGCATATTAAATTGCGATGACTGGTGGTGTCAGGGGTATTCCGAGCCTGGTTCAGGGTCTGATCTGGCTTCCCTCAAAACACGTGCAGAATTGGTTAAGAGCCAAGACGGTGACCACTATCTGGTTAATGGACAAAAAACCTGGACGACACTGGCGCAGCATGCCGACATGATTTTCTGTCTGGTGCGTACAGACACCGGGGTGCGTAAGCAAGAGGGAATTTCGTTCCTTCTGATCGACATGAAAACACCAGGGATTACCGTGCGTCCGATCATCATGCTGGACGAAGACCATGAAGTGAATGAAGTCTTCTTTGATAACGTCAAAGTACCGGTCCAGAATCTCATCGGTGATGAAAACAAAGGCTGGACTTATGCCAAATACCTGCTCGGTCACGAGCGCACCAATATTGCAGCCGTCGGCCGTGCCAAACGCGAGCTAGAATTTCTTAAGAAAATCGCCACCGAACATCATAAAAATGGCAAGCCACTCATCGATGATCCTGTCTATGCCAACAAAGTCGCCAGTCTTGAAATTGAATTAATGGCACTTGAGATTACCGTTCTGCGCGTGATCTCGCAAGACAGCGGGCGCCCGGGTCCGGAAGCGTCCCTGCTTAAAATCAAAGGTACTGAAATCCAGCAAAACCTCACTGAACTGATGCTTGAGGCACTCGGCCCTTATGGCCAGCCTTTCGATCCTGCCTTCATGCACGGCGATAATGAGCACAGTCTCGTTGGTGACGACGATGCAGCCCCGCTGGCCTCGTACTATTTCAATTACCGCAAGACCTCCATCTACGGTGGCTCGAATGAAATACAAAAAAACATCATTACACAGATGATCCTGGGTTTATAGACACACTGACATGAAGAACTCAATGAACCCTATGAGCACAATGAAAATAGCGCGGAGATAAAAAATGGATTTCAATCTAACACAAGAACAAACACAATTCGCCGATGCCTTACGTCGCTGGGTCGAAAAAGACTACACCTTCGAACAACGCAAACACATCATTACCTCAAGCGAAGGCATCTCGGCCAAAGCCTGGGATGGCATGGCTGAATTAGGCCTGATGGCATTGCCGATACCCGAAGATCAGGGTGGTTTTAGCGGTTCGGCCATTGATATGCTGGTTATTATGCAAGAGCTTGGACGCGGACTGGTCATCGAGCCGTATTTTGCAACGGTGTCAGGTGCCGAGTTTCTCAGACTCTCTGGCAGCCACAATGACTTACTTGCCCAGGTTGCTACCGGCGAACTTAAACTTGCCACCGCCCTGGCAGAAAAACAATCCCGACATGACTTGTTTGATATCGCCACCAATGCGACCAAAAATTCGGACGGTTTTGTCCTCAACGGAATTAAAACCGTTGTCCTGCATGGCGCCCAAGCTGATCAGTTAATCGTTTCAGCCCGTACCGGAAGTACCCAGCGTGATACTAGCGGCATCAGTTTGTTTGTCGTCGATGCCGCAACGACAGGCATCAGTCGGCGCGACTACCGTACTATTGATGGGTTACGTGCCGCTGACATCACGTTCAACCAGGTGCAGGTACCCGTTTCCGCACTACTCGGGACGGTAGACAAAGGCTGGGAGATACTCGATGCGGCAACTGACTATAGCGTTACCTTACTTTGCGCCGAAGCCATCGGACTAATGGAGGCAATTTTTGCATCGACCCTGGAGTATCTCAAAACCCGTCAGCAATTTGGTGTGCCTATCGGTAAATTTCAGGCCTTGCAGCACCGCATGGCCGAGATGTTTATGGAATTGGAACAAGCCCGTTCAATGGCGACGCTGGCTGCGGTCAAGGTTTCATCTGCAGATGTACAGGAACGTCGCCGCACAGTCTCCGCCGCCAAGGTACGGATCGGGCAGGCTGCGCGCTTTGTTGGCCAGCAGGCAGTACAACTGCATGGCGGCATGGGTGTCACCAACGAATTGCCGGCGGCTCACATGTTCAAACGCCTCACGATGATCGAGTTGTCACTGGGAGACACGGATCATCATCTGGCGCGTTTTGTGGCTCAGCCAGATTTCAAAAGCGCCGCCTGAAGCAACTGCAATTCACTTTCAGTCACTATTTTTTCACGCCATCCCGATCGCTGCAATGGATTGAGGTCAGAGTGACTGAATAGTGGTGAAATCGTGACCGATATCTTGCCAACATCCTCCCCTAACCTGCGGAGTACATTATGTCCACACCAGCGTCCACACCAGCGCCAGCAGTTGCCAAAGTTTACAAATGGTATTTCGAGGATTTCATTCCAGGCAGCATCATTGAACTGGGCCAACGTCAGGTGACTGAAGAAGAAATCATCCATTACGCCATCCAGTTTGACCCCCAGCCATTTCATATCGATAAAGAGGCGGCAACCGACTCCATCTTCGGCGGCGTCATTGCCAGCGGCTGGCACACCTGCGGCATGATCATGCGTCTGGTAGTCGATGGTTTTCTCAACGAATCAACCAGTATGGGCTCTCCAGGGGTCGACGAAGTACGCTGGATACTTCCAGTCCGGCCGGGCGATACCCTAAGCGTGAGCGCAGAGACACTCGAAAGTAAACCGTCAACCTCAAAACCGGACCGTGGAGTCGTGGTCACCGTCTGGCGCGCGACAAATCAGGACGGTAAACTGGTCTGTACCATCAAAGGTATGGGAATGTTTGGTCGCCGGCCACTGTAATCACAACCACTAGGAAAAGTAATCATGCGTGAAATACATAGCCTGGCTGAATTAAAATCACTGGTAGGACAAGAAGTTGCCCTCTCCGACTGGATAGAAATATCACAGCAACGCGTCAACACTTTCGCAGACGCAACCGACGATCAGCAATGGATACATGTCGATGTTGAACGTGCCAAAAAGGAATCTCCCTTCGGCGGCCCGATCGCACACGGCTTGCTGACCTTATCGCTACTACCCATGTTGATGCAAAACGCCATCAGCATGACCGACGTCAAGATGGGCGTTAATTACGGACTTAATAAAGTACGCTTTCCCGCTCCAGTCCCGGTAGGAAGCACGCTTCGTGCAAGGCTCTTACTACTGGCGGTGGATGACATTCCTGATGGTGCGCAAATGACCTGGGAAATCACGATTGAACGTGAAGGTAGCGATAAACCGGTTTGTGTCGC
>CANIFC010000374.1 GCA_947466695.1 Oxalobacteraceae bacterium | reverse complement strand
GTCTGATACAATAAATCCTGCCAAAGATGAATTAGCGTCGACACAGACCTTTGATTTTGACCTGTCCGGAATTGATCTTGATCTTGGCTCCGGCAAATCTGAGCTCGAGCTGAGCTCTATTGATGGGGAAAATGCTTCTTTTTATAACGCAGAAATGGCAACCAAGCTCGATCTTGCTGTCGCTTATCAAGAAATTGGTGACAAAGAGGGGGCGCGTGAACTGCTTGACGAAGTATTGAAAGACGGAACGCCAGATCAAATTGAAAAAGCACAAAAAATGCTGTTAAATTTGGTATAAACAAGATTTTTTTTAAAGCGGGCGCAGTGCTTTGCATGCGCCCGTTTTTGTTTTGATAAAGGGCTTATTAAGTCAATGATTGATAAGAAACGTTTGGTACTTGGTATCCAATACGACGGAAGTTGTTGGCAGGGATGGCAAACTCAGCCAAATGGCAACACGGTTCAAGATGCTCTTGAGAAAGCGCTTGGTCTATTTACTCAAACAACGATTACTACCGCTTGTGCAGGAAGAACTGATGCGGGTGTCCACGCCATTGAGCAAGTAGTGCATTTTGATACGAATCTAGATCGCTCAATGCATTCCTGGGTAAGCGGGGTTAATGCTTTTTTGCCAGATTCGATCGCCATCCAATGGGCAAAAGAGGTCGTGTTTACTGATCCTGCTGCGCAAGATAATTTTCATGCGCGCTTCAGCGCATACGCACGCACTTATCGTTATGTAATTTATAATAATCCTATACGCTCCCCGATGTGGTCCTGCCGCGCCGGTTGGGTCTTTAGACAGCTTGATGTCAATTTAATGCGGTCGGCAGCCAGGCACTTGATAGGAGAGCATGACTTTACGACGTTTAGAGCCGCGTCTTGCCAGGCAAAATCTCCAGTTAAGCACATGTATGATATCGAGATTGTGCAGCAAGGAGAGTTGATTGTATTTACCTTGCGGGCAAGTGCGTTCTTGCATCATATGGTGCGTAATATCATCGGCGCGTTTATTTTTGTCGGGACTGGAAAAAAATCTCCGGATTGGATGGCGTCAATATTAAATAGCCATAATCGCAGTCTGTCAGCTCCCACGTTTATGCCAGACGGATTGTATTTGGCGAAAATCGAGTATGATAAAAAATGGCAACTACCTCAAAAAGCCATGCGAAATTTACCCGGTGCCTTACCTGATTTCGACGTATAACCTGCACTAATATTTTTTATTCACTAAACTATAATAAGTATCAACATGGATAGTTATTGTTTATTAAATAGCAATTTAACTTCCGGCGCATGAAATATCGGTTTTTTGACCTGAAATCCGGTAAGATGTCGTCTTTTATAATCCAATTCAAGGCGCTCGGCTGGGTCAGTACTGTCCGGTACAGGGCGCTTTTTTTGTAATCGGTTTTGCCTCCCCAATGAATAACATCCGTAATTTTTCGATTATTGCCCATATTGATCATGGCAAATCAACGCTGGCAGACCGTATTATCCAGATTTGTGGTGGCTTGTCTGACCGCGAAATGGAAGCTCAGGTCCTCGACTCAATGGATATTGAGCGTGAGCGTGGTATTACAATCAAGGCGCAAACTGCGGCGTTGACCTATAAGGCGCGCGACGGGCAAATCTATCACCTTAATTTAATTGATACTCCCGGACACGTCGACTTTAGTTACGAGGTAAGTCGTTCGCTTTCCGCTTGCGAAGGAGCACTGCTGGTCGTCGATGCTTCTCAAGGTGTTGAGGCTCAAACTGTCGCAAATTGCTATACGGCAATCGAATTGGGTGTTGAGGTCGTACCGGTTTTAAATAAAATCGATTTGCCATCGGCTGATCCTATCAATGCAATCCTCGAAATTGAAGAAGTCATTGGCATTGAGGCCAGCGATGCAGTGCACTGTTCGGCCAAGACGGGACTGGGCGTTCAGGATGTGCTTGAATCGCTGATTTTGAAAGTACCGTCACCCAAGGGTGATCCCGACGCACCTTTACAAGCCTTGATTGTCGATTCATGGTTCGACAATTATGTTGGCGTCGTGATGCTGGTGCGCATCATGAACGGAACTTTGCGTCCCAAAGATAGAATTCTTTTTATGGCCACTGGCGCTCAGCATCTGGTCGAAAGTGTCGGTGTTTTTACTCCTAAATCCTTGTCCAGAAATGAATTATCAGCCGGGCAGGTTGGGTTTATTATTGCCGGTATCAAAGAGCTCAAGTCAGCAAAAGTCGGTGATACGGTAACTCACGCAGCAAGACCTGCATTAACATCCTTGCCTGGATTTAAAGAAGTCCAGCCACAAGTCTTTGCCGGTTTATTTCCCGTTGAGGCAAATCAATATGATTCGTTGCGAGATTCTCTTGAGAAATTAAAACTCAATGATGCCGCTCTCATGTATGAGCCGGAAGTTTCACAGGCGCTTGGATTTGGTTTTCGATGTGGCTTTCTTGGATTGCTTCACATGGAAATTGTTCAGGAGCGTCTGGAGCGTGAATTTGACATGGATTTGATTACCACCGCACCGACCGTTATTTATGAAGTGGTCATGGCTGGTGGGAATGTTATTTTGGTTGATAATCCGTCGAAGATGCCGGATCCATCAAAAACCGAAGAGATTCGCGAACCAATTGTCACTGTTAATTTGTACATGCCGCAAGAGTACGTGGGCTCAGTGATTACTTTGTGTACCTCTAAACGAGGCGTACAACTCGATATGAATTATCACGGCAGGCAAGTCAAACTGACCTATGAAATGCCGATGGCCGAAATCGTGCTCGATTTCTTTGATCGCTTGAAGTCAACATCGCGTGGATATGCCTCGATGGATTACGAGTTCAAGGAATATCGTGCCGCTGACGTAGTTAAAGTAGACATTTTGATCAACAGTGAAAAAGTTGATGCATTGGCGATTATTGTTCATCGATCAAATAGTCACTATCGCGGTCGTGCCGTTGCCGCTAAAATGCGCGAATTAATTCCCCGGCAAATGTTTGACGTCGCGATACAAGCGGCCATTGGCGCCAATATCATTTCACGCGAGAACGTGAAGGCATTACGCAAGAACGTTTTGGCTAAATGTTATGGTGGAGATATTAGTCGTAAGCGAAAGTTGCTGGAAAAACAAAAAGCTGGAAAAAAACGGATGAAACAAGTGGGATCAGTTGAGATTCCACAAGAAGCATTTTTGGCAATTTTACAAGTGGATGATAAATGAATTTTCAATCAATACTAGGGAATTTCGCATTAATTTTGTTCGTTTTAACCATTGTCACCGGACTTGTTTGGTTTGCAGATATCTTTTTTCTTGCCAAGCAACGGCGGCAAACTGCAGATAAGGCGTTGTTGGAATTTGACGAGCGCAATGCTAAATTAACGGCCGAAGGCATACGTTTGCAGGAGGGTGGGCGTATAGAGCTGGAAGCGCGCTTACTTCGGCAGCCAGTCTGGATAGAGTATTCAGGAAGCTTTTTCCCTGTGATCGCGATGGTATTTTTTCTCCGTTCATTCCTGTACGAGCCATTTAAAATTCCATCGAGTTCGATGTTGCCTACTTTATTTG
>CANIFC010000373.1 GCA_947466695.1 Oxalobacteraceae bacterium | reverse complement strand
TTGCTCTATCACCTCCTCCATTCCATAAAATTCACGGAAAGCAGGATAAATTTTTATCACTTTATTTGAAAATATCCGTGATAAACGCGAATCGTGACGGGTATCGACTTGCTCGGGGGCGCCTATCGCGGCCAACATACGCTCGGCAGCGGAGGCATAGGCAAGAGGTTCTTTTTTACAAAGCTCAAGAAATTCCGATAAAGAATATTCCTCTTCACGGGTTCGTTCATAACGAGCGGCATAGTTGTCAAAAATTTTCATCCTGATCTCCTCTAAAAGCGACAATCAAATGGCACACATTCAAGTCAAGTATCACATTTCAAATCGCCTTGATATTCCATTGGGTTACGTTTTTACTATAGGTGATATTAGAAAGAATGGTAACGAATTTTTATATAAATAATGATTTGATTCAAATAAAAAAAAGATTTTTAAGAGCTAGACTTGAATAGTTGCAGGGAGATATGAAGTCGTTAACGGATCCATTAAAGCTTAACACTAAAGCAGATAAAGCGACTTTTACCATTTAGCCGAAAACAAAAAATGCTCCTGTTTTCTACCTTCCTGCATAAATGATCTGTCCGAATAATCCGAATAACTGCGCGTGAATACTATGAATTAAATTTTACGAATAAAAAAACTTTCGGAATCAGTCAAACAGATCTGTATGTTGAATCTGAATTAATAGAAATTCCCCTTTCACAAAAAATGCACGCAGTTAGTGGCGGATGAATAGATTTCTAAAGCATTCATTTAAAACAAGGGTCTAGGCGGGGAAAACTCCGGTAGACAAATAGCGATCTCCACGGTCACAAACAATAAAAACAATCGTTGCATTTTCTACCGTTCTGGAGATTCGTAGTGCAATTTCGCAGCCCCCGGCCGCGGACACTCCACAAAAAATTCCTTCTTCGATAGCTAGCCTTCTAGTCATATCTTCAGCAGCGGATTGACTCACTGACTCAATTTGATCTACTTTGGATTTATCGAAAATTTTTGGCAAGTACGCTTCTGGCCATTTACGGATACCCGGGATCTGCGATCCTTCTTCAGGTTGAGCTCCAATGATGTGTATCTTTGAATTTTTTTCTTTCAAATAAGAAGATACGCCCATGATGGTGCCGGTAGTGCCCATCGCGCTAACAAAATGCGTGACTTGTCCGTTTGTATCGCGCCAAATTTCCGGTCCCGTCGTCTCATAATGCGCCAGCGAGTTATCCGGATTGGAAAATTGGTCAAGAATCGTTCCTTTTCCCTCTTTCTGCATTTGTTCGGCTAAATCCCTGGCGTATTCCATACCACCGGTCTTTGGCGTCAGAATAAGCTGCGCACCATAGGCGGCCATACTCTGGCGCCGCTCTATACTCAGATTTTCCGGCATTAATAAAATCATTTTATATCCGCGCATCGCAGCAGCCATCGCCAGGGCTATCCCGGTATTACCGCTGGTCGCCTCGATAAGCGTATCACCAGGCTTGATACGGCCACGCTCCTGAGCTCGTTTAATCATCGACAGAGCTGGCCGGTCCTTTACCGAACCGGCAGGATTATTTCCTTCTAACTTACCAAGGATAATATTATTACGGCGTAAAGCATCTTCACCCGGAAGTCGTTGCAATCTTACCAAAGGAGTGTTTCCTATGGTGTCTTCAATAGTCAGGTAGGGCATATGGAGGGAAATGAAAAATAAACAAAACCTATTTTAAACGCTACCGTGTATTCTCGCTTGATTGTCCTTGTTGCTTAAAAGAGTCTGGTAGCAAAAAAAATCCCCTGATACATAAATCAGGGGATTCTTATCATGCCACTACAGGAGTAAAGCTGAATGAAACTCAATGAACCTAGACGGAAATTACTTGGTTGTAGAAGGTTTTGACGCTGTCGTTGCTTTGGTAGCGGCAGCAGGCGCTGAGGGTGCCGATGCAGGCTCTGCTACTTTTTTTACCGCTGCTCCGGGAGTTTTTACGACTGCACCCGACTTGGCCTGACCATTGACAGTTAATCCCGCTTCGGATAGCTTCACTGCACTTTTTTCTCCGATACCTTTTACGCGTGTTGCAAAATCAGTCCAGTCCTTAAAATTTCCACCCTTGCTTCGTTCCTCAATAATCATTTTTGATTTGGCCGGACCTATGCCCTTGATGCCGTCCAAGGCAGCCTGATCAGCTTTATTGACATCCACTTCTGCAAATGCAAATCCCATGCTTGCAGCGAAAGTCACGATAAGTAGTAATAGCTTCTTGAACATACTAATGCTCCTAATTTAGTGAAAGATAAGAACTTTTTAATGCTACTTCTGACAGCTGATTAATAGGACGCAATATTTAAAAAATATTTGATGTTCTATGCTGCTCTAATCAGCTGCACTGTGTTCCATAACGGATTAAATCAGCCACGGTTGACAGCTGTGTTAAGCATAATTTTAAAAAAATTTATATTTCAGGAAATAGTTCTTCTTTAGATACAGTGGCAGTCCCCAATTTGCCGACAACAATACCGCCAGCCCTGTTTGCAATCAACACAGCCTCACGCATTGATTTACCTTCCGCCAGCATGACTGCCATTGTGGCAATGACCGTATCACCTGCGCCAGAGACATCGAACACCTCTCTTGCCATTGCAGGGACATGGGTAACTTCAGAGTCTGTATAAAGCGTCATACCCTCTTCAGAACGCGTCAGAAGTAAGGCTTGCAATTGAAGATCACGCCTCATCAGTTGCGCTTTTTCAGTTAATTCCGATTCGCTGGCCCAATCGCCGACAACTTGTTTCATTTCAGATTTGTTCGGGGTCAGCATGGTCGCACCGGCGTAACGCGAAAAGTCACTTCCTTTCGGATCAACCAACACCAATTTTCCAGCAAGCCTGGCGGTGGTGATCATGGCCGCCACATTGATCAGACTTCCCTTGGCATAATCGGACAAGACAATGACATCATAATCGGCGATCAATCCATTAAAAAGTGATAACTTGTCACGCAATACATTTGCGGTTGGCTTTTCTTCAAAATCAATTCGTAACAGTTGCTGCTGGCGCCCTATCACGCGTAATTTAATAATCGTCGAAATGGCCGGATCACGGTTGAGGTAACTTTGAATACCAGACTCATGCAAGAGACTTTCAACAATATTTCCCCCTTCATCCTGGCCGATAACGCCTAACAGCCCTGTTGTCGCACCTAATGCCACGGCGTTACGTGCGACGTTAGCCGCTCCGCCCAAACGTTCTTCGCTACGTTCGATCCGGACAATCGGAACCGGCGCCTCAGGTGAAATCCGGTTCACCTCTCCAAACCAATAGCGGTCCAGCATCACGTCGCCGACAACCAACAGTCGTTTAGCCTGTGTATTTTTAAGTAGCATCAATGTTTTCACGCCAGTGTCAGAACTGAACGGCCTATTCCATGATATTCAATTCCAAGATCTTTCATCACAGCAGGTTCAAACAAATTTCGGCCATCAAAGATTACAGGATTAATCAACTTTGCTTTTACCTGTTCAAAGTCCGGGCTACGAAATGTCTTCCACTCTGTAACGATAACCAAGGCATCGGCAGCATCTAAAGCATCCATGGGACT
>CANIFC010000372.1 GCA_947466695.1 Oxalobacteraceae bacterium | reverse complement strand
TTGCCAATGCAATCAGGTTTTTCCGCTTGTGCAAAGGCGACAGCAAAGCGGTCGAAGTTATTCGTACGTCTGTCGTTTAATGACTTTCCGCTACGCTCAGCCATCTTCTCGATATCACGTTTGCTCTCATCATAGGCCCTGCGTATTGCCTTGCTGTCGATTTGCAGGGGAGCGAATGGTTGTTTTGTCAAATCTGCCGTTGCGCCTTTGTTTGTATCGGGCATGGTGATTACTGGTGTTTCCGTGCTTGGAATAGTGAGTTTTTTGACCTGTTTTACTGGTTTGTGATCAAATTTACGCTGGGCGATATCGTCAGGATTCTGATTTTTCAGCACAGGCATTTTTTCGGTTACCAGATGTAAAGTCATAAAAGTAAGCACTTCATTATGAATGTTATTTTTCGTATCGCTGGTAGATTGGTAACTAAATAGCATGAGCAGAGTGAGCGCAACGAGTATCGTCAGGCTAGCTGCAAGCAGACGTTGCCGGAGGTCACGCGCGTGCCACTGCTGTGTATGCATTGTCGATGAATTCATGTATTTTTTGCTATAGAGTAAAACCTATGGCATGTATATCATACTATTGTTATTTTTAAAACAAATGGGGGATTCTTTGAAGGTTTTTGGATAATTTTCAAAGTTTTAATATTTGAAAAAATAATGTTGCGGATTAAAAATAAAACAAGTGTAGTGGGTTGTGTGTTGTGTGTTGGTGGTACACAATCTGGCTCATATCGCAGGATACAGATAATTTGAACGCGCACCGGACATCGGACATCGTGCATCGTGCATCGGACATCGTGCGTCGTGCATTAAGAAGATGGTCTCTGTTGAACGGTGTTCAATAGTGACTTGTTCAAATATTAAACATGACCATGGGCCTGACTGTGGTTGCCAATAAATGTCCAGCCTGGGCCTGAACATTCAGGCGCCTTTGCAGATTTTTTTGCCAAGGCGCCTGAGTGCAAGCGTTGACCGTTAAGCGACAAATAATTTATCGTAAGCGGCCAATAATGTCTGGTGCATGGCACTGCCTTGCATATCGGCACCAAGTGCCTCAAGACCAAAGAAACGTTCGCTGCGGTCAAGCAAGGCTTCTGCCTGACGGAAACTGTTTTCGCCATACAACAAGATCAGGGGGCGCAGGTAATCTTCCCTGTCCTCGAGTTTGAGTATGCTTTCTATACAACGGTAAACGAGCAGTCGACTGGCGCTCAGATCGTTAAAGTGAAGAATCCAGTCACATCCTTCAAGAATGGCCTCCTCATCACCAATGGCCAGTGCCAGCAGCGTTTTCAGTTCGCCGATGCGCAATTGCTTCCATGGCGTTCCGACTGGTATCGCCAAGCCAAGAATTTCCCATAAAGGACGCTCTTCGCTGATATTCATGGTTTGCAGATGTTCCAGCAGCGCTGTACATTCTTCAACGCTCAGGTCATTGAGCCTGACCAGCGCCGGACGAATCTGGTTGCCGACGCTGTTGTTTTCCCATTCCAGATCTTCCACCGGATAAATCTCCGACATGCCCGGTACCAGAATACGGCAGCTGTAGGCGCCTTGTTCTTCGAAGTCCGCGATATACATATCCTTACCTTCGGCATGGATCGCGTTACATAACCAGGCATAATCTTCGGCGGTGGTGGTGCTGAAGTTCCAGTCGACGAAGGGAAAGTCGGGGGTGTCACCGAGAAAGTCCCAGTGGATAACGCCACTGGAATCGACGAAGTGAATTTCCAGGTTGGCAACAGCGTTGATCTCATCCATGTCAAAGCCGGGGGCCGGAAAGCCTTCCAGCGTATCAAGTGCCCGACCTTGCAGCAGTTCTGTCAGGGCGCGTTCAAGGGCGATCTCAAAACGGGGATGCGCGCCAAAGCTGGCGAAAATTCCCTGATCTTTCGGATGCAATAAGGTGACGTTCATGACCGGATATTTTCCGCCCAGCGAGGCGTCGCGTACCACGATGCCAAAACCGGCCTTGCGCAAGCCGGCAATACCTGCGGCGATTCCTGGGAAACGCGCGATCACGTCGTCGGGTACTTCAGGCAGGCACAGGCCTTCGCTGATGATCCGGTATTTGATGGTCCGTTCAAAAATTTCTGACAAGGCCTGGCTACGCGCTTCCATCATGGTGTTGCCGGCCGCCATACCATTGCTGACATACAAGTTACCGATGATATTCACAGGGATAAACGTTTGTTCCCCGTCACGCAGGCGGGTGTAGGGCAGGGCGCAGATACCGCGTGCGACATTGCCTGAATTGAGGTCGACCAGGACTTCGCCGTCGATCTCGCCATCCGGATTGTAAAAATCATGTAACTCGGGATTGAGTAATTCTAGTGGCCAGCTGCCGTCCTTGTTCGGCGCAAACCAGCGCTCTTGCGGGTAGTGCACGAAAGGGCGGTTGGCACGGGTTTCACCGAGATGAAAGTGGGTCCAGAAATAATGCGTACCGAGTCGCTCAAAAAATTCACCAAGGGCGCTGGCGCGGGCAGCGAGCTCAGTGGCACCTTTGCCGTTGGCAAACAGCATCGGGCAATCACTATCTTTAACGTGTACTGACCAGATACTCTCAATTTCGTTGAGCCAGGACGATTCGTTGAGTACAAAACCGCGTTGCGCCAGTTTGGCCTGCATGGTGCGGATGGTCGATTCGAGTGAGGCATCTTTGCCTGGAATAAAGCTCTCGGTGTGCATTGGATATCCTGAAAAAAAGGGAAGTGAATTGGGCGTCGCGTCAGGCAAAAAAGCCCCGCGACAAGTAAAGCGGATGGAGCGAAATTTACACTAAAGCGTTGCCCTTTGCCGATTATTTTTGCTTTAGTGTTTAAGCGCGTGTCGCATCCTCTTGCCTGAGCGGCAGAGTTTCCTCCGGCTGTGCTGATTGGATAAGGACTCTGGCGGGCTCAAATTGAAGTAGCTTATTGAAGTAACTTATTGAAGTAACTTATTGCAGTAACTTATTGCAGTAACTCAATGAAGTAAGTAATTCAAGGAAATAACCCAAGGAAATAACCCAAGAAAATAACCCAAGAAAATAACCCAAGAAAATAACCCAAGGAAATAGCGCAAGGTAACAACGAGGTTATTCCATTTGTAGTGACATCTGCCGATATAAAACTAATCGGCAGGAGGACAAAAAATTTTAGAGCTGACGCGAAAAAAAGCTTATTGTTGGTTTTACCTTGCTATTAAATCAAGCCATCAAATAATAAAATATCCACTGGTTGGCCTGCCTCAACGTTACCCTGTTCGTGATGCAATACCACCATGCAATTGGCTTCAGACATCGAGCGTAAAATACCCGATCCCTGGGCGCCGGTAACCGCCACTTGTAAAGCGCCGCTGGCATTCACGGAGGCGATGCCGCGCTGGTATTCGGTCCTTCCTGATCGTTTGCGGATGGCGGCCTGCGAGAACGCGGGTACCAGCAATAACGGAGCGCTATTTGCGCCCATCATATGAAGCAAGGCGTTACGTGCGAAAAAATAGAAAGTGACCATGACGGCAACGGGATTTCCCGGTAGTCCAAACAGGTAGGCACTTTGACCGTTGGATTCAATTTTACCAAAAGCCATCGGCCTT
>CANIFC010000371.1 GCA_947466695.1 Oxalobacteraceae bacterium | reverse complement strand
TCTCTTTACCTCCATGGCATAGCGGTCAATCGCGTACTCGATCTTCTCTGGAGCATAGGCGTAGAAGTGACCAAAGCCACCACCCAGAAAGGGCGCGCTACCCATTTGCCAGAACAACCAAGACAGGCACTCCGCGCGCTCAGCGCCACTTTCAGGCAAGAAGGCAGCAAATTTCTCAGCCAGATAAATCAGAATCGAGCCAGACTCAAACACGCGAACCGGGGAGGGCACGCTGTGATCCACCAGGACCGGAATTTTAGAGTTCGGATTAATGTCAGTAAACCCGCTACTGAATTGTTTGCCCTCACTAATATTGATGAGCCAGGCGTCATACTCCGCACCACGATGTCCGGCGGCCAGCAGCTCTTCCAGCATGACTGTCACCTTGACACCATTGGGCGTTCCCAGCGAATAAAGCTGTAGTGGATGGCGCCCTAACGGAAGATCTTGGGTAAAGGTCGGGCCAGCCGTTGGCCGATTAATAGTCGCAAAGCGCCCTGTTTGCTCACTCTTGGGAGTCCATATTTTGGGAGGTGTGTAATTTGACGAATTATTCATTGGGTACAAAACCTTTATGTGTGAATTTCAACTCGACCGTGATTGACTGCATCGTAGCGATTCTCGTACTTTTTTTGCAAAATTAATACTAGTTGTTGGTTCCTGCGCTAAATTAACCCAGAAGGCCGTAATTCGTTGATCCAGACGAATTCGTGCAAACGCAGGCGCCATGCGGCTACCCGGCGGCTGCGCCCGTGCCGCGCAAGGCCTGTGCTTCGTCGGTTTTGCGGATATGCAGTGATGCCGCGTCGTCTTCGGCGTAGAGCGCGACGGTACGGATGCCAATTCGGCGGCAGCACGTATTATACGGATGGCAATTTCGCCACGATTGGCAATCAATAAGGTCTGGATACGCATGTCAGTGTCAGGCTTCTGCAAGTTAAAAAGCCCCGCTGTCCAGTGTTACTGGATCAGAGGGGCTTTCTTATGACTTCAGGTGTTGCTCGTGGTGGCCGGAGCCATCCATTGTGTTGTCTAAATTTATGCCTTAATCATCAGCATAGATGTCGTTATCTTTGGTTTCCTTGATAAACAGGGTACCAATGACGAAGGTTGCCAAGGCGATGATGATCGGATACCACAAGCCGTAGTAAATATCACCTTTAAAAGCGACCAGGGCAAACGCGGTAGTTGGCAACAGGCCACCGAACCAGCCGTTACCGATATGGTAAGGCAAGGACATTGAAGTGTAGCGGATACGGGTAGGGAACATTTCTACCAGCATCGCTGCGATTGGTCCGTACACCATTGTGACGTAGATCACCAGGATGGTCAGTAGCAGCAATACCATCGGTTTGTTGATCTGGGTCGGATCTGCTTTTGGCGGATACCCTGCCGCCTTGATCGCGTCGGAAAACTCCTTGGAGAAAGCCTTGTCTTTAGCGACAGCCTCGTCTTTCGGTAATCCAGCCGAGCTATAGGAAACAATGACCTTGTCACCGACTTTTACTGATGCAATAGTACCGGCAGGTGCAATTTCGTTCGAGTAATTAACCGATGCGGCAGCCAATTTCGCCTTAACGATATCGCAAGAGGAAGTGAACTTCTTGGTACCGGTAGGGTTAAACTGGAATTGGCAGTCCGCTGGATTTGCCGTCACGACGACAGGTGCATTTTTCAAAGCGGATTCTAATGCAGGGTTGGCAAAATGAGTGAGTCCAGAGAAAATCGGGAAGTAAGTGAGTGCGGCAATCAGGCAACCGGCCATGATGATAGGCTTACGACCAATTTTATCCGACAAACTACCGAAAATGAGGAAGAACGGTGTGCCGATAATGAGGGATGCCGCGATCAGGATATTGGCAGTTGGTCCGTCCACTTTCAGCGTTTGCTGCAAGAAAAACAGGGCGTAAAACTGTCCGGTGTACCAGACAACGGCCTGACCGGCAGTCAGGCCGACTAAGGCAAGAATAACAATTTTCAAGTTTTTCCATTGACCGAAAGACTCAGTCAAAGGCGCCTTGGAAGTTTTTCCTTCTGACTTCATCTTCAGGAATGCGGGCGATTCGTTCATCGAGAGACGAATCCAGACCGATACGCCGAGCAAGAAGACCGAGACGAGGAAAGGAACGCGCCAGCCCCAGTCGGCAAAGGCTTCTTCGCCAATAGCGCTACGGGTTCCAAGAATGACCATCAGGGATAAAAACAATCCCAACGTGGCTGTCGTCTGTATCCAGGCAGTAAAGGCACCGCGTTTATCGTGTGGAGCATGTTCTGCCACGTAAGTGGCGGCACCACCGTATTCGCCACCGAGTGCCAGACCTTGCAAGATACGCAAGGAGACCAGAATGATTGGTGCGGCGATACCGATGGATGCATAATTCGGTAGCAGGCCAACCAGAAAAGTCGAGGCGCCCATGATGACAATAGTTACCAGGAAAGTGTATTTGCGACCAATCATGTCACCCAGGCGGCCAAATACCAGGGCGCCAAAAGGACGGACAATGAAGCCGGCTGCGAACGCCAGCAAGGCGAAAATAAATGCGGTGTTGGGGTCGGTGCCTGCGAAAAACTGTTTCGCAATAATGGATGCGAGTGAACCGTACAAATAAAAATCGTACCATTCAAATACGGTACCGAGTGAAGAGGCAAAAATCACCTTGCGTTCTTCACCTGTCATACCACGTGACGCTGTTTGTACTGTCGCCATGCTTGTCTCCTGTTATATTTTAGTGTGCTTCAAAAAAATCATGGTGTTTTACTTTTTACACAGCCTGATTTTGCAGGGCAAAACTTACAGCATGCTTTCTTGAAACTTACGGAAACTTACAAAAACACCTATTTTTGTGGTTTTTTAACATAAGGTAACAAGAATTAATAATTTTTATCAAAAAAGGCCGCAAATATCGACCATATTTAGAACCGGGCGATCGTGATGAATTTTTGCGAACGATCGTACTAAAAATATGTTATTCTCGATTTCAAGCTGATTAAAAAGATCACTGTATTTGTTTTTATATCTCGATTTTTAATGCAAAAATTGTCCGAAAATCGAGTTTCGGTAGTTATGGGCAATCAATTCGCAGTTACTTTATAACAATTAGGAGACCTCTATGTTTGATGCAGTCATCGTATCTACCGCACGTACCGGCTTGGCAAAATCGTGGAAAGGGTCGTTTAACATGACTCACGGCGCCACTCTCGGTGGACATGTCCTCAATGCTGCCATTACCCGCGCCAACATCGAGGCTGGTGAGGTGGAAGATGTGATCATGGGATGTGCGACACCGGAAGGCGCTACCGGAAGTAACATTGCGCGTCAGATTGCCCTGCGTGGTGGTTGCCCGGTCAGTACCGGCGGCATGACGGTGAATCGTTTTTGCTCTTCAGGCTTACAAACTATCGCGCTTGCAGCACAACGTATTTTGTCCGGCGAAGGCGATATTTACGCTGCCGGCGGTGTCGAGTCAATTTCGTGTGTACAGAATGAGGCAAATACACACATGATCATGGATCCATGGCTGAAACAACATAAACCAGAAGTTTACTGGTCCATGTTGCAAACCGCCGAAACAGTCGCCAAGCGCTATAACATCTCCC
>CANIFC010000370.1 GCA_947466695.1 Oxalobacteraceae bacterium | reverse complement strand
CTCTTGGCTGGTCGCTGTGTTGTTTACTCCATACCTTGGCTTTTTAATACTAAAAGTTAAGCCCTCAGCCGGAGCAGACGGTCATCATGAGCTTTTTAATACCCCGCTTTACAATCGCTTCCGCTCGATGGTGAATTGGTGTGTCGAATGGCGCAAGACGACAATCATGATTACTTTAGCCATATTTGGACTTGGCGTGTACGGCTTTAAATTTATCGAGCAGCAATTTTTTCCTGATTCAAGTCGTCCAGAACTGATGGTCGAACTCTGGCTGCCGGAAGGTTCCTCTTTTGCAGCGACTGAGGCGCAGGCGAAAAAATTTGAGGCGTTTATCCAAAAGCAAGACGGCGTCGACAGTGTAACTTCCTACGTGGGCACTGGCAGTCCTCGTTTCTATTTGCCGCTGGACCAGATTTTTCCGCAGACCAATGTGTCTCAAATCGTCGTCTTGCCGAAAGATCTCAAGTCGCGCGAAGCATTGCGCCTGAAAATCATACACTTATTTAAAACCGATTTTCCGGAAGTGCGCGGACGTGTGAAGCTATTGCCGAACGGACCTCCCGTCCCTTACCCTGTGCAATTTCGTGTAACCGGTCTGGAAGTGAGTCAGGTTCGTGAAATTGCGGATCGCGTCAAGGAGGTGATGCGCGCCAATCCGAATACGGTGGGTGTGAACGATAACTGGAACGAGTCAGTCAAGGTCATTCGCATCGACATGGATCAGGATAAATTACGTGCCTTGGGCGTGACATCACAAAATGTCATGCGCGCGGCCAACACGATCCTCACCGGCAGTACCGTAGGTCAGTTTAGAGACGGTAATAAATTGATCGACATTGTGGTGCGTCAACCAGTGGAAGAGCGCTCGACGATTACCGCTTTGGGAAGCGCCAACATCCCGACTGCCAGCGGAAAGTCGGTGCCGTTATCTCAACTGGCGCGGATCAAGCTGGTGTGGGAACCAGGCGTTGTGTGGCGCGAGGGTCGGGAATGGGCGGTGACCGTGCAGTCCGATGTCGTTGACGGCATTCAAGGTCCGACCGTTTCTTCTCAGGTTTCCCCGCAACTTGAAAAAATCCGCGCAGGTTTATTGCCTGGATATAAGATCGAGCTAGCCGGCGCCGCAGCCGACAGCGGCAAGGCCCAGGGTTCCATTGCGGCAAACTTCCCATTGGTAATTTTCATCATATTTACCCTGTTGATGCTGCAATTGCATAGTTTTTCGCGATCACTGCTGGTATTTTTGACCGGCCCGCTGGGGATCGCCGGTGCCGCTGCGGCATTGCTTCTGTTTAACCGGCCTTTCGGTTTTGTTTCGCTGCTTGGTGTGATCGCCTTGTTCGGCATGATCATCCGAAATTCGATTATTCTCATTGATCAGATCGAGCAAGACATTCAGGCCGGAGCTGCACCCTGGAATGCGATTGTGGAGTCTGCCGTGAGACGCTGTCGCCCGATTATTCTTACTGCGGCGGCGGCTGTGCTGGCAATGATTCCTTTGTCACGTTCAGTATTTTGGGGACCGATGGCGGTGGCAATCATGGGCGGCCTAATTATTGCAACGGCATTGACCTTGTTATTTCTTCCTGCACTTTACGCAACATGGTTCAGGGTTAAAAAACCATCGGAACGTTCTGCCTGAGTTGGTTTTATCAGGGGAATGCCAGAACTTGGCTATTTTTAGGATTGCAGATGCAGAGTGAAGAAAATAGTAACGCGACACTTTAAAATCCAGTAGAATATATGGCTTGAGTTAAAATGCAATATGTTACAGGCTCGGGCGACACTGGAAATTTTAGGTCGCCCTTTGCTTTTGTGCTGATTCATAGTCAGTCATATAGGTAGTAAGTATCTCATCCTGCGAGGATGGCGAAATTGGTAGACGCACCAGGTTTAGGTCCTGGCGCCAGAAATGGTGTGGGGGTTCGAGTCCCCCTTCTCGCACCACAGAATTTTTTTATATTTGGGCGATTTTCATGGCAATTGCAGTCGAAACTTTAGATAAATTAGAACGCCGCTTCACTATCTCATTTCCTGTTGCAGAAGTGCAATCGGAAGTCGAAAAGCGGTTGAAAGCACGTGCTCGCACCGCTAAGGCGCCTGGTTTCCGTCCGGGCAAAGTACCTATGAAGATGGTAGCTGCCCAGTATGGTTACCAGATTGAGACCGAAGTTCTCAATGATAAAGTCGGCCAGGCTTTTAGCTCGGCAGCAATCGAGAATAAGTTACGTGTTGCCGGATATCCGCGCATTGAGCCTAAAACGGCTGATGTCGTTGACGGAGTCTTGGCCTTTGACGCAACTTTTGAGGTTTATCCTGAATTTGTTGTCGGTGATTTGTCCTCTGCTGAAGTTGAGCAGGTCAAGACAGAAGTGTCTGATGCAGAAATCGATAAGACCATTGATATCTTGCGCAAGCAGCGCGTGCATTATCACCCTAAGGGCGAGCACGGTGAGCATGGGGATGGTGGTGCAGAACAGTCTGCCCAAGCAGGCGATCGTGCAACGCTCGATTTCGTCGGTACTATTGATGGCGTGGAATTTGCTGGTGGAAAAGCGGAAGCCTTCGCTTTTGTGCTCGGCGAAGGACGCATGCTGCCTGAGTTTGAAGCGGCAACATTGGGTCTGAGTGTTGGTGGAAGCAAGACTTTCTCGCTTGCCTTCCCGGAAGATTATCACGGCAAGGACGTTGCAGGAAAAACTGCAGAGTTCGTCATTACTCTCAAGCTGCTTGAGTGGGCGCACATGCCTGAAGTCGATGCTGAATTTGCGAAGACTCTCGGTGTTGAAGATGGTGATCTGGTCAAGATGCGTACCGATATCAAAGAAAATCTCGAGCGTGAAGTCAAAGGTCGGGTCAAGGCAAAAACCAAGGACAGTGTCATGGATACCTTGGTCAAGGCCGTCGAGTTTGATGTACCAAAATCCCTGGTAGAGCAAGATGGCCAGCGTTTGGCTGAAATGACGCGTCAGGATATGGCTCAGCGCGGTATGAACGTGAAAGACGTTCCATTTCCACCTGAAATGTTTACTGCTCAGGCAGAGCGTCGCGTCAGACTTGGGTTGATCTTGGCCGAACTAGTCAAGGCAAACAATTTGCAAGCGACTGCCGAGCAGATCAAGGCACAAGTTGAAGATTTTGCGCAAAGTTATGAAGATCCTCAGCAAGTTGTTAAATATTATTTTAGTGACCGTAGTCGTTTAGCTGAAGTCGAAGCTCTTGTGTTAGAGGAAAACGTCGTCACTTATGTACTTGGTAAATCTAAAGTAACAGAAAAAATTCTACCCTTTGATGAATTGATGGGTAGTAACCAAGCATAATCGATAGGGAAACAACATGACAGGCATCATCTACAATTCTGCGTTGGACACCAATATGTTAGGCATGGTGCCTATGGTAGTGGAGCAAAGCGGCCGGGGAGAGCGTTCCTACGACATCTACTCGCGCTTGCTTAAAGAACGTGTGATTTTCTTAGTTGGTCCTGTTAATGACCACACTGCCAATCTCATCGTTGCGCAGTTGCTGTTTTTAGAAAGTGAAAATCCTGAAAAAGATATTTCATTTTATATTAACTCCCCGGGCGGTTCTGTTTCCGCAGG
>CANIFC010000369.1 GCA_947466695.1 Oxalobacteraceae bacterium | reverse complement strand
TGGGCACCACCAATTCGCTGATAGCGACCGTACGCAATAGCATTCCTGAAATTCTTAATGATGAAGAAGGCCGCTCTTTACTGCCGTCCGTCGTACGCTATCTGCCCAATGGCAACGCGCACATCGGCTACAAGGCTCAGGCGGAGCAGAGCAATGATCCCAAGAATACGATTCTTTCGGTCAAGCGCTTCATGGGACGCGGCTTGAAAGACATCCCCTATGCCGAGCATTTGCCCTACGATTTTTTTGATTCGCCCGGCATGGTGCAATTGAAAACCGTCGCTGGTATAAAAAGCCCGGTCGAAATATCTGCCCAGATCCTGGCTACCTTGAGACAGCAGGCCGAAGATGCACTTGGTGACGATCTGGTCGGCGCGGTCATCACGGTACCGGCATATTTTGACGACGCCCAAAGGCAAGCGACCAAGGACGCCGCCACACTGGCAGGTCTTAACGTACTGCGACTGTTGAATGAACCCACTGCTGCAGCCATTGCCTACGGACTGGATAACGCCTCCGAAGGCACCTATGCGGTCTACGATCTTGGCGGCGGGACATTCGACATTTCCATCCTGAAAATGAGTAAGGGCGTCTTTGAAGTGCTCGCTACCGGTGGTGATTCGGCGCTCGGTGGCGATGATTTTGACCACCGTCTTTTTTGCTGGATGCTTCAGGAAGCGACATTGGCGCCCTTGTCGGACGAAGATACCCGCCTCTTGATGACCAAGGCGCGCGAGGCAAAAGAAATCCTGTCAACCAAGACATCAACGCACATCGATGCCAAATTGCAATCCGGTGAAAGTTTGCACTTGAAGATACAAGCCGCGACGTTTGTTGAAATGACGCAAAATCTGGTACTCAAGACGATGACGCCCTGCAGGAAAGCACTACGCGACGCCGGCCTGTCCATTGATGATATCGACGGTGTGGTACTCGTTGGTGGCGCCACCAGAATGCCGCACGTCCGTAAAGCGGTGAGCGACTTGTTCCAGACAACGCCGCTGGCCAACATCGACCCGGACAAGGTCGTCGCGCTAGGCGCTGCAATACAGGCAAACTTACTGGCCGGCAATCGCGCTGCGGGTGAGGACTGGCTGCTACTTGACGTCATTCCCCTTTCGCTAGGCGTCGAAACCATGGGCGGACTGGCGGAGAAAGTTATCCCGCGCAATTCCACCATTCCCTGCGCCCGCGCGCAAGAATTTACCACCTTCAAGGATGGACAGACTGCACTGGCCATTCATATAGTTCAAGGCGAACGTGAACTGGTCAGCGACTGTCGCTCGCTGGCACGTTTTGAACTGCGTGGCATTCCGCCGATGGCAGCAGGCGCGGCCCGTATCCGTATTACTTACCAGGTTGACGCTGACGGATTATTATCGGTTTCTGCGCGCGAATTACGTTCTGGCGTAGAAACATCCATTACCGTCAAGCCCTCCTACGGCTTGGGTGACGACGAGGTGGCACGCATGCTGCAAGATTCGTTTGCCTCGGCAGAAATTGACATGCACCTGCGCGCACTCAAGGAAGAGCAAGTTGAGGCTGAACGCATTTTGCTTGCCACTCAGTCGGCGCTGGACAGCGATGCCATTCTTTTGTCGCCCGAAGAGCAGGTAACGATTTTCACGCTGATGGATAAAGTACGCGCGCAAGTCACAGGCAGCGACCAGACTGCACTCAAGACTACCATTACCGCATTAGCGGACGGCACGGAAGAGTTTGCCGCCCGGCGGATGGACCGCAGCGTACGCAGTGCCCTGGCCGGTAAAAAATTAGACGACTTTTCCTGAATCAAGATAGAAAATAGAGAGCGCCATGCCCCAAATTATTGTAATGCCCCACGCTGAATTATGTCCTGAAGGTGCCGTGATCGAGGCCGAAGAAGGCACCTCATTATGTGAAGCCTTAGTCGACAGTGATGTCGCCATCGAGCATGCCTGTGAGATGTCTTGTGCCTGTACCACTTGCCACGTCGTGATACGCAAAGGCTTCACGTCCCTGAACGGATCAACCGACGATGAAGAAGATTTGCTCGATGCGGCATGGGGACTCGAAGCCTGTTCGCGGCTGTCGTGCCAGGTCAGGATGGGCAAGGAAAACATCACCATAGAAATTCCAAAATACACCATCAACCACGCGCGCGAAAATCATTAAGACAGAAACAAAACCGTTCACTTCTGTGGACGTTTTGCGTGTCTAGCTGAAGTAAAAGACAAAGGTAAAAAATGAAATGGACTGACTCAGTACGCATTGCAGAATCACTTTTTGATCAATTCCCTGATATTGATCCCTTGAGCGTACGTTTTACCGACTTGCATGAGTGGGTTGTCAATCTGGAAGGTTTTGCTGACGACCATCAACGCGGTGGAGAAAAAGCGCTCGAAGCGATTCAAATGGCATGGATAGAAGAAGCCAGATAATATTACCTAGTTGCGACTGAGTTATTGCCAACTTGCTTCTGACTTGCTTCTAACTTGCTTCTGACTTGCTGATATCCTAAAAATATTTTACCATTCAACTAATTATCCTTTCCAGTTTCATGACATTTTCCAGCATGGCGCATACCGCATAAAAATACCTGACGTTCGGCGGAAAAAACGTTTTGAGAACGATTAGTCCAGATCAGCAATCCGGCAACGTGTACTAATTTCGCACTCATGGCTTTCTTGTTAAAAATGACGGACAAGGGTCCTGTAATGCATTTTCGATATCTGCCATCTGTCTTGCGTCGCCGGCTTACCTTACGATTAGCGATCATTCTTGCCGTGGCTTTTGGCTTACTGGTTCCGGCAGCCCTGCTGATTCCTTACCATCTACGAACGATTGAAGATGCCGCCCGCATTCAGGGAGAAGCAGACCATAGGCGCCTGACCGATATTCTCTCGGTGATCTTGAGCGAACCTTTATGGCAAATCACACCAGAAATTGCCAAAATTTCCAGCGAAGTGGTGTACTCGGATCCGCGGGTTGCCAAAATTGAGGTCATTACGCTACCAGATCAAAAGAAATTTATTACTAATGACGTCAGAATGTGGTCACAAAATGGTCCCTTCACTACCCATGCGCGAAAAATCAAGCATGGTGAACAGGTCATTGGCGAAGTCAGGCTTACTTTAGCGGACGATTTATTACAAGAAGGTCTTGAGGCCGACTTCCGCCGCTACGTCAGCACCAGCCTATTGTCTTTAGTGCTGGCAATTGGCTTTATTCTTGTCGTCTTGCAATGGCGTCTAGTGCAACCGTTCAAGCTGTTGATGAGTGAGTCTGCACGTCTGGCCAACGGCCAGCTCAGTGAACCCATCCGTCTCAATCACCGGCAAGATGAAATGGGACAACTGGCCATGAGTCTGGAAGCGACACGGCAAGCGCTGCAACGCATGCTCAACGAACTGGAAGTCAAAAATCAGCAACTGCTGGAGTATTCAGGCACCCTGGAGTCAAAAGTCAGACAACGCACCAATGAGCTGGAAACCGCGCTGGCAAATGTCAACAGCGTACAAAATGAATTGGCACGGGTAGAACGCATGGCCGCACTCGGATCGATGGTGGCAGGCGTCGCCCATGAACTCAATACGCCGCTGGGTAATTGCCTTCTTGTCTGCAGCACCCT
>CANIFC010000368.1 GCA_947466695.1 Oxalobacteraceae bacterium | reverse complement strand
GGGTATCGTTGGGGATGGGTTTATGATGGAGTTTTTACAAAGCCATACCAATGTTATTTATCAACCACCGGTAGGAAGTCCGCATTTTAATGGCATTAATCCCTATGCTCTTGGCTTTGCGATGATGCGCGATATTCGCCGTATTTGTGAAAGTCCTACTGAGGAAGACCGGGTATGGTTTCCGGATATCGCCGGCGGAGATTGGCTGAAAACTCTAAATTTTGCAATGAGGAATTTTAAGGACGAAAGTTTTATTGCGCAGTTTTTATCACCTAAATTAATCCGGGATTTTCATTTTTTTTCAGTATTGGATGATGATAATAAAGAGCAGTTGAGCATTTCTGCAATCCATGATGAAAGTGGTTATCAGATGATACGCCAGCATCTGGCAGGACAATACAATCTGGGTAACCGGGAACCGAACATTCAGGTCTGGGCGGTCGATATGCAAGGCGACAGGGCGCTTACCCTGAGACATAACCAATACTTACGCAGACCATTAAACTTGCAAACGAACGATATGCTTAAGCATGTGGCCAGACTTTGGGGATTTGATGTGTATCTTGAAAGCATGGATCAAAATAATAAAGTGCTTAGCACTCAGTCTTGCAAATGGGAAAAACGAAGTCGTGTCCGATGATATTTGTTGTGTGATGAAGATTTTTTTCGCGTTTCCCGCCGTAAAGCGAACTACCAAGCCTGAACATTAAACGCATGCGGACGAGGCTAAAAGGTACACCGCGCCATAAAATAACTAAGCTTGCATCTTGGGTAATGTAGTAATGGCTGAATGGGTCAGACGTGCAGATTTTTGTTCGATCTTGCCTAGGCGAGGATGCGGATGGCCAAGCGTGTACTTGCCATCTGTAGTCAGTTAGTTAATATGTAAGTCTTCAATTAATGCCGAGACGCCACTCCAGCCGATCTCAATTCCTATGCAGAGCAAAATAAAGGCAGACAGACGAAGTAGTACCGTGGTGCCTACTGTTCCCAAAAAACGCTCCATATTTCTTGCATAGAGGTAACAGAGATAAATCACCAGACACGTCAAGAGTACGCCAACGATAGTCGCAAAACTTGTCAGAATCCAATCAAGAGGTTTTGCCGGCAGCTGGGTACCAATGGCGATTGACGCTGCGATTGTTCCGGGGCCTACTGTCAAGGGGAAGCTAAACGGATAAAAACTATGCTGACGTAATTCTTGCTTGCTCCAGGTATTTGCAGTCTCCTCGACAGAAGAACGTAATTTATCTTTTTCATTACCGTTTAGCAGTCTCCATCCGGCCATTCCTACGACAATGCCGCCAGCTACGCGAACAATGGGTAGCGAGATACCAAAAAAATCAAGTACATGGGAGCCGACAAACAAGGCTCCTATCAGTAGAAAAAAACAGTTAAGCGCAATCCGTTTCGCCAGTCGATTAGCAACGGCCTGTTCTAGTGGTCCGGTTAATGACAGAAAAATAGGGGCAATCGCAATAGGATTCAAAATCGGTAGTAACGCGATTGGAACCACAATCACCGCTTTGGCAAAAGCGATCAACTCCATTGTCATAAGTGTTCTTTCAAAATCAGGAATGTCGATTATAAAGTCCATTGCCTAACAATTGGAACTTAAACATGCGTTACCAAGGGGTGTTGACATATAAAAAGCAGTAAACTTTGCAAAGCTATGTTTATTTTCTAAAATTTAGCAGAAACGTAATATTGATACGAATATTAAATGACGATCAACGGGAGTCACTTGGTACTTGAGACCGCTATTCTTAATCCTTGCGTATTGACAGACCCCCGCTGCTACAAAAAAATACTGAAGGCCTGGTTTGCTCTCAGCTTCGATTGAGCACACAAATTTACTTCGGCGTTGAAAGCCAAGGTCAATATATGAGGTGTGCGTATGTCAGCTTGGACAACTTTGATTGGAGGTTCGGGAGCTTGGAGACGAATGTATCGTTCTGCGCAATCCTGTTAATCTCGCTTCACCATTGAAAATGTCAACTTGCAATGGTGAAGCGAGATAATTTGCTGATTGTCCTAAACAGGACACAAGAGAGCGCTCAGATGCCGTTGACCTGACTTAAGCGCACTTACTAAAGTAGCCGCTTCTGTAACAGTTTATTTTGAGTCAGGTTAATCCATGTACTGACCACCATTGACGTCGAAGGTCGTGCCAGTGATGAAACTGGCCTCATCGGCGACAAGAAACGTTACCATACGGGCAATGTCGGCGGGCGAGCCCAGGCGACCAACCGGAATATTGGCAACGATCGCCCGAATTATTTCTGGCGATACTGCCGCAACCATATCCGTGTCGCAATAACCAGGAGCGATTGCATTGACGGTGATATTTTTACGCGCACTTTCCAGTGCGAGCGATTTGGTAAAACCTAAAATCCCCGCTTTCGCTGCGGCATAATTACTTTGGCCAATCTGGCCCTTTTCACCGTTGATAGAGCTGATATTAATGATGCGGCCAAACCCACGTTCACGCATGCTCTCAATGACATGTCGCGACATGTTGAACATGGATCCCAGATTGGTATTGATGACATTCCACCATTGAGCATGATCCATGCGGTGCAGTACGGTATCGCTGGTCATACCGGCATTGTTTACCAGGATATCGATTTTACCCAATTCGTGTTCAACTTGTGAAATACCAATGCGGCATGCTTCAAAATCTGACACATCCCATTTAAAGATTGGAATTGAGGTCGTCTCAGAAAACGTGCGTGCCGCCTGGGTGTTGCTGTGGTAGACCGCTGCAACCTGATAACCTGAAGTTTGTAGCGCGATTGCAATCGCTTTACCGATACCTCTGGTTCCACCAGTGACAAGTGCTGTACGACGCATAAGATTTCCTTTTGTGAGTTGAGGGATGAGTGTGGTGCCGGACAGAGACCGCGAAACCGACTCACAACTTCCCTTTGAGTGTGATTAATTACAAAACATAATAGTTTTTTCGACTTAATAACTATTACAAAAAATAGTTTAATTGATAATTTTATAATGGTATCGGACTACTTTGACAATCATCAAAAAACGGTTAAGTAAAGCCAAAATGTTCTTGATCTGCAGACGAGTTATGTTTTTATTGTTATTGTTTTCATTTTTTTGATATCAGATATGTCATATCTAATGTGATCTGATCTTGTACTTATTTATTGAGATTTTTGTGTTTGGGTCATCTCAGTGGAGTACTTTAATTTCAGATATTTTTACGTAATAATGAATTTCAATTGACCGAGATGTGTAATGCAGGATTGAGAAGAAATGAAGATTTTTTTGTCTTGGCAAGTTTGCTATTGCAGGCATTACCGCTCAATCTTAGGGTGTCGTAATCGGAGGAACTCAAAATAAGATATGCGCAGGTCAAAAACACCAGCCAAAAACAGAGACGATATCAAGTTCTGCGATCATTTCCGAACGCAGGTGTAAACATAGTGATGTTCTGATCGCGTCTGGCCGATGTGATCAGAACATCTCCTATCCCTGGCAGCTTTTAAAAGGTCATTTCCATGCCAAATTTTTAGTATCAAGCTGCCTTTACATATGTTTGACATTTTAAAAATATAGATAAAAATACTATTTTGTAACAGACGGACGAGTGTC
>CANIFC010000367.1 GCA_947466695.1 Oxalobacteraceae bacterium | reverse complement strand
AGCGTTCCTGAAGCGAGTAAGGCCGATGCCAGATTGTCTTGCGTCAGTGCACAAAAGTACGTGCTGAAATGGTCAAATTTTTCTTTTAGCCATGGCAGTGGATCGCGTGCATCGCCAATAATGACGCGTTCCAAGTGCCTCGCCAGAGCTGGTCGTCCAGTCAGATTGGCCAGTCCGGCGAAGGCAAAACCGGCTTTGGCGCTGGCGCTGCTGCGTGGAGTCCTGAGTAAGCCACGACCGCGTGTCGTGATCAGATGAAGGCGATGCAGCGGTTGATCAAGAATTTCGCGCTCGTGGCCGCCAATAAAATGCTGCAGTAATTCGATGATTACAGTGCTGACCTGATGCGCATCAGGCCGGTCCGGGTAACTCTGCGCGCAATACAGGTCACCCAGTCGCTGAAATGCCGCGACCGGATCGGCATGGCTGGCTGCGGCCATACGCCAGGCCCCGATGGAGGCGCCGATCAGGCTGCGTTCGCGTGGTGCGCCAGGTAACCATTCACCGAATAACCACTGATCCAGCGATTGCAAAATCAAGCCTTTGGGGCCACCTGCCGCCGCCGGGATTATGGCGATATTCTGCGGTTGCAGGCCATGCTGGCGCAAGTGCGCCATGGCGGTTTTTCCTGCATGAATCTGAATTGGCGAGCGCATGGTGAACGTTTATTTGAGCGTATGCAAGCGTAGCATGGCTTCGTTGACGTTGCCTTCCACTAGCAATGGAATAATGTCCAGCGCGCGGCCTATCGCTTCATCGATCAAAGGCTGCTCTTCCTTGCGTGGACGGTGCAAGACAAAGTCGGCCACACCTTGCTGCAGATTGAGGGTGCGCGGATGGCCGATACCAATGCGCAGGCGCCAGTAGTCCTGGGTACCCAGTGCGGCCGTGATGTCCTTAAGGCCGTTGTGGCCGCCTGACGAGCCGCCTTTCTTGAGTTTGGCAACACCGGGATCAAGATCGAGTTCGTCATGCACCACCAGTACCTGGTCTGGTGTCAGCTTAAAAAAACGGCATATCGCACCAACCGACTGGCCAGACCGGTTCATGAATGTTTGTGGCTGCAGCAGCCAGACGTCTTCTCCGGCAATCCTGACCTTGGCGAGGAGGGCATTAAAATTTTTGTCGCGTTGCAAGCCTGAACTGGCGAGCTGGTCAATCAGCCAGAAGCCGGCGTTATGGCGGGTTTGTTCGTATTCCGGACCCGGAGTGCCGAGGCCAGCGATGAGACGGATGGACATGATATGCGATGGATAGAGTGAATGAGGGACAGGACATTATACAAATACAGATGGCTGGCGGACTGGCAGCGCTTGTTTTTAAAAAAAGCCAAACAAGCCTGAGCCGGTTATCCGCAGGTGTCATGCGGCTCTGGGATAAGAGAAATTCCGGATAAAAATTCAACCGTAAAACCATCACTGTCCATGTTTTTTCCCGTAATTTTTTTATTCATTCATTACAGGGACAAAACATGGATGGAGTATGAAAAATTATTTCACGCCGCTCACTTCTTCATCAGTAAAGGCGCCAGATATTTTCCGGTTACGCTGTCTGGATTGGCTGCGACCTGTTCCGGTGTGCCTGTGGCTAGGATCAGCCCGCCACCTGCGCCGCCTTCGGGGCCGAGGTCGACAATCCAGTCGGCGGTCTTGATGACGTCCAGATTGTGCTCAATGATGACGACCGTATTACCCTGGTTGCGCAAGCGCTGTATGACTTTCAGCAGTAAATCGATATCATGGAAATGCAGGCCGGTAGTTGGTTCATCCAGAATGTAGAGGGTACGGCCAGTATCTCGCTTGGATAATTCTAGCGATAGTTTGACGCGCTGCGCTTCACCGCCAGAGAGTGTTGTGGCGCTCTGGCCTAGCCGTATATAGCCAAGACCCACCTCGAGCAGCGTCTGTAATTTACGTGCGATTACCGGTACCGGCTTGAAAAATTCATGCGCGTCTTCGACCGTCATTCCAAGCACCTGATTAATATTCTTGCCCTTGTACTGCACCTCCAGTGTTTCGCGGTTATAGCGCTTGCCGTGACAGGTATCGCAAGGTACATAAACGTCAGGTAAAAAGTGCATCTCGACCTTGATCACGCCATCGCCCTGACAGGCTTCGCAGCGCCCGCCCTTGACGTTGAACGAGAATCTGCCGGCGTTATAGCCACGCTCTTTTGCTACCGTTACGGTCGAAAACAAATCGCGGATTGGGGTGAACAAGCCGGTGTAGGTCGCCGGGTTCGAGCGTGGCGTGCGGCCGATCGGCGCCTGATCCACTGCAATGACCTTATCAAAATGTTCCAGTCCGCTGATACTTTCAAAAGCCGCTGGCTCCGTCTGCGAACCGTACAGGTGGCGCGAGGCTGCCAGGTATAAGGTGTCATTGACCAGCGTCGATTTACCTGAGCCCGATACGCCAGTGACACAGGTCAGCAGGCCAACCGGAAGTTTCATCGTGACTTTTTTCAGGTTGTTCCCGCTCGCGCCGCTAATGACGAATTGTTTTTCCGGATTAAACGGCGTGCGCTTTTCCGGTACTTTGATGCTCAGTTCGCCTGACAGGTATTTTGCCGTCAGCGAACGTTCGCTTTTCATGATGTCTTCCAGTGTTCCCTGGGCGATCACTTCTCCGCCATGCACGCCGGCACCGATGCCCATATCGACCACAAAATCGGCGCAGCGGATGGCATCTTCATCATGCTCGACCACCAATACGCTGTTACCGATATCACGCAAATGGCGCAGGGTCTCGATCAGCCGGTCGTTGTCGCGCTGGTGCAGGCCGATCGACGGTTCGTCAAGCACATACATGACGCCGGTCAGGCCGGAACCGATCTGCGAAGCGAGCCGGATACGTTGCGCTTCGCCACCCGACAAGGTATCGGCGCTGCGGTCAAGTGACAAATAGTCGAGCCCGACATTATTAAGAAATGTCAGGCGCGAGCTGATTTCCTTGATGATACGGTCAGCGATGTCGCGCTTGGCACCAACAAGTGTGAGTTGTTCAAAAAAACTCAGGGCCTGGCGTAGCGGCAGGGCGCTGATTTCATAAATCGGTTTTTCCTGCGCGCCATTGCCAACCTTGACGAAACGCGCCTCAATCCGCAGGCGCGCACCTTCGCATGAGGGACATTGTTTTTCGTTGATGAACTTGGCCAGCTCTTCCTTGACCGCCATGGAATCGGTTTCCCGATAGCGGCGCTGCAGATTGGTGACGACACCTTCAAAGCTGTGTTCCTTGATGACGGATTTGCCACGTTCATTCATATAGACGAAGGGAATCTGGGTTTTCCCGGACCCATGCAAAATCACTTCCCTGGCAATCTCTGGCAGTTGCTCAAACGGCAGATCGATATCGAATTCATAGAAGGCCGACAGGTTCGATAGCATCTGGAAATAAAACTGATTGCGTCGATCCCAGCCCTTGATGGCACCGCTGGCCAGCGACAGATTGGGGAAGGCAACGATGCGCTTGGGATCGAAGAACTCGATATGACCCGGGCCATCGCATTCCGGGCAAGCCCCCATTGGGTTGTTAAACGAAAACAGGCGTGGCTCCAACTCTTGCAGCGAATAACCGCAGGTCGGGCAAGCGAATTTATTGGAATAAAGATGTT
>CANIFC010000366.1 GCA_947466695.1 Oxalobacteraceae bacterium | reverse complement strand
TCATCGGCCAAGATCTGTTGAGCGCGGCATTGCCTGGCAAGGTTATCGATTTCCTGCTGGCGCCCCAACACCCCCTCCTGCTCTGAATCAGTCGCATAAAAACGCACACTGGAGGTAGTGATCACATGGCCCTGCCTGGTAACGAAACAGGCGCCTTGCGGCAGTTTCACACGCTGCAGAAAAGCAGTGGCAACATCTTCAGCAACGTAGACCTGATGTAACCAATCCTGCATGAGGCTGCGCAAGCCCGAATCGTTTAGCTGCAGCAGCGAAACCAGAGGTTCGAGACCATCGGCGGACGATATTGGAAGTGACGTAATTTGTGGCGCATAAAAGGCCAGTTTAGCCGGAGGGGCATCATTAAAAAAAGCCTTTGCCCACTCAATACTGGACATTTCCAGTGCAGACGTGCGCTCTCGCAAAACTGCCTCAAGGGCGGTTTCCCAGCCAGACTGTATCTGCAGTTTTTTCCATAATTTGGGCAGCTTGTCGAGTCCGTGCTTTTCCAGCCATGGTTGCACTTTACTTTGACTTTGTACTTTTTCCTGCAAGGATTTCAAGGCCAGCAAACGCGCTTCCAGTTGTGCGAACTGGGTGGCGTCGACGTTAGCCCGCTCTTGCGCGGCACGTTTTTCTTCCTCCAATTGCAGCTGCCGCTCTTGCGTTTGTTCCAGCTGGGCGTCAAATTCTTCCTGTAGCTGCTTATTCTCTTCCAATTGCAGGGCAAGATTTTGTAAGTAGCCGGAATCGGGCAGCGTTAATCCCAGCTTTTCCTGCGTCAGCCGTTCACGCCGGACTCCAAGCGTATTTAATATGTTCGAGGCATTGCGCTGATGCGCCGATTCCAGCTCCAACTGCTGCTGGGCTTGCATGATCCGCGCGCGCGAATCCGAAGTCGTCAGTTGTGCATCACGCCAGAGTTTTTCAAGTTCCGGCAATCGGTCATTTTGTTGCTGTGCGTTTTCTTGCGCCTGTTCGGCCAGCAGCGCCAATTCTTCTACCTCGATGTCAGCTTCGGCCAGATCATCATGAAACTGCTGCCCCTGGCGCTGCCATTGCTCTCTTTGTGCGGTCAGCGAATGCAACTGGGACTGCAGGCGGGAACGCGACTCGATGACAAATTTAATCTCTGCCTCAAGGCTGCCAATTTCAGCATTCGTTTGATACAAGGTGCCTTGTGCCTGATGTAAGTGATCACCAACGGCGTAGTGAACCTGACGCATCTGGTCCAATTCCAATTCGGTATGGCGCAACATCGCCATTTGCTCTTCGAGATCGAGCTGCGTTTTTTCGATTTCGGAAAAATATTTTTGCTGCTCGATTCCAGCTTCTTTTTTTCTGAGCAACCACAATAATTTTTGCTTTTCTTCCTGATCTGCCTGCAGCGAATGAAATCTGGTGGCGACAGCGGCCTGCGCCTCGAGCTTGTCAAGATTGGCAGTGAGTTCACGCAGGATATCCTCGACCCTCACCAGATTTTCGTTAGTATCCTGAATCCGGTTTTCTGTCTCACGACGACGCTCTTTATAGCGCGAAACGCCTGCGGCCTCTTCTAAAAAAATACGTAATTCTTCCGGCCTGGCTTCGATGATACGAGAAATCATACCCTGCCCGATGATTGCGTATGCCCTCGGCCCCAACCCGGTTCCTAGAAAAATATCCTGAATATCACGACGCCGGACGGGCTGTCCGTTGATGTAATAAGTGGATGTTCCATCGCGCGTTAACGTCCGCTTTACCGCGATTTCTGCGTACTGCCCCCATTGCCCGGCCGCTTTACCCAGATTATTGTCAAACAAGAGTTCGACCGAGGCGCGGCCAGCGGGTTTTCTGTGTGTGGAGCCATTAAAAATAACGTCCTGCATCGACTCGCCACGTAATTCCGAAGCCTTCGACTCACCCAGAACCCAGCGCACCGCGTCGATAATATTCGATTTTCCGCATCCATTCGGGCCAACGACTCCGACCAACTGACCAGGCACCTGGAAATTGGTAGGATCTACGAAGGATTTAAATCCTGATAATTTAATGGAAGATAAGCGCACGTTAAGTAAATTTACAATCTTTTATAATGGGTGCAGGCATCGCCGGATGCCGTTTACCAGATATTTCACGACACTGGCTCGCAGTGCAAATTCTATACAACTGCACATAATATCATTTTGACGAGGCCATTTTTTTCACTTTTAACATCAGCGCCAAATTGTGTCCCGCTTACAGCCGCTCAAACCGCGTGAACGGTGCCCGATGATGCTCGATACGGAGGACGGTATAATATCGGAAATTGTGACAACTCACGCTGCCGGCCAGGTAGTTCAGGGAATCAAAGCACGTTTGCAAGATCATTTTTTTTCCGATTTATTTTAAATACTTATTCCCAAACTGGTAGTGCAAGCCTCGGTACTCCACATAAATGACGTAATTCTATTAGCGAAGACCTCAGTGAATCCTTTACTCCAACAATTACAAGCCTATCCTTTTGAAAAATTAAAGCATTTATTTGCCGACGTCGCACCTAATCCGGCCTACCAGGCAATCAGCCTGGGTCTGGGAGAGCCCAAACACCCTACCCCGGCGTTTATCAAGACTGCGCTGAGCGAGGCCTTGACTGGATTATCGAGTTACCCATCGACTGCAGGCTCGGAAGCTTTACGGCAATCGATCGCCCACTGGCTGGAACGACGCTACACCATCCCGTCCATCGATCCATTGACTCAGGTTTTACCAGTTAACGGCTCGCGCGAAGCGCTCTTCTCGTTGGCTCAAACAGTCATTAATCCAGCCAGGAACCAATACGGCGCGCCGCTGGTGATGTGCCCGAATCCGTTTTATCAAATATACGAAGGCGCTGCTTACCTCGCTGGCGCTGAGCCTTATTTTGCCAACGCCGATCCGGCACGAAATTTTGCACCTGACTATCAAAGTATTCCTGAAGATATCTGGCGGCGCGTTCAGCTCCTTTACGTCTGCTCCCCCGGAAATCCAACAGGAGCAGTCCTGACGTTAAAAGACTGGGAAGAACTGTTTGCGCTTTCGGACCGTTATGATTTTGTGATCGCAGCTGACGAATGCTATTCCGAAATATATTTTAAGAGCGATGCACCGCTGGGCAGCATGCAAGCCGCACATGCACTGGGCCGGTCTGGTTATCACAATCTCATTAGCCTCTCAAGCCTGTCAAAACGTTCCAATGTCCCGGGAATGCGCTCGGGATTTGTCGCCGGCGATGCAAACATCATCAAACAGTTTTTGCTTTACAGAACCTACCACGGCAGCGCCATGTGTCCGAGTATTCAATCAGCGTCCATTGCGGCGTGGAACGATGAGTCCCATGTGCAGGAAAATCGCCAGCTGTATATTCGCAAATTTGCCCAGGTAACGCCCGTTTTGCAAGAGGTGCTTGAACTTCAATTACCGGATGCCGCATTTTATCTTTGGGCCAGAGTAGATAAACTGCTCAAGATTTCCGACACCGAATTCGCCAGACGGCTTTACCAAGAATATAATGTCACCGTACTTCCGGGAAGCTATCTGGCGCGCGATGCCCATGGCTCCAATCCGGGAGAAAACCGCATCCGGATGGCACTCGTTGCCGACGTCGACGAATGTATGGAAGCGGCCTTGCG
>CANIFC010000365.1 GCA_947466695.1 Oxalobacteraceae bacterium | reverse complement strand
CCTGTCAAATGTTGATTTTGTATTGGATAACCGGTGGCGAGCGCATAAATTTGCACTGAAGGCGCAACCTCCGCTGAGCCTCGCAGCACCCTTGGACATCAGGGGAAATTTCCTGCATCCGGTCTTCACCACAAAGATCAGCGATTTTTCAACGTGGACCGGAGTCATTTACAGCGATTTGCGCGAGGCCGATCTACCCGGGTTGAAAGCCTATTTTGACTATCCGGTTGAATTGGAAAAAGCGAAAGGTTCTGTCCGTTCCTGGGTCCAATTTGATCAAGGGCGCGTGACAGATTTAACTGCAGATGTTCGGCTCGGTGATGTATTTGGTCAATTTCGTAAAGATTTGCCGTTTCTGGATATGGCGCAAATTAGCGGTCGCCTGATTGCCTCCGAGAGGGTCATGCCTGGTCATCATTATCTCCCTCTTTTGTTCGGCCGGGCCGGGCATACTCTGTCCCTGATTGATTTTTCGATGCAAACTCGTGACGGTGTTAGTTTGCCCCCTACGACAATCACGGAAAGCTTTACCCCCGGAGAAAACGGAAAACCTGAAACAATTGAGTTGTCAGCTAAATTACTCGATTTGCAGACGCTGGCACATTTCGCCGAGCATTTACCGCTGCCTGCGGATCAGTTACAAATGTTGCTTGATTTTTCGCCTAAAGGTCAGCTTAAAGAGTTCACCGCTCAGTGGCAGGGTACCTATCCAGAGATTCCTGTATATCGCTTGAAGGGACAATTTGTTGATTTATCGTTGAGGCCACGCGCGGCGCAAGCGGCTCGTCCAAAAATGGGAAAAATACCCGGAAGAGCTGCAGTGCCGGCCATTCCCGGATTTGAAAATTTGTCAGGTTCAATTAATGCGAATGACAATGGGGGAGAAATTAAGCTTAATTCAACAGATTTGATCTTGCAGTTCCCAGATCATTTCGTTGACCCGTTTATGCCTTTTCAAAAATTACAGATGCAGGCACGCTGGCAATTTGACGCTCAGGAAAGATTTCTTTTCCAGATCAATAAAATGGAACTCCTGCAGGATGGCATGAGCGCGAGCTTGTCTGGCTCCCATGTCACCAGTGCGGGAAAAATAGCTGGTGAACAAAAAAATGAGATAGATATTTCAGGTAAATTATCAGGCTTTGACCTTAAACAACTAGATCGTTATATTCCTGCTCAAACACCTCCTGACCTGCGTCAATGGCTAACCACAGCAATCCTTGATGGACGTGCAGATAATGTAACAGTCCGTGTGAAAGGTGATTTAGCCCATTTTCCCTTTCATTCCAATGCTGACCGCTCTAATCGAAAAACGGAATTTTTGGTTAAAGGTAATCTCACTGGCGGAAAACTTAATTTTGCCCCGGGTTATTTGGCGCAGGATGGTTTTGCGCCACTCTGGCCTGTCATTGACAATATCAAGGGAAGTTTTATTTTTGACCGGTCTATGATGGAAATTAAGGGCAACACGGCAAAGACAATGACATCAGAGCTGGTCAACGTCAAAGCGGTGATCCCCGATCTGATGTCGAGCGGTGCGATTCTCAATATTGAGGGCGGTGTCAACGGTACTTTGCAAAGTATGTTGCAATATGTTAACGCAAGTCCGGTAGATGGCTGGTTAGGGCATTTCTTGCTGGATACAAAATCAAGTGCCAGCGCTCAGTTAGGCCTAAAGCTTCAATTGCCCATCAATCATATTGTTGATTCTAAAGTCCAAGGAATACTCAAATTTAACAATAACGATATCGTACTTGATGCCGGTATTCCGATGATTTTTGGGGTCAATGGAAAGCTTGATTTTAATGAAAAAGGCGTCAATCTCAATACCCTTAAAGGGAACATGCTCGGCGGTCCGGTCGTTGCGACAGGTGGCTCACAAAAAGATACGAGTATCCGCATTAAACTCGATGGAGTAGCCACTGCAGAAGGTCTGCGCAAAAATTTTCCGGATACCGCTATAGAACGCTTATCCGATAAAATTTCTGGAAGTTCTCGTTATAGTGCGCAGATTAATGTAAAAAAACGACAGACCGAACTCATCATCGACTCTTCCTTACAAGGTCTGGCACTCAATTTTCCCGCTCCGCTTAAAAAACTGGCGAACGATAGTATGGCTTTACGTTTTGAGATGAGTCCTGTTCTTTCTGGGGAGACGTCGTTATTGCGCGATGAAATTAAATTAAACTTTGGTTCTGCAATTACAGCCCGCTACCAAAGGCAAAAAAAGGATGAAAAAAATGCGATCTGGCAGGTTAATCGCGGTGGTATCGGCGTTAATGCGCCCGCTCCCGAACCTGACAGTGGATTAAGTGCCAACATTAATTTCAAATCATTGAATGTGGATGAATGGCGTAATTTGATCGGCTCAGCCGTAGGTACTGCAAGTACAGGTTCCGCTTCCGCTTCTACTACGCTTGATTTGGCTTCTTATACTGAGCCAAGTGTGATTGCAGTACGCACTGCAGAACTTTTTGTTATGGGTAAAAAGCTTGATAATGTGCTACTTGGTGCATCTCAGCAAAATGGTATTTGGCAGGCAAATATTGATGCTGCTCAAGCCTCGGGTCACTTGCGCTGGAATGCCGCAGCCAATGGCAAGGACTTGGGAACCATCACTGCCCGTCTGGCCCACTTGACGATTCCAAAATCTGCCGCATCGGATGTTTCCCAATTACTCGAAGGTAAAAACAGTTCGGCCCAGATACCTGATCTGGATATATTTGTTGAAAACTTTGAGCTCTTCAACAAAAAATTAGGGCAGTTGGAATTGCTTGCAAGCAATCTTCCGGGAGCGACCGGACGTGAGTGGCGGATCAAGAAAGTGTCATTGAAAAATGACGATGCGGAGTTGAGCGGTAACGGCAAATGGTCAACCCGGTCAGGTGAAAGCGTTACTGATTTCACTTATGTGCTCGATGTGGATAATGCAGGAAATTTATTGGAACGCTTTGGGTTTGCCAACGTCATGCGGGGCGGGCGTGGTAAGTTGGATGGCAACATTAGCTGGAACGGTCTACCCTATGCGATCCATGTACCGAGCATGAATGGACAGTTACGCCTCGAGATGTCTGCTGGTCAGTTCTTGAAAGTTGACCCGGGTGCCGCCAAGTTATTGGGTGTATTGAGTATGCAGTCGTTACCCCGTCGGTTGACGCTCGATTTTCGCGATGTTTTTTCTGAAGGATTTGCCTTCGATGGCATTAATGGCTCTGCAAAAATTCAGCAAGGTGTTGCCAGAACAGATAACATCAAGATGCGCAGTGTGAGTGCAACCGTCTTGATGGATGGGAATGCCGACATTGCCAAGGAGACCCAGGACATGCATGTTGCGGTGATTCCCGAAATTAATGCTGGTGCCGCCTCTGTTGTGTACGCATTGGCGGTCAATCCGGTTATCGGGCTTGGAACATTTTTGGCTCAGTTGTTCTTGCGTGATCCGTTAGCGCGTGTTTTCACCTATGAATATCAGATCAGCGGCCCGTGGAAAGAGCCCGTGGTAACCAAGATCAATAACAAAAACAATTCCCCCACGACGGGTAAGCCGGCAGCATCCCAGGATAAATAACCAAGCTGAAAGACGAACCATATGAAAGTTGTAGCGATACAAATGGTCTCTACGCCGGAT